>CAZNOC010000510.1:157-2437 GCA_964574545.1 uncultured Bifidobacteriaceae bacterium | reverse complement strand
GCGCTGGTGTTCCTCGGGCGGCTGGGTATCCTGCCGGTCCTCGGCATCTGCGCGGCGCTCGGGGTCGTGATGCGGTTGCTCTCGTGACGGCCGCCATTATTGTGGTGACCACGCGGCGCCCGAGCATGAGCAGGCGCGTCAGTCATCCACGGGGTCGCGCCATGGTCCAGCGCCTGTAGGCGCGCCTTACGTAGGCGAGCCGGTCGGCCCCCGTCGGGTAACGGCGGCGGAACCATCGGATGAGGGCGACGGCTTCCTCGCGCTCGGCCTCCGCAATCGGCGCCGCCAGGTACGCGGCGGCTTCCGTGCCGGTGACCTGCCGCTGCGATTCCTCGATGGCCCGACGTGCCCTCGACGGTGATTCGCTGCTCACAGGCCCTCCTCCCGGCGCAGGATCTCGAGCAGCCGGATGTCTTCGAGGTCTTTCGGCCGGGACGCAAACCGCTTCGTCGCGATCAGGTCCGCGATACTTGGCAGCTGCACCCGCACGCCCTCAGTCAGGCTCGCCGCCCGCCGCCGGTCCCACAGGTCTGCGAACGTGACGGGCGCCCCCTCGCTGGCGGGCACCGATCGCGCGACGAGGACGTCCACGCGCTCGTCGTTCTCCAGGACGTAACGCCCGCGCCGACGCGCCTCGTCAGGCGGATGCGTTGGAACCAGCCCGAACGGCGCCGTCGCCTGGTTGAACACCTCGATGTCGTCGATGTGCAGCCAGAAATCGTAGTCGGCCGTGAGCACCGGCAGGCCGAGCACGACAAGCGCACGCCGTCCTATCAGCAGTGCGCGGGCGCCGGAGTCCTCGACGCCTCGGAAGAACGCCAACTCGTCGAACTCCGTGCCCTGCATGATCTCGCCCCAGTCTAACCGCTTCTGTTGTCGCCCGACCGAAACGCGCGGATGCCGGCTCGCGCGGGCGCGAGCAATCGTGCAGCTCCTGCCGTTCCAGGCCGGCGGTCACCGGCTTTCTGTCGTCGCCGCGTGCTGTCCCGTCTGTGCCGCGCATGGCGCCTGTGTCGGGCGATTCTGGGCCCGGGCGCAGCGGCGGAGAGCGGCAGGCCGTGCAGGATGGCGAGGCGGCATGAAGCTGCAGTAGTCTGGCCTCATGCCCCCGAGTCGCCGGACCAGCGCCGGCCTGAACCCGCCCACGAACCGCGTCGTCCGCCCCGGCGGCGTCTCTCGGTCCTCACATGACCCGCCGGTCAGTCGAGCAGGCGTCCGCATGCGGAGGCCCGGCCTCTCGACTCGCGGCCAGGCGACGCGCTGATTCAGGAACTGACGGGAGCGCGCTGATGGGGCTCGGACGATCGGTACTGCTGGCAGCAGCGAAGAGCGACACGCTGAACCGGTTCGCGACAAGGAGCCGCGTGGTGCGCCGCGCGACGCGGGCGTTCATGCCGGGCGAGTCGATGGACGACGGGCTGCGCGCGGGCGAGGACATCGCGGCGAGCGGACGCGGGCTGCTCTACACGCGGTTGGGCGAAGCGATCACGAGCGCCGCGGAGGCGGCGGCGGTGCGCGATCACTACGTGGAGCTGTTCGACGCGATCAAGGCGCGGGGGTTGCCCGCCCAGGTGAGCGTGAAGCCGACGCAGCTGGGGCTGGACCTGTCTGTGGAGGCATGCGCGGACCATCTGGCGGCACTGGCGGACCGGGCGGAGGACACCGGGTCGGCGCTCTGGCTGGATATGGAAGACGCGACGTACGTGGATCGCACGCTGGATCTCTACCGCGGGGTCCGGGCGCGGCACGCGCGGGCGGGGATCGCGCTGCAGGCATACCTCTACCGCACGGCGCAGGATGTGGAGGCGTTGCTGCCAGTCACGCCGACGATTCGGCTGGTGAAGGGGGCGTACGCGGAGGCGCCGGAGGTGGCCTATCCGCGGAAGCGGGACACGGATGCGGCGTTTGAAGCGATCGCGGGACGGATGCTGGAGGGGGCGGCGCGCGGGGAGTGTCTCCCGGTATTCGGGACGCACGATCTGCCGCTGATTCGGCGGATTGTCGCGCGCGCGCGAGAGCTGGGGGTCGGGCAGGGGAAGTATGAGATCCACATGCTGTTCGGAATCCGGGATGCGGACCAGCGAAGGTTGCGAGAGGAAGGGGAAACGGTCGCGACGCTGGTGAGCTACGGGGAGGCCTGGTACCGGTGGTACATGCGGCGGCTGGCGGAGCGGCCGGCCAACATCGGGTTCGTGCTGCGGTCGCTGTTCGGGTGAAGTGCGGCGGCTGCCCGCCCCGAACCTGCCCGAACCCGCCCGAACCTGTCCCAACCCGCCCGAA
>CAZNOC010000510.1:0-147 GCA_964574545.1 uncultured Bifidobacteriaceae bacterium | reverse complement strand
TGTCCCTCACCCCCTGCGCATCTCAACCTGAGACGCCCCAAGGTCGGCCACCGAACGGCATCCCAGCAGTTTGAGCGTCCGAACGAAGTCGTTCTGCAGGATCTCGATCGCCCGCGCAACGCCGGGACCCCCGGCGGCGCCGAGCCC
>CAZNOC010000509.1:0-2447 GCA_964574545.1 uncultured Bifidobacteriaceae bacterium | reverse complement strand
AGTGGCGCCGCTCCAGGCGCGAGCGCTGCGCTGTCTCCCTCGTGATGCTCGATGTAGACGAGTTCAGAGACTACAACCGGCAGCACGGGAGGCGGGCCGGCGACGAGTGCCTCAAGCTGGTGGGCCGCGCGCTGATGGGTGTCGTGGGGCGTCCAGGCGACCTGGTGGCACGCTATTGTCGTGACGAGTTCGCCCTCACGCTGGCCACCACCGACAGTCCCGGCGCGCTCGGCATCGCCGAGCGTGCGCGACAGAGCGTCGAAGCGCTTCAGCTGCCGCATGCCCGTGACAGTGGGGCTCCCTACGTGACGGTCAGCGTGTCGGTCGTCTCAGCCGTGCCCCCCCGTGAGTCTGCCTGGGAAGAACTCGACATGATCAAGGCCGCGCGCCGCGGCCTCCGTGACGCGCGGGATGCCGGCGGCAACTGCGTCGTGCGGGTGACCCTCGAAGCGACCGTCCCCGATCAGGGCCCGTCTGGCGAGCCGTCAGCCTGACACGGCAGGTTTTGCACGATCTCCCCGTTGCTGCGGCGTCACGCTGCGCGGCCGGCGCCCGTAAGTGGCTCAATCCCAACGACCTGACTGACTCTTCCTCCCGCTTCGCCCGCTGGCGTCGTCCTTGCAGCTGGTCGGGCATCAAGGAGGCGTCATGACGACTCGACTCATTCCCGCGATCGTGGTCCTGCTGCTGGCCACGGCATGTGCGGGTGGCGCTGACGAACAGGC
Source organism: uncultured Bifidobacteriaceae bacterium (assembly GCA_964574545.1). Lineage (GTDB taxonomy): Bacteria > Acidobacteriota > Vicinamibacteria > Vicinamibacterales > UBA2999 > JAUXWO01. Next base: position 1,722 of record CAZNOC010000509.1, on the reverse strand, counting down.
AGACGGTGCGCCGGTCGCCGGACGGGATGCCGGCGAGCGTCCAGCGGTCGAGGAGCGCGGATTCCTCTCGCGGCTGGCGTCAGGTGGTGGACCGGAATACCGGGAGGTCATCGTGCCCGAAGGCACGGTGTTGCGGGTTGGTCTCGGCACCCGCCTGTCATCGGCGAGCAGCTCCGTCGAAGATCCCGTGCGTGGCGTGCTCAGAGAAGCGGTCCTGATTGACGGTGTCGAAGTCCTGCCCGAGGGATCGACGCTCCAGGGCGCGGTACTGCACGCGGAGCGCTCCGGACGAGTGAAGGGCGTCGCAGAGCTGGCGTTCCGGTTCACGGAGCTTGACGCGCACGGCCGGTCACACCGGGTCAGCACCACGCGGCTGGCCTACGCCGCAGAGCCCAGCAAGAAGGAAGATGCCGCCAAGATCGGGATTGGCGCAGGCGCCGGAGCCCTCGCCGGCGCGATCGCCGGCGGCCGAAAAGGTGCGGCCATCGGCTCAGGCATTGGCGCCGCCGCGGGCACCGGTGTCGTGCTCACGACTCGTGGTGACGAAGTGACGCTCGCGCCCGGCATGGTCGTCACGACCAGGCTGACAGCGCCGCTCACCGTGCGCATCCCGCTCGACTAAGTTTTCATACGGGCGGTGGTCGTCCCCAATGTCGTCATCATTCCGGGGGGCGGCCACCGCTCTGCGCTAGACTCTGCCTTTCGGTGCCTTCAATCCCGAGTGGAGAGTCATGCGCAACGATCTGGGTTTGTGGATAGCGGCCATCGCCGCGGCCATCTGTGTGCTGACCGCGCCCGCGGCCGGCGATCAAGCGGGGCGGCCGGCGGCCTTCCCCCTCACCGTTGACAGCATCATGCGCGGCCCGTCGCTTGTGGGCCATGCGCCGTCCGGCCTCCGCTGGTCGGGCGATTCGCAGCGCCTCTACTTCGAGTGGCGGATGCCGGACGAAGACGAGGCGGCCACGTGGGTGACCGGCCGCGACGGCAGTGAGCCGCGCCGCCTCACCGATGACGAGCGCCGATCAGCGCCGCTCACGAGCGGGACCTGGGACGCCACACGCCGCCGCCAACTCGGCGTGGACCGCGGCGACATCGTCATCATCGATACGCGCGACACGGCCCGCTTCGACGTGACACGCACGACGGGGACGGAGTCCGCGCCGCGGTGGGTGCGTGGCGGGACGCACGTCACGTTTCTCAGGGACAACAACCTCTATCTCGTACCCGTCGGGCAGGCGTCGGGGGGGACGCTGGTACAGCTGACGGACGTGGGGCCGCGGCCGACCGAACCGCGCCTGACCGACAGCCAGCGATTCCTCAAGGAGGAGGAAGAGAAGCTGATCGAGTGGGTGGGGCAGGCGGCCGAGCGCCGCCGCCGCAACGAGGCCCGCGACCGCGAGCGGGCGCTTCCGCGCTTCGAACTCGCCGATCGGCAGAGCGTCGTCGATGCGTCGCTGTCGGCCGACGAGACGCATGCGTACCTCGTCGTGGCCGAACGGGCCGCCGATGCGCGAACAGCGCAGGTCCCGCGTTACGTCAGCGAGTCCTCGTACACGGAGCCAATCGAAACGCGGATCCGTGTCGGTGACGCACTCGAGCGCCGGCGGCTTGCCGTGCTGAACCTGCGCACCGGCGAGGCCGTCTGGGCCGGGTTCGACGGCGTCGCGGAACCGCAGGTGATTCCGAAGCCGGTCCCTCGGGGCCCCGGTGAGCCGCCAGCCC
>CAZNOC010000508.1:0-2451 GCA_964574545.1 uncultured Bifidobacteriaceae bacterium | reverse complement strand
AAGCCGGAACCATCGATCTGGCCATGATCGTGGGCGCGTGCGTGGTGTGCAGCGCTCTCCCGATCATGTGCGGGCGGTGGATGGCGCGCCCGGCAGGACTCGAACCTGCGACCCTCGGCTTAGAAGGCCGATGCTCTATCCAACTGAGCTACGGGCGCATCCGCCCATGGTAGCAGAGCCGTCGGGGCCGCTCCGCGGGCGCCGGGCGTCGGCCCCGGCCGGCACCGGACCCGGCCGGAGCGAACATCTGGCGTAGGACCTCATCTGTCAGACCCCAGCGCTACGCTTTGATCAGCGTCACCCCCGGTCCAACAGCGTCCCTGGAGGAAGCCGATGTCACACCGCGAACGTCATCGCCAGTCGAAGCGCGTCAGGACCCTGTGCGCCGCTTGCCGCGAGCGGAAGGCCAGGTTCAGGTACCGCCGCGAGGTTCGGGCGGATCGGGACCACACCCTCTGCTTCGAATGCTTCCGCGGCCAGGTCAACCGCACGCGCGCCCACAGGCTGAGTCACGTGATGCGCCCGCCGGCACCGCCCGCAGTTGGCGACCTGTTCCCAGCCGGCCGCCGTCTCGACGATCGCCAGCGCGCTCATCGTCAACGCATGCTCGACCACCTGCAACGAGTGCGGCCGGTCGCCTCCTGAACGCGTCAGGCACGGCCCCCAGCCCCCCGCGCCTCCGACGGATTCTGCGATAATCCGCGGGACGATGTTCCTGAAGAGAGTCGAGCTCACCAACGTCCGGTGCATCCGCTCGATGAGCCTGCCGCTCGTCACGCCGCAAGGCGGCGCTCGACGGTGGACGATGCTGCTTGGCGAGAACGGGGTGGGGAAGAGCACGCTCATGCGCGCCGTTGGCCTCGTGCTGGCCGGCAGCGCCGCCCTCCCCGAACTCATCGGGGATCCCGAGAGCTGGATTCGTGCCGGCGAGAACGAGTGCGCGATCGACGCCGACTTCGACATGCCCGATGGGTCGCCCCGCCACGTTCGTCTCTCGGTGCGCCGCGGCGATTCCCTCAAGCAGTTGTACGACACGAACCGCGAGGGGCTCGACCTGCTCGATCGCGCCGTCGACGAAGACGCCAGCAGCTTCCCCGTGATCGGCTACGGGGCGTCACGACGTCTGAGCAGCACCAAGCTGTCCACGCAGCCCGTCGCCTCGCGGTTCCGGCATCCGCGCGCGAATAACGTCGCGACGCTGTTCGCGCCAGACGCGATGCTGAATCCGCTCGAGACCTGGGCCCTCGACCTCCACTATCGCCTCGAGGACGCCGGCCTCCGCATCGTCGAGGCGGCGTTGGCGAAGCTGCTGCCTGGCATCCGATTCAAGGGGATCGACAGGGAGCGCCGGGACCTGCTGTTCGAAACGGTGGACGGCGAGGTGCCGCTGACCTATCTGAGCGACGGCTACCAGCACATGGCGGCCTGGTGCGGCGATCTTCTGTTCCGGCTGACGGGAGCCTCTACCGGAGAGACGGATCCGCTGTCGGTGCGAGGTGTCCTGTTCGTTGACGAGATCGAACTCCACCTGCACCCGGTGTGGCAGCGGCACCTCAGGGATTTTCTGACGGAGGTGTTTCCGAATTTCCAGTTCGTCCTCACGACGCACTCCGTCCTGACGGCGCAGCAGGCCGGTGAGGGCGAGCTGTTCGTCATGCGGCGGCCCACGCCGGACGCCGCGCCGGTGCTGGCACCGTCTCCGATCGAGCCCCGCACGATGATGGTGCACCAGCTGCTGCTCAGCCCGCTCTTCGGACTGGGCACGATCGACTCACTCGCGGTGGAGACGATGAAGCTGGAGTATCGGCGCCTGGCGGCGCTGCCCGATCGGGATGCGGATGATGAAGAGCGGCTGTCGCAGTTGACATCGGCGCTGCAGGACCTGCCCGACTGGAGCGTCCTTCGGGAAGGCGGCGCCGAACAGCACCAGCTGCTGCGCGACATCAAGGCGAGGCTCGACGAGCAGCCGCCGTCGCGCAGAGGCAGGCGCCGCCGATGACGAAGCTGGAGCGAGTACGAACGGCCGAAGCCGTTCCCGCGGGGTTCCGCGGGGCCGCGCGCGTGGGTCGATCGCTGGAGTTGCTGCGGGGCCACGTCAACGGAACGCTCGCCTTCAAGCCGGCGGTCTGGAGGGCCGCGAAACCACAACTGCGGCGCGAGTCGACGGGCAAGTGCGCGTACTGCGAATCACCGACCGACACGGTCGCGCACGGCGACGTCGAGCACTTTCGCCCGAAGAGCGTCTACTGGTGGCTGGCGTACTGCTACGACAACTACGTCTTCGCCTGCCAGGTCTGCAACCAGGTGTTCAAGGGGGACGCCTTCCCCGTGCACGCGACGAGCGGTCCCTGGGTGGGGCCGGATGTGACGGGGCCGCCACCGGACGCCCGACTGACCGAGCTGGCGGCCACGCTCGTGCCCGACCCGGTCGACGTGACAGGCGGCGGGTTC
>CAZNOC010000507.1:0-2494 GCA_964574545.1 uncultured Bifidobacteriaceae bacterium | reverse complement strand
TCGCCGAGCGCGGCGCCTACGTCGATGCGCTTCCCGTCCGTGGCGAGATCCGGCCGGCACGTTCCGTCGTGCTCTCCGCGCCTTCTTCCGGCGGCGACCTGCAGATCGTCGAGATCGTGGCCAACGGCACGTCGGTCGTGGCTGGCGACGTTGTCGTGGCCTTCGATCCCACCAGTCACCTGCGGACGCTGGAGCAGAAGGAGTCCGAGGTGAAACAGGCGCTCTCGGAACTCGAGAAGGCGCACGCGGAGGAACGCCGCCGTGTCCAGGCAGCCGAAGCCGAACTCGAGAAGGCCCGGTCGATCGCCGCCAGGCAGCGTCTGGATCTCGTCTCCGCCGACCTCACGTCGAAGGTTGAAGCGGGCAAGCGGGAGATCGCGGTCGCGAATGCCGATCGGTTCGTCGCCGAGAAGGTCGAGGCGCTGGCCGCCGAGCGCGACGCGGGCGACGCCGGCGTCGTCATCGCACAGCAGAAGGCCGACAAGGTGCGCTCAGACGTCGACGACACCCGCCGCATCATTGCCTCGCTGACGCTCTCGGCGCCCGCGGCGGGGATGGTCTCGCTGCTGCCGAACCTGCGCGCCGGCGGGCCGATGAGCCGGAACGCGCCCGAGTTCCGGCGGGGCGATCGCGCGTGGTTCGGGGCCGCCATCGCGGAGCTGCCCGACCTGCGCTCGGTGCGGATGACGCTGCGGGTGGACGAGGCCGACCGTGCGCGCCTGCGCGCCGGGGGGGCCGCACGAATCCGTGTGGACGCGGTCCCGGACCGGGAGCTCGACGGGCGCATCGAGGAGATCTCACTCGTCGCCACGCCCGACTTCACGTCGTTCCCCCCGGTCCGAAACTTCGACGTCGCGGTCACCCTGCTCGAGACCGATGCGCGGCTCCGCACGGGGATGAGTGCGACGGCGCGGCTCGAGCTCGATCGGTTGGACGATGTGCTGCTCGTCCCGGCCGCCGCCGTCTTCGCGCGAGCCGGGACGAGCATCGTCTTCGCGGTCATGGGCTCGTCGCTGGCCGAGACGCCCGTCACCGTCGTGAAGCGTGGACGCGACCAGGTGGCGCTGGCCGGCGGGATTGATGCCGGGACACGCGTGGCGCTCCAGGCGCCGGACGGGTGGGAGGCACGCCGGTGAGCCGCCGCGTGATCGGCGCCGTGGTCGCCGCGCTGCTTGTCGTGAGCGGGGGCCTTTGGGCCACGGCCATCCCCGAGGGCGGCTCCGCTATCCCGACGTCGCTGGTCCACCGCGGACCCGTCGACGTGACGGTCCGTGCCACCGGCGAGGTGCGCGCGACGCGATCGGCGCAGGTCTTCACGCCCCCAGCCGGAGGCACGCTCACCATCCTCCGCCTCGCGGCGACGGGCGCGGCGCTCGAGGCCGGGGACGTCCTCGTGGAGTTCGACTCGGCCGACCAGGTCTTCGCGCTCGAACAGGCCCGCTTCGATCTCGCGCTGGCCGAACAGGAGACCGTGCGCGCCGGTGCGCAGGCGGCCGTGCAGCGAGCGGAGGACGAGGTCGCGCTCCTCCAGGCACGGTTCGCGGTCCGCCGTGCGGAACTCGACGCGTCGGGCAACGAACTCGTCGGCGCCATCGTCGCACGGCAGAACCTGCTGCTGCTCGAAGAGGCGCGTCAGGCCCTCGCCCAGCTCGAGCGCGACGTCGTCAGCCGGGGCGAATCGTCGGACGCCGCCGCCGACGTGCTGCGGGAACAAGGCAACAAGGCCCGTGCCTCCGTCGCCGTGGCCGAACGCAACATCGCGAACCTGACCATCAGGGCGCCCTTCGCAGGCTACGTGACCGTCCGCCCCAACTACATGGCGATGGGGGGCGTGATGTTCCAGGGCGCCGTGATGCCCGAGTACCGGATCGGCGACTCGTCCTTCCCCGGTCAGCCGATTGCCGATCTGGTCGACACGTCGCAGGTCGAGGTGACGGCCAAGCTGCCGGAGCGGGACCGGGCCAATGTGGACACGGGACAGGCGGTGTCGGTGCGTGTGGACGGCGCGTCGGACGCGCCGCTCGAGGGCGTTGTGCGCACCGTCAGCAGCGTCGCGTCGCGCCGTCTGTTCGAAGCCGGCGGCACGAGGCAGTTCGACATCGCGTTCGAGATCGTCCGCGCGCCCACCCGCGTCCGGCCGGGAACGACGGCGGCGGTCACGATCGCCGCGATGCGCTTCGAGGATGCCCTGTCGGTCCCGCGCGCCGCGGTCTTCGACCGCGACGGCGGCCCGGTCGTCTACGTCCGCACGCCGGATGGGTTCGATCGGCGGCCCGTCACGGTACGCGCATGGACCGAGACGGTGGCGGTCGTCGAGGACCTGGATCCCGCAGCCATGGTGGCCCTGGTCGATCCGGCCAGGAGCGGCGCCGCACCGTCGCCGGCCTCGGCTCCCGCCCCGGGGATCGCGCCATGACGCCGTCCACGCCGATGCGCGGGCAGCGGCTCCGCGATCAGGTCCTGCCCGATCTGGCCCGCAGCCTCGACAGCCTGC
>CAZNOC010000506.1:0-2495 GCA_964574545.1 uncultured Bifidobacteriaceae bacterium | reverse complement strand
GGCGCGGTTAGACGACGGAGAGCGGTTCAAGAAGTGTGCGAGGGCCTTCGCGGCGCCGCTGGTTGGCGTGGCGTAGGCGGGTACCGGGTGATCATGGCTGACGTTTTGTTTGCACAAAGTAAAGAATTTAGTTACTTTATGCACATGAGAAGACGCGAAACGAGCGCTCGGCAGTACATCGGGGGCCTAGCCCGATCGGGCCGGCACTTCTTCAGTTCCGCCGACGCCCGGGAGGCCCTCGGCGTGTCTGCTGCTGCGGCCAAGGTCGCGCTGCACCGGCTGGCGCAGCAGGGTCTCGTTGCCTCGCCGGCGCGCGGCTACTACGTCGTCGTCCCGCCCGAGTACCACGCCCTTGGCTGCCTCCCCGCCGGGCAGTTCATCCCGGAGCTGATGGAGCACCTCGGCCTTCCCTACTACGCCGGGCTCCTCACCGCGGCGCAGTATCACGGCGCGGCCCATCAGAGACCGCAGGAGTTCCAGGTCTGCCTCGACCGGGCCCGTCGTCCGCTCGACTGCGGCCGCGTGCGGGTCGCGTTCATCGTTCGCAAGCGCCTCGGGGATGTGCCCGTCCAGAGCGTCAACACTCCGCGCGGAATCCTGCGCATTTCCAGCCCTGAGGCCACCGCGCTCGACCTCGTCGGCTATCCGCATCGGGCAGGCGGATTGAATCAGGTCGCCACCGTGCTCGGCGAGCTCGCCGAGCGCCTCGACGCCGGCAAGCTCGTGGCCGTCGCGCGGACCGCGCCGCCGGCCTGGTCCCAGCGGCTTGGCTACCTCCTGGAACGCGTCGACGCGGCGGAGCAGGCTGCGCCGCTCAAGGTGTGGGTCGGCGCTCACGCACGTAGGTCTGCAGTGCTTCTGGCGGGCACGAAGGGCAGGGACGGAGCCCGCGACGACGACTGGAAGATCATCGTCAACGCGACCGTGGAGCCCGACCTGTGATCCCCTTCGACTACATCACCGCCTGGCGTGCCGAGGCGCCGTGGACTGACGATGCGCAGGTCGAACAGGACCTGGTGATTAGCCGCGCATTGGTCGAGATCTTCTCGCATCCGCTGCTCACCGACGCGCTCGCGCTGCGGGGAGGCACAGCTCTCTCCAAGCTGCACCTCCGGCCGCCGGCGCGGTACTCGGAAGACATCGATCTCGTGCAGACCACGGCGCAGGCTGCGGGTCCGATGATGAACGCCCTCCGTGCGGTATTGGAGCCGTGGCTGGGCAAGCCGAAGTGGAAACAGGGCGAGGGTCGCATCACGTTCTATTTTCGCTACACGGCGGAGGGTGCGTCGCCCATACCGATGCGCCTCAAAGTCGAGGCGAACAACCGCGAGCGCTTCGCGGTCTACGGCCTTCGACGGGCGCCGTTCAAGGTGGCCTCTCGCTGGTTCGAGGGCGCCTGCGACGTCCAGACGTACGAGCTCGACGAGCTACTCGGCACCAAGCTCCGCGCCCTGTACCAGCGGAAGCAGGCGCGGGACCTTTTCGACCTGGCAATCGCGCTGACCCGCCTCCCGGCGGACCCTCAGCGGGTCGTGGCTGCGTTCCTCGAGTACATGGCGCGCGACGGCCATCCGATCACCCGCGCGCAGGTCGAACAGAACCTCGCGGTGAAGATGCGCGACCGGTCGTTCCTGGCCGATCTCAGCCCGCTGCTCGCCGGTGGCGACGCCTGGGACCCGGTGGCCGCCGAGGCCCTCGTCTCGCGGAGTCTCGTCGCGCTGCTGCCCGGAGATCGGTGGAAGGGCGACGAGCGTTGAGACGCTCCCCTTCTCTTCTCCTGGCCTGCCCTCTTATGCCTGCTTGCCCGTGCCACCACCAGGGGTGCTCGAGTCGTTTCCGCCAGATCCGGAACCGGATCGACGAGGGCTACGATATCCGCAACCCGTTCCGCGGCATCAAGCAGGAAAGGCACCGAGAGGCGAAGGGAACGCGGTGAAGGTGCCGCGCCGCCGCGCGTGAAAGCAGTGCTGGGAATGTTTGAATCGACATCGACCGTCGTAGTCACGCTACGACTGCGCCGATCAATCCAAACACTCGCGACGTGCAAGCGTTCCTCGCCGCACTGTCGCGATGGCAACGCAGCTTCGCCGCGAGGGTGGGCCAAAATTGGGCTCACGAATCTTCAGAGCCCGCGAACCATTCGGTAATCGGCACTTCGCAGGCTCTCTCCGGGCTTGCCTTGGGAGCAGGGGGTCGCGGCCCACCTACTGGAAGATCGTGCCGAGCGCGCCGTCGAGATCAGGGTAGTCGAAGCGGAAGCCCATGGCGGTGGCCTTCGCAGGTACCGCACGCTGGCCCTCGAGCAGCAGCGGGCCCGCCAGCTCGCCGAAGAGCACCTTCAACGCGAAGCCGGGCACGGGCAGGACGGTGGGGCGGCGCATCGCGCGACCGAGGGCTTTCGTGAACTCTGCGTTGGTCACCGGGTTCGGCGCGGTGGCGTTGAACGGGCCCTGCGCCGAAGAGTCCTCGATGAGCCACCGCACGAGCCGCACCCA
>CAZNOC010000505.1:0-2518 GCA_964574545.1 uncultured Bifidobacteriaceae bacterium | reverse complement strand
CGATGGGACTCGGGCTGCCGGGGGCGATGGTCTTCAGCAACGTCAACGGCACGCCGCTGGCGGATGCGCGCTTCGAGCCGTTGTGGAAGAAGGCAAACGACCTGGGCGCCGTGATCTACATCCATCCGGCACACCCCCTGGGTGTGGAGGCGATGGCGCAGTACTGGTTGATGCCGCTCGTCGGGTTTCTGCTCGACACGACGCTGGCCGCGGCGCATCTTGTCTTTGCGGGCGTCCCGGAGCGCCATCCCGGGATCTCGTGGGTGCTGTGTCACATGGGCGGCGCGATCCCGTATCTGGCCGAACGCCTGGATCGAGGTTACGAGGCTTTTGGCGAGTGCCGCACGCACATCAGCCGCCTCCCGAGCTCGTACTTGAAGACCTTTTACTACGACACGGTGAACTTCGACCCGGCGGCCATCGGTCTGGCCGTGCAGTTTGCGGGGGCGGATCACATCCTGGCCGGCAGCGACTACCCGCACCAGATCGGCAGCATCCCCAAGATGAAGGAAAGCCTTGATGCCCTGTCCGTGTCGGAGGCGGAGCTGATCGGCATCCGCGGCGGCAATGCGGCAAGGCTGCTGAAGCTAGGGCAGCCGTGACGCGCTCGCGCGTCGGGTGCTACGGACCGGCGAGGTCGTAGACTCGTCTGAGCTCGGGTGGACCGCCGCGCCCCCCGCGTGCGGATGGAAAGCCCGACAGCGCCACGGTGACCTGCAGCTGCCGCGTGTCACCCCGCGGGACCGTGGCGTAGCGGTAGGTGATCTTCATGCGGCTGCCGAAGTCCTCTTCGACGAGGAGCTCGTCGCCGTCCCACCGCGCACGCACGTCGAACTCGCCGTCACCGGTGACGAGTTCCTGCTTCCGGTTGTTGGTGGGCAGGGTGGTCGTTCGCCCTTGCCCGTCGGTCAGGAGCACGCGCGATCCGTCCACGACGACCGTCAGCCTCGCGGGCGCATCGCCGACGCGCCGCAGCAGCGCGCGCATGCGTTGACGTTCCTGACTGCTCATCTGCCCCATCCCGCCGGCGCCCCCGCCCATGCGCCCGGGACCCACGCGCCCCCCCGGTCCGCCGAGACCGCCCATACCGGCACGGGGCCGCTCGCCGCTGTCCGCTGGTTCGGCCGTGTCGATATCGGGCGGGGTGGAGGTGAGGTCGAGGTTGAGCTGCCAGGCACCGACCAGGGACGCACGCCCAGGGCTCTGCGCGTCGCCGACGGCCGACGCCGGCAGGAGCATGAACAGGGCGAGAAGCGAGGGCGCGACGCGCGCATTCATCGGCGGATCCTTTCCACGCCCATCCGGGCGAGCGTGCAGTCGGCGGCTGGCACCTCCATCAGACCACGAATCAGCCCGGCTGGCTTGGACGGCTTCAGCGTTCGGTCTGCGGCGTGGCAATCCGTCAATCCTGCTCCGGATCGATCTGCGATCGACGCTCTGCGACCTGCCGCGCAACCGGCGCGCCCGGGGCCAGCGAGTCGATGAACGTATCGACCGCGCCCCAGTAGACGTCCGGCTGCGCAGGTTCGGCATCGTTGTGGTCGCCGCCCTCGATCGTCACGAATCGCTTCGGGCCGGGGAGCGCGTCGAACAGGCGCTGCCCCGCACGGAAGGGCACGACCGAATCCCGGTCCCCGTGCAGCACGAGCGCCGGCGCCGACGCCGTCCGCATCCAGCCGGCCGTCGGAAAGCTGTAGCTCGACAGCCACGAGAGTATCCACATCACCGGGTTCCCGGCGAGCACGGCACGACTCTCCGGAAATCCGGCTTCGAGGACCACGCCATCGGGGGGGTGCCGGCTGGTAGCGTAGGCGGCCATCGTCGCACCCAGCGAACGGCCCCAGTAGACGACGGGGCGGTCTGCTTCGAGGCCGCCGCCGTGCAGCCAGGCGAGAGCCGCGTCCACGTCCTTGTAGAGCCCCTGTTCTGAGGGCTGCCCCGTGCTGCGGCCGTAGCCGCGGTAGTCGAGGGCGAACACGCTGAATCCGCGCCGCCGCAGGTCGGCGAGGATGTCGCTCCAGAGCGACAGGTTGCCGCCGTTGCCGTGGAAGTAGACGATCTGCGCTCTGGCGTCAGGCGCGGCCATCCACCACGCGTGGATCGTCTCGCCGTCGCTCGTCTGCAGGTGCACGCGGGCGAAGTCGAGTCCGAACACCGCAGGCGTCCGCGTCTCGCCTTCGAAGGGAAAGAACGCCAGATGGCGCTCCGTGAGTCGGACGAGCAGCGTCAGTCCTATGAGCGCGACGAGCGCCAGCGCCAGCCATCCGGTCACGCGGCTACGGCCCCGGCCGGTCTCGAGCAGACGTCGCGAGTGCATGTCGGTTCACCTTTCCAAGGTGCGTGCGCGGCAGCACCTCGAGGAAGTGCACTTCACGCGGGTACTTGTACGGCTCGAGCCGGCTCTTGGCAAACGCCTGCAGCTCCGCGGCGAGCGCCTCGGACGCCGACGGGCTCACGACGAAGGCGACGGGCTTGACCAGGCCGTCGGCGTTTCTCACGCCCACCACCGCGACCTCGC
>CAZNOC010000504.1:0-2518 GCA_964574545.1 uncultured Bifidobacteriaceae bacterium | reverse complement strand
GCCAGGGCTTCCGAACGGGGATCCGCGAGCATGCGGCGCACCTGGGCGTCGAGTACGGCGGGTTCACCCAACCGTCCGCGTGCCGCCTCGGCAAGCAGAGGCCCATCAGGCGCCGCGCCCCAGAGGAAGAATGACAGCCGCGAGGCCAGCTCGTGGTCGGCGATCCGGTAGCGCTCTCCGGCACGCAGCAGGGCCGGCGCGCCCTCCATCCGGAAGATGAACCTCGGGCTCGCCAGCAGGGCCTCGATCGCCATGCGCACGCCGGGTTCGAAACCGCCCTTCTCGCGGCCAATCTCGTAGAAGCGCATCAGCCCCTCGAACTCCCCGGCGCTCACGGGGCCGCGGTACGCCTGCGCCGCGAGCCGCCGCACGATGGCCGCCGCGCACGGCCCTTCCTCCGTGGCCGTCGTCGGCCGGCACGAAAAGATGCGATGGCGGCTGGGCGTCTCCGAGACACCGCTCACGGCGAACGGCCCGTTGACCGCGAGGTCCCGCAGGTGCGGCAGCACGCTGATCCCGAGCCCGGTGCCGATGCGGCTGTCGGCCAGCGAGTGCTCGATGGGCGACATCAGGTCGTCGATGGGACCATCGAAGCGCTGCACGAACGCTGCCGACACGCGCTGCGGACCGGCTGCCACGTGGATGCGCGGCGTCTGCAGGTTCAGCCCGTTGGGGTCCGACTCGGTCATCTGCGGGTCGATGTCGAGAACGGCCACTCGCTCGCCGTTGATCGACACCTCCAGCTGCTCGCCTTTGACGCCCTCCCACCACGGCGTCCGGCTCCCGAGGGTCGTCCCGGCGAAGAGCTCGCCCGTGGGGCTGCCGAACAGCATCATACGGAACGTGTACTCGCCGTCGGCGGGAAAGACGTGTACGACAGACATGCCGCCGCGTGTGCCGATGGGCGTGCCTTCGACGTGCCGCATCTGCGAGGTCGTGCGCGCGACCATGTAGGTGGCAGACCCGGCGGTGGCGTCGCGGTCGCCGACCGCGAGGCGGCTGATCTGGCTCGCGGCGCGGAGGTAGCCGTCGGTGAGGGTCGCGGAGAGCGCCTGGGCGTCGGCGACGTTGTCGAAGCCCTGGCTGATCGTGTCGGCGGGCAGGTACGGCGACACGTCAATTTCGAGGTCGAGCAGATCCCGAACGGCCCGCGTGTACTCGGCGCGGTTCAGGCGCTGGAAGGGGCGCCATCCCGGGTCAGGACTGGCGGCGGCCGCCTCGTCGATGTCGGCTTCGAGCGACGAGGCCAGCCGCGCCAGCGTCGCCTCGTCGGGACGCTTCGCCCCGGCCGGCGGCATCATGCCGGTGCGAAGCTTGCGGATCATCTTCTCGCGCGTGTCGAGCGGCGCCCCGCCGGCGGCATCGAACGACGCCAGCGTCAGGCCGCCCGCTTTCGCGCGGTCCCCGTGACAGGTGGCGCAGTACTCCTTGACGAGCGTCGTCTGCTGCCCGGCAGGCAGCGTCGCCTCCGCGTGCGAGGGGAGGGGACGCTGGCGGGCCTGCGGGTCCTCGCCGGTCCAGGCCAGGCCCAGCACAAGCGCCCCCGCGACGGTCACGACGAGTCTCTGCATGCGGACTCCGGCACCAGAACCGTTTCCAACGACCAGGCGGGGGACAAAGCTCGACCGTGCGCCGACGAGCCGAGTATACGGCGGTCGGGGCTCCGTGGGAAGGGGGCGTGGATCGACCGCACACGACAAGGGCCGGGGAATTCCCCCGGCCCTTGTGAACGTGCCGTCAGGACGGCCAGTGGGTTGAACGCGTCAGCAGGACACGCACTTGTTGTTGTTCTTCGAGCCGAGCTTCATCAGCAGGCCCAGCGTCTCCGGGAACGGCTGCACGCGCTGGACGGGGCCGTTCGCCATATCCGCCGTCGTCTTGCCCTCGCGGCTGACCTTCGTGACGTCGGCGCCCTTCGAGACGAGGTACAGGATGCTCTCCGTGTCGCCACGGGCGGCCGAGTGGTGGATGGCCGTGTTGCCCTCGTGGTCCACCGCGTTCACGTCGGCGCCGAGCTCCTCGACGATGTACTTGATGGCCGGCAGGAAGCCGGTCGGCGCGTAGCGGTGCGAGTTGGCGGCAAAGCCCTCGCCGTAGCCCACGCCAGCGGCCGCCAGCAGCGGCGGCACGCCGGGGCCACCGGTCGGTACCGGCGGGAGGCCCGAGATGTCGCCAATCGTGTCGCGATCGGCCGCGTCACCCGTGCGCGGCCGGCCGGCCGGGCGCATGGTGGGAATGTGCGGGTCGGCGCCGGCGGCGACGAGCATCTTCATGGCCTCGACATCGTTGGCGTATGCCGCGCGCCAGAATGGCGTGGCGCCGATCTCGTCCACGCCGGCGAGATCGAAGTTGTAGCCGCTGTACCAGACCTTCATCTTGAGGCGCGCGTTGACGTCGGCGCCCTTCTCGATGAGAGCCGTCATCATGTCCATGTAGCCCAACTGCTGCTGCAGGTAGGCGCGGGGCTGCGGGTAGAGCGCTTTGGGCGCCCACTGCACGTTGAGCACACCGTAGAGCG
>CAZNOC010000503.1:1301-2522 GCA_964574545.1 uncultured Bifidobacteriaceae bacterium | reverse complement strand
GCCATGAACCGGTCGCCGCTCTCCAGGTACTCGTACTTGGCGGACTCCGAATCGGAGCATGCTGACACGGCTACCAGGAGGCAGGCGACGAGGGCCAACCTGGACATGTGGAAATGCATGGAGCCCACCGTAGCAAATAGACGGCCAGACATCGAGTTGGCCGTTATTGCAGGGGATCTACGCGTTCGGCTTGAGAAAAGGGGTGCCGGGAATCGAAGGAGGGCCAGGGGGCTGCTAAAGGCTGCCCAGAGGGAGACTTTCACCTCTCGATGTCGGGACATTGCAGCAGGAACCGCCGAAGGTCGGCAGCCCTCACCGGGCCGGACAACGAAGAAAATGAAACGGTGCATGGGACGGGGAAGGTCCCCGTCCCATGCACCGTGTCGAGGCATCGCCAGGCAGCAGGACCGTCAGCGGCCGCTGCTCGTCCGTGGCGGAAGAACCCTGACTTGCCTAGGCCTTGCGGCGACGACGAGCCGCCGTCGTGCCGGCGACCGCGAGGCCGAGACCGAAGAGCGCCATCATCGCCGGCTCGGGAACCGAGCTCGACGACGAGAAGCTGCCCTGAGCCTGCCCGCTTGCGATGTTGAGCGTCATGTTCCACTTGCCGGGCGTGGGATCGAAGCCCGCGCCGTTGAACATGCCCGTGCCCACGAGCACCAGCGAGCCAGCTGACGTGCTCTCAATCGCCATCGTCAGCAGGTCGAACGTGATCCCGCTGAGCACGTGCGTCCAGAGGGGCGTGTAGGGACCGCCAAACGCAGGGCGGTACACGATCGGGCTCTGGTGCACCAACTGGTCACCCGGGGTGATGAAGGCCCCCAGGATACCCGTGGAAAGCACCACGAGGGGGTTTCCGACGCCGCCGAGTCCGGCGATCGTGGACTGCGTCGCGAGGTTCATGTTCGGGTTGTCCGGCGTGTGGGTGCCGATGTAGTCCACGGAGCCCGTGAACGGCGCGGCCACCGCGGCCGCCGGCATTGCCACCATCGCCGTCAGTGCGATGACGCCTGCTATCAAGAAACGCTTCATGCTCTCTGTCCTCCTCCGACCGAACGGCTTCCGCCGCTGTCTTGTTTTCGTCCTGTGGCGGTTCGTTCACCTGCCGCCCTGGGAACCGACGCGCCGGGCCATCTGCCCGCCGGGCCGGTGCCCGTTTGACGCCTCGACTTGCGAGTTGCCCACCGGCGCCTCTATACGAGGCCACCAGCCGACGACCAA
>CAZNOC010000503.1:0-1201 GCA_964574545.1 uncultured Bifidobacteriaceae bacterium | reverse complement strand
TGTTGGAGGTGCGATGTGCGATCTTCGGGCGCCTGGCGGGGATCTATCTCCTGATCTCTTGATCTACCGGGGTGCGGAGTTTGGCCCTTAGCTCCCTGACCAGATCTCTGTCCTCGAGCGAGGGGTCGAGGCGGAGGGCTTCCTTGAGTTCCACCTCTGCGCGGGCGCGGTTGCCGGTGGCTTCCAGCACTACTGCAGCGTGGAGTCGGATCTCGGCGTGCGCGGGGTCGAGGCGGATGGCCTGGGCGAGACGGGCCGCTGCCGACGCGTGCCTGCCCAGCAGGTGCTCGACCCAGGCGAATGTGTCGAGCACGTTTGCCAGGCCCGGGGCGAGCGTGGCCGCCCGCTCGGCCAGCGGCAGTGCCTCCTCGGGGTTCCCTTTGTACACGGCAAGCGCGTAGGCGAGGTTGTTGAGGGCGACGATATTCCTGGGTTGAAGCTCCAGGATCCGGCGATAGTGGACGATGGCCTCGTCGTGCTCCTGCGCCTGATCGTGAATCATCGCCAGCTCGACGCGAGGCTCGACCGCATCCGGGGCCAGCTCGAGCACCTGGAGCAGTGCGTCCCTCGTGGCCGGAACGTCGCCACGCGCGCGCGCGCCTGACGCGCGGACCCAGGCGACCGCCGCCTCACGCGGCAGGCTCGGGAACCGGCCGGCCACCAGATCCACGCGGCGCGCCGCAAACAGCTCCGGCAAGCCCGTCCCGGGATCCATCCCCGGCTCAGCACCGGCATCGTCGGTCGTCGCCGGGGCGAACGGCCGGGCAAGCGGGTCTCCGATCACCACCGTCTGCCAGCTCAGGCTGGGCATGGCCAGGTAGTACGACTCGATGAGGCTGAACCCGGTGAGATACGCTTCGAAGAGCACCTCCGGCCGGATGACGCTGTGGAGATACGGCTCGGAGACGTGGCCGGCGACGCCGGTGACCCCCTCGCGTATCAGATCGCCCACCAGCGAGTCGGACGATCCCTCGAACCACGACGACCGGGCGGCGGCGTTCCCCGTCGGCCTCCACGCCTCCGGCGGCTCGAGGAACGTCCTGGCGTCGGTGCTCGCGAAGGTTGCGGCGATCGCGCCAGGCGAGAACGTCATCCCGACACGCCTCGCCCGGTTGCCCGGGTCCGTCGATCCCCAGGAGTAGTAGCCCAGCACCGGCGCGACGTCCCGCGCCGGCGTCTCGGTGGTCTCGAGCACCACGCG
>CAZNOC010000502.1:0-2523 GCA_964574545.1 uncultured Bifidobacteriaceae bacterium | reverse complement strand
TCGACGAGCAACTGGTTGAGCGTCTGCTCGCGTTCGTCGTGGCCGCCGCCAAGGCCCGCACCGCGATGCCTGCCCACGGCGTCGATCTCGTCGATGAACACGATGCACGGCGCGTTCTTCTTGCCCTGCTCGAAGAGGTCGCGGACGCGCGAGGCGCCGACGCCGACGAACATCTCGACGAAGTCGGAGCCGCTGATCGAGAAGAAGGGCACGTTCGCTTCGCCGGCCACGGCGCGTGCCAGCAGCGTCTTGCCGGTGCCGGGGGGGCCCATGAGCAGGACGCCCTTCGGGATGCGGCCGCCGAGCTTCTGAAACTTCTGGGGCTCCTTCAGGAACTCGATGATCTCCTGGAGTTCGTCCTTGGCCTCCTCGACACCGGAGACGTCACGGAACGTGACCTTCTTCTGGGACGAGGACGACAGCTTGGCCTTGCTCTTGCCGAACGAGAGGGCCTTGTTGCCGCCACTCTGCATCTGGCGCATGAAGAAGATCCAGAAGCCGATGAGCAGGAGGATGGGCGCCCAGGACATGAGCACCGTCGTCCACGGAGACGCCGCCGCCTCCTTGGCGTGGACGATGACGTTGCGCTCGATGAGGCGGTTGGCGAGGCCCTCGTACTGGAGGGGCGCCACGGTCTTGAAGGCCTCGTTGGACTTGGTCGTGCCGGTGACCTCGTGCCCGGTGATCGTGACGCGGGCGACCTGGCCGGAGTCCACGAACGAGATGAACTCGCTGAAGCTGATCGGGTTCTCGTTGCGCTGGAATCTCGAGGAGAAATTCCACACGATCACCCCGACCACCACGAGGACCATCCAGAAAACGAGGCTCTTCAAGGTCGAGTTCAACGGTGCCTCCAGGCACTTCACTTTCGCGAAGGGACTAGCGTCAAGACTACCACGGCGCCCGTACGGGCGGTTACCCTAAACGCCTCGTCGAGCGCGTGCCCCGCCACCCACACAACGCGATCGAGCGCGTCCACCACCACCGGCACGCGATCCCGTTCCGCGCGCGGCACCTTCCTATCGACGAAGAGATCCTGCAGCTTCTTGCGGCCGCCGAGTCCGCAGGGCCGCAGGGCGTCTCCCGGCCGGCGGCTGCGCACGAACAGCGGCCACGCCACCTCACCGGCGTCGAGGAACGCCACGTTGTGGGTCGGGGCGTTCACGGCAACCCCTGGCGGCGCCATTGCGGCATCGATCCCCGGTCCGTCTCCTTCGAGCCAGGCCTGCCCCGGCACGTCGAGTCTGCACGGATCCGGCGACGACACGACCGGGGGACGCCGCTCCCTGATCAGTAAGACACTACCGGGCCCGGAACGTTCCATTCGCAGGCCGGGCAGGTCCCATGTGGTGCCAGCATGGCCCCGGCAAGCCTCGACGACGGCCTGCACCTCTTCAAGTCCATACGAGCGGGTTCCCCCCGCCGTTTCAAGCGCCCGCCGGGCCACCCGGCGTTGAAGGGCTTCGGGAAGGTCGATGACCGCTGCCGCGTCGATGACTGTCTGCCCCGTCTCGACCCGAACGGCGCGCGCAAAGGCGTCGTCGGCCAGGCCCGCGAGGAAGGCGTCTTCGACCCGGGCGACGTCCGCCGTCCGCGCCAGCACGGCGTCAATGCCGGGCGCGAAGTGCGCTCGCAGGTAAGGCAGCAGCTCGTGGCGCACCCTGTTGCGCGGTGTACCGAGGTCTTGATTGGACACGTCCTCGCGCCACGCCTCACCACGGGCGGCGAGGAAGGCCCGCAGCTCGTCCCGCGAGCAGTCGAGCAAGGGGCGAACGACGCGGCCGCGGGCCGGCAGGATGGCACGAAGCCCGGTCGTGCCGCTGCCGCGCATGATGCGCAGCAGTACCGTCTCGGCCTGGTCGTCTCGGGTATGCGCGACGGCGACGTGTGCGGCGCCGCATCGGTCGGCCGCCTCGTCGAGAAACCTGTACCGGGCGCGGCGGCCCGCCGCCTCGAGGGAGCACCCCTCGGCACGCGCGAGCGCCGGGACGTCCACGTCACCCACGTCAGCCGGAATCCCGAGCCGAGCGGCCAGCGCGCGGCAGAACGCCGCATCCTCGCCTGCCTCGGGACGGATGTGATGGTGAAGGTGCGCGAGGCCGGCCAGGGTGATGTCGCCCCGGGTCGCCAAATCGCGCAGCAGGAAGAGGAGGGCGACCGAATCGGATCCGCCAGACACGGCGGCGATCACGCGGGCGCCGCGAGCCCACAGCCCGTGACGCCGGACCGACTGCCGGAGACGATCGATCAGGGGCATGTCACCGCGATGGGGTGAGACGTGGTGCCGGAGGGCGGACTCGAACCGCCGACCTAGCGCTTATGAGACGCTCGCTCTAACCGGCTGAGCTACTCCGGCACGAACCCTTGAGTTTAGCACAGGGGGGATCGCTGATCGGTTGTGGGTGGTGGGTGGTGGGTAGTGGTTGGTAGTGGTGAGTTGCTGCTATTCGCTATTCGCCGGCGCCTTGTGTTCCCCCTCCACGAGGGCGGCGGCCAGCAGGGGGATCATCAGTTCGTGGTGGC
>CAZNOC010000501.1:0-2532 GCA_964574545.1 uncultured Bifidobacteriaceae bacterium | reverse complement strand
CTGAGCTTTGGAGATCATGCGCATCACTGTCTTCTTCGCACTTGCCAGCCTGGTCTTGGCCGTAGGGTGCTCCGGAGCGCCGGAGGGCGACCCGCACGCGGGCATGGATCACAGCGCGCCGGCCGATGCCGCCCATGAAGGCGTCACGGGGCCGCACGGGGATCACGAGCCCAAACACGGCGGCCTCGTGCTCATGAACGACGACCTGCACTACGAGGTCGTGTTCGCCTCCGGCGGCCGGCACGAGGTGTGGTTCACCGACGCCATGCGCAACGAGCTGCCCGCCTCGCTCGCGTCCCACGTCACGCTTACCATCATGCGCCCCGGCGAACCCCAGGAGGTGCTGGCACTCGAAATCGACGAGGCAGGCGAGGCCTGGCTGGCGCGAGGCCGGCCGGTCGAGGGTGACGAGGTGACGGTCAAGGTCAGCTACGCCGTGATGGGCGAGCCCTACGAGATAGAAGTGCCGTTCGTGGCCGGGCGATAGGGACAGCTGTTCGCTGTTCGTCATTCGCCGTGGGAAGCCGGATACGCCCTGGGCGCCGCTCACCCTCGGGGGGCAACCGCCGTGACGGAGTTCGTGTCGGTGCAATCCGGCAAGGCCGAGCGAACTGCGAACTGCGAATCGCGAACGCTACAGCTCCCGCTCCACCTCCAGGGTCGCGCGGGACGTCTGGCGCTGCTCCCGCTCCTCCTGCGCCATAAGGTCGGCAAACAGCTCGCGCACGCGCAGGGAGGTGGCCGTGTCCGAGATGTCTTTCACGAACGTGCGCAGCGTCTCGTCGAGGTCCACACCGAAATTGGACAGATCGTCCGTGTTGATGTCCGGGGAGAGCGTCACGCCGTCCAGCCGCAACTTCTCCGGAAGCATCGGCGCGACCTTGAACCAGTAGGCCAGCGTGGAGTTGTTGCGCACGTCGTCTTCGTAGCGGGCGAACGAGGCCGCGAGCCGCTCTTCCCGCCGTGCCATGTACTCCGCCAGCATGCGGGTGCGTGCGTTCGTGCACGTCGTGGCCAGCCCGCTGTACAGTTCGGTCAGGCCATAGTGAAACGCCTCGATCTGCTGCAGGACCTCGCGCACGGTGACGTTGGCCATGCCTCTCCTCCTGAATGCGGTGCCTCACCCGCAGTTACGCAAACACGATACCAGCCCGGTGCACGATCGGAACATCGAACGAACGGGCCGAAGGGGTTGTCTGCGCCATTTCGCAGGCCCGCCGCCGACGGGTTTCCGATGATGAGCTGGCTCAGGCAGCTCGGCCTCCTGTCCGCGGCCTCCTGACAGAGCGGGCGACATCGTCCGGTGCGGCCAGTGGCCACAGGCGGCAGGGCGTGGAAGACGGCCTCAGACCTGCGCGGCGTCGAAGTTCTCGATGTACTTCTTCAGATCCGCCAGGAACTGGTCCGCGACGACGCCGTCAACGAGCCGATGGTCGTAGCCGAGCGTCAGGTATCCCATCAACCTGATCGCAATCGCGTCGTCCACGACCACGACCCGCTTCTCGATCGTGCCGACACCGAGGATCGCCACCTGCGGCTGGTTGATCACGGGCAGGCCGAACTGCACGCCGTGGTTGCCGGGGTTGGTGATGGTGAAGGTACCACCCTGGACCTCGTCGGGGCTCAACTTCTTCGAGCGTGCGCGGTCGGCGACGTCCTGGATGGCCTTCGACAGGCCCAGGATGCTCTTCTCGCCCGCCTGTTTCACCACCGGGACGATCAGGCCGGCGTCGAGCGCCACGGCGATGCCGAGGTTGATGTCCTTCTTGTAGACGATGTTGTCGCCATCGATGGAGGCGTTGATCACCGGGTGGCGGCGCAGCGTGTCCACCACGGCTTTGGCAATGAACGACGTGAAGGTGAGCTTCGCACCCTGCCGCTCGTAGTCTGCCTTCTTCGCCTTCCGGAGCTGGTCGACCTTCTGGTAGCTCACCTCGAAGACCGAGTAGACATGGGCGGACGTGCGCTTGCTGAACACCATGTGCTCGGCGATCTTCTTGCGCATGACCGACATCGGCTGGACGTCGACGTTGTCGTTCGGCGCGTACGCGGGCGTGTGTCCCGCCGAAGCCGCAGGACCGGCGCCGGAGGCGGAGGCTTGCCTCGCCGAAGCCGCCGGACCGGTGCCGGTGGGCGCTTGCCCAGCCGAAGCCGCGGGAGCGGCGAAGGCGGGACCCTTCTCGATGTGGCCCAGGATGTCGCTCTTCGTCACACGGCCGCCGATGCCGCTGCCGCTCAACTGCGCGAGGTCAACGCCGTGCTCCTGCGCGATCTTCCTGACGAGCGGCGAGGACTTCTGGCGGCGGTCGCCACCTGCGGGCCCGGCGTCGCCGCCGGAAACCGATTCGGATGCCCCGCGGGCCTCGGCCGCCACACCGGTGCCCGCGGGCGCCGCCTGTGATTTCGGGCGAGTGCTGCCGTCGGGGCCAGCCACGGGGGCGGGTGGCGCGTCCGCCGCTCCCGGAGCGACGCCGGTTGTGCTCTCACCGGCCGCGCCGATGGTGGCGACCACGGAGTTGACGGGCACCGTCT
>CAZNOC010000500.1:0-2541 GCA_964574545.1 uncultured Bifidobacteriaceae bacterium | reverse complement strand
TGCAGATAGTGGCGGCCGGTGCGAAGGTGTTCAACGTCTCGTCTTCTGCGCCTTCACTTCTAGGGCTCATTGAGCTGCAGGCAAATGTCGTGGACTGGTCGTCGCCCGCTCTGGTGCTCCTACACGACACGCCGTTTGGCCGCGAGGGCGTAGCCTTTTACTATCCGGACAGTGCGAAGCAGGCCGGTGACCCAATCAGCAGGACACTCATGCAGGAGCAGTTTGATGCGTGGCTCTACTTGGGTGATCCGAGCACGATCACGATGTCCCGCCTGTCCGGTGAACTCTGCGCCGACGAGGACTACATTGCGATGCGACTCGGACGGATAGCGCTGATGCCGGGCTCAGAGGGTCAGATCGGTCGGATCAAACAGTACTGTGCCTCACTGAAGCGGAGGTGAACTCCTGCGGCCTAACCAAGCACTGGAGCCGCCGGCGCCAGGCACTAGCGCTCGATATTCAGCGGTCGGCCGCCGCGGCTCAGCGCTGTCGTTAGCCTGCGACGGCCAGCAATGAGCTTGAGTATCGAGTATCTGGCGGACCATCAGGAAGCGATCCTGCGCATTCCACCCATCGTGATCAGTCCGTCCACGCCATCGTGATCACGGGGACCACGGCATCGTGATCGGAGCGAAGCGACGCTGAGCTGCGGGATAGGTTAACCGGTGTTCGCCTCCAGTGCACGGCCTATGTCTTCGTTCCGCGTTGTCTTCTTTCCCTCTCACATGACGATGATGGCGGTGGGCGGTGTGGGAAACCGCGTCTGCGCGGTTTTCCAAAGACCTGTGGGCGCGTCTGCGCGTCCATAGGTTTGGCACCGTCCACGGCCCGTTGCGTCGATCATGCCTTCTCCTTGCGGCGTGACGGGCCTTTCAGCGTGATCGGATACGCGTTGTGGACGAGACGATCGAGGACGGCGTCGGCGATCGTGGGGTCGCCCAGATACGTATGCCACTGATCGCGCGGCAGCTGACTCGTGATGATGGTCGAGCGTGTGGCGTCGCGATCCTCCATCACCTCGAGGAGGTCCTGTCGCTGCACGTCGGTGACGGCGGCGAGCCCCCAGTCATCGAGGATCAGGACGTCCACCCGCGCCAGCCGTGCGAGCAGCGTGGTGTAGGAGCCATCGGCGCGCGCGAGCGCGAGCTCCTGAAAGAAGCGCGGGAGCCGTCGGTAGATCGCCCGGAAGCCCTGCCGACACGCGTGCTGCCCCAGCGCGCACGCCAGGTAGGTCTTCCCGACGCCGGTGGCGCCGGTGATGAGGACGTTGCGGTGTTCGGCGATCCACCGCCCCGTGGCGAGCTGGCGCATCAGCGTCCGATCGAGTTCGCGGCGTGGCGCGTACTCGAGGTCCTCAAGACACGCCTGGGCCATGCGCAGCTTGGCCTCCGTCAGGCGCCGGGCGAGTTTGCGATTGGCGCGCGACAGGTGCTCGGCATCGACGAGCAGGCCGATGCGTTCGTCGAAGCTGAGCGCGCCGATCGCGGAGTCCTGCAGTTGTGTGCGATAGGCGTCGGCCATCGCGCCGAGCCGGAGGGCGCGGAGGCGGTCGAGCGTCGGTTCAGTCAGCATGGGCGGTCTCCTTTGGGATCAGGCGGCTCGTAGTACGCGGGGCCGCGGACGTTGGCATGCACGGGCCGCGCGTTGGGCGGCGCGGGCTCGACGTCCAGCGGCAAACGGTCCAGGCCGTGTTTAAGGATCGACTCGACGTGGCGATACGACCGCGCACCGGCGGCGAGCGCGCGGGCGCAGGCCGCGTCGAGCCGCGCCGGGCCATGCTGCTTCGCCAGTCGCAGAATGCCCAGGCAGGAGCGATAGCCCTGCTCGGGATGGGGCCGGCTCTCGAGCAGCGCCTCGACGAGCGCTTCGGTGTGGCGCCCGATGGTGGCGCCCCAGGCGATCAAGCGCGAGGGGCTCCACTCCAGATGCGCCCGGTGCGCCTTCGGCATGTGATCCGAAATGGTCGTGTGACGACCGGGCACATAGCTGCGCACGTGGAGCCACACGCGCGTACCGCGCAGTAGCACGTCGACGGTCGTCGCCGTCAGGCAGATCTCGACGGCGGCGTGAATCAGCGCGTGCGGGACGGAGTAATAGTGCCGATCGACCTCGATGTGATAATCGATGTTGACGCGCGCGTGGCGCCAGTCGGCGTGGACGTAGCGATCCCGCGGCAGCGGCTGCAGGGCCGGCCGATCGAACCGCTCGAAGAGCGCGCGCCGCGAGGCGCCGCCGTACCCCTTCATCGGGCGGTCATTGAGGTCGGTGAGCAGCTCGGCGATCCGCGTGTTCAACGCGGCCAGCGTGAAGAAGGTCTCATTCCGGAGCCTGGCGAGAATCCAGCGTTCAGCGACCTGGACGGCGACTTCGACCTTCGCCTTGTCGCGGGGCTTCGCTGGGCGTGCGGGGACGATCGCCGTCCCGTAGTGCCGCGCCCAGTCCGCATAGGTTCGTTGGACCTTCGGCTCATACCGGCACGGATCGACCACGCCGGTCCGCAGTTGATCCGGCACGACCACCGCGGACACGCCGCCAAAATAC
>CAZNOC010000499.1:0-2556 GCA_964574545.1 uncultured Bifidobacteriaceae bacterium | reverse complement strand
GAGCCTTCGCCGAAGCGGACCGGATTCGCGAAGATCTCGCCACGCGCGGCATCCTTCTCGAGGACGGCCCGCAGGGCACGCGCTGGAAACGAGGGTAGACGGTGGGGCCGACGTGCGATGGTGCGTTGGCTTCGTGATCGGACAGTCGGTCCCCACGACCCACAACCCACAACCCACGACCCACAACCCACAACCCACTACCCACTACCCACTACCCACGACCCACGACCCACTACCCATGACCCACGCCCACCGACGGCCGATGCCGTCAGGAGCCCCTGAGATGGACGCACCGCAGATCAAGACGTCGTTGCCCGGCCCGAAAGCCAAAGCGCTCATCGATCGCGACGACCGCGTCGTGTCGCCGTCGTACACGCGCGGCTACCCGTTCGTGATCGCGCGCGGCGCGGGCGCGGCGGTCGAGGACGTGGACGGGAACGTCTTCCTCGACTGCGCCGCCGGCATCGCCGTCAACTCCACCGGCCACGCGCACCCCGTGGTGGTCCAGGCCATCATCGACCAGGCCCAGAAGTTCCTGCACATGTCGGGGACGGACTTCTATTACGAGCCGCAGGTGCGGCTGGCCGAGGAGATGGCCGCCGTGGCGCCGTTCTCGGGCCCAAAGCGCACCTTCTTCAGCAACTCCGGTACCGAGGCCAACGAGGCGGCCATGAAGCTGGCGCGCTACCACTCGAAGCGCCACGGCATCATCGCCTTCCTCGGCAGCTTCCACGGCCGCACGCTCGGGTCGCTGTCGCTCACCTCGAGCAAGGCGCTTCAGCGCAAGGGCTTCGGCCCGCCGATGGGCGGCACGTACCATGCGCCCTACGCCACGTGCTACCGCTGCCCGGTCGGGCTCAGGCCCGAGAGCTGCCAGGCCGAATGCCTCGGCTTCCTCGAGGATCAGGTGCTCATGCACCTCGTATCTCCCGACGAAGTAGCTGCGGTCATGGTCGAACCCATCCAGGGCGAGGGCGGCTACATCGTTCCCGCCAAACAGTTTCACGAGCGTCTCCGCGCGCTGACGACGAAGCACGGGATGATCCTGATCGCCGACGAGGTGCAGTCGGGCATGGGCCGTACGGGGAAGATGTTCGCGATGGAGCACTTCGGTGTCGAACCCGACATGATCACCTCCGCCAAGGGCATCGCCTCGGGCATGCCGCTCGGCGTGACGACGTCGCGCGCCGAGGTGATGGACTGGACGCCGGGAGCGCACGCGAGCACGTTCGGGGGCAACCCCGTCTCGTGCGCCGCGGCGATGGCGACGATCACGCTGCTCAAGGAGTCATTGATCAGGAACTCGGCCGAGGTGGGGGCGTTCCTGATGGAGGGCCTCACGGCGCTGATGGACAAGCATCCGATCATCGGCGAGGTGCGCGGACGCGGGTTGATGATCGGCGTCGAGCTCGTGCGCGATCGCCAGACAAAGGAACGCGCCGTCGAGGAGCGCGACCGGGTGGTGGACGAGGCGTTTGCCCGGGGGATGCTGATCCTCGGCGCCGGCCGCAACGTCGTCCGCTTCTCGCCGCCGCTGGTGCTGACGAAGGGCCAGGCGGAAACGGCGATCCGGATCTTCGACGAGTCCCTGACGGCCGTCACAGGCGCCCGCTAGTCGGGGGTTAGACGTACAAACACGAAGCACACGAAGAGACGAAGGACGCACGAGGATCCTTGTGTGTCTTCGTGGCCTTCGTGTGCTTCGTGTTCGTCCGTGACTTGGCGTGGCCTTTGCACTGCTGCCGCGCATGACGGAGGCGCGCCAGACGCTCGGGAAGCTGGGTGAGGACCTGGCCTGTTCTGCGCTCGAAGCGCGCGGCTACACCGTGATCGAGCGGCGCTATCGCACGCGTTTCGGCGAGCTCGACATCGTCGCGCGGCACGGCGAGACGCTGGTGTTCGTGGAGGTGAAGGCGCGCCAGGATCGCGCCTACGGCGATCCTGCCGCGGCGGTCACCGTGCGGAAACAGCAACGCCTGGCGCTGATGGCGGCCGAGTACCTCCAGCACTATCGGCTCGAGACGCCTCCCTGCCGGTTCGACGTGGTGTCGGTCGTGGCGGGGGAGGGGGTGTCGGAGGTGGAGGTGATCGCCGACGCGTTCAGGCCCGGGTGGACGTAGCCTGGGGCCGCGGCTCTCGGCGCTCGGCTGTCGGCTCTCGGCAAGGGGAATGTTCGAGGCCTGTGAATCAGACGGGTTCTGACGGATCGGGCCTCGGTGACCGTCTTGCGGTTGGGGGGCGAGCCGGCCGCCGGCATTGCGTCACCCCGATTCGTTCTGTTACACTCGATTTTCGTCGTCGCGAGCGGGAATAACTCAGTGGTAGAGTGCGACCTTGCCAAGGTCGAAGTCGCGGGTTCGAATCCCGTTTCCCGCTCCATTTTCGCCCTTCCCATGCGCACCACGTCCGACCTCGTCGTTCGCTGTTGACCGCGGCCCCACGCCGCGTCAGGACCTGTGTGCTCCTGTAGCGTTTCCGATCGGCGCCGTCGCCAAGTGGTAAGGCAGAGGTCTGCAAAACCTCCATCCCCGGTTCAAATCCGGGCGGCGCCTCCAA
>CAZNOC010000498.1:0-2560 GCA_964574545.1 uncultured Bifidobacteriaceae bacterium | reverse complement strand
ACCCACTACCCACTACCCACTACCCACCACCCACTACCCACTACCCACTACCCACTACCTCAGACGATGAACTTCGGGTCACGGTGCGCCCAGTCGGATGGTTTGGCGACGGCCGCGTTGATCCACTCGATCACCGCGGCGTAACCCAGGCTCTCCGGATCGTGTCGCAGGTAGCCCTCAACAACGGCCATGACGTGAAAGCCCTGTGCGAGCTGAAACGAGACGGTGGGATCGCTCAGCTCTCCGCGCACCACCTTCAGCGTGTAGTCTTCCGCCGACATCTCCGCCGCGTACCGGTGGTAGCCGCGCAGGCGCGCCCCGGCGCGGATGCGCAGGAGGCCGAGGCGCTCCACGAGCACGCGTCGTGCCTTGTAGAGCGCCTTGCCGATTCCGGTCCCACGGTACTGGGGGTCGCTCATCACCTCGGCGCCGTAGAGCGTCCGCCCGGCGGCCGGGTCGTGGTTGGTGAAGAAGCCGTTGGCCGTGAACGCCCGCCAGTCGTAGGTGAAGTCGTAGTCGTCCCACAGGATGATCAGGCTGGCGGCAATGCCGACCACGCGGTGGGTGCCGCGCTCGACCGCCACGAACTGCCCTTCCGGGAACACCTCGAGGTGCGAGGTCAGCTGCGCGCGGCTCCAGGGCGCGCTCTTGACGTAGACTGATTCGCAGAGCGCGATGATGCCCTCGAAGTGCTCGGGCTGCGTGTTGACGATCTCGAAGTCGACGCCCGGCATCACACCTCCACCATCTCGAGGTTCGCGGCCACCTGAGCGCTCGACTGGCTGTCGCGCAGGGGCAGCACGGTGCCGCTCTCGCGCCCCTCGGCCAGCAGTGCGAGATCGAGGTCCCCGATGATCATGGATTCCTGGTTGGGGATGCCCTCTGCCCGGATGCCGTCGCGCGCGAACGGAAAGTCGCTCGGCGTCATGATCGCGGCCTGCCCGTAGTTGAGCGACACGGCAGGCACCATCGGCAACGACCCGACCGTGCAGGCCTGCACCACGTACATCTGGTTCTCAATGGCACGCGCCTGCGCGCAGTACCGCACGCGCAGGTACCCCTGCCTGTCGTCGGTACAGCTCGGAACGAGCAGCAGATCCGCCCCGGCGCGCGCCGCCGCGCGCGCCAGTTCCGGAAACTCCACGTCGTAGCACACGGTGATCGCCATCCGGCCGAGCGCCGTGTTGAACACGCGAAGCCGGTGCCCGGGCGAGATGAACCACTCCTCGGTCTCGAAGCGTGTCATGTGCAGCTTGCGCTGGATGCCGAACGCCCCGGCCGGTCCGAAGAGGTAGCTCTGGTTGTAGATGCGCGCATCGCCCTCGTCCTGCACGGGCATCGTGCCCCCGACGATGTAGAGGTTGGAACGCTTCGCCGCGGCAGCCATCAGATCCTCGAACCGGCGGCGCTGGCCGGCCAGGTCCCGCACCTGCTGGTCGATCGGCCGCCGTACGTTGCCGAGCGTCAGCAACTGGCTCGTGAAGTACTCGGGAAACACGAGCAGATGGCACTTGTAGTCCGCCGCCGTTTCGCAGAGGCTCTGGACCTGATCCTGGAACTGTTCGAACGTCTGGACCGGGCGAATGAAATACTGCAGGGCTGCCACACGGATTCGGCTCATGCCCATGCATCTTATCCCTGGAGTTCGCTCGACCAGGCGGGAACTGACTGGAGCGCCGGGAAGGGGCGGGCGGTGAAACCCCGGAGCGGCGCGCCGCGTATTGGGGACTGTGAGTACTCCTGACCTCGTGGTGGGCGCCGACGGGCGTCACCGCTGCTGGTGGCCTGGCGCTGACCCGCTCTACGTGGCATACCACGATGACGAGTGGGGCCGGCCGGTGGTCGATGACCACCGGCTCTTCGAGAAGCTGTGCCTCGAGGGCTTCCAGTCGGGTCTCAGCTGGCTCACGATCCTCCGAAAGCGCGAGCACTTCCGGCGGGCGTTTCGTGGCTTCGATCCCACCCTGGTCGCCCGCTTCACGGCGCGCGACGTCGAGCGCCTCGTACAGGACGCCGGCATCGTCCGGCACCGGGGCAAGATCACGTCCACGATCAACAACGCCAGGCGCGTGTGCGAGATCGTGGACGAGTTCGGCTCCCTCTCGGCCTACATCTGGCAGTGGGAGCCTGCCGCGCGCGAACGGACCGTGCGTGTGGACCGCACGTCCATCCCGGCGACGACACCCACGTCGGTCGCGTTGTCGAAGGACCTGAAGAAGCGCGGCTGGACGTTCGTCGGCCCGACCACCGTGTACGCGTTCATGCAGGCGATGGGGCTCGTCAACGATCATCTGCGTGGTTGTGCCGTGCGGGCGGAGGTGGAGGCAGCGCGACAGAAGGTCAAACGGCCATCGCCTGCCGTCAGGTGAGCATCCACAGATGACGCGGATTGCGCGGATTTCTTGTGGATTGGAGTAGTGACGGCCGGGGTCCCGCGGCGGCCCGGAGGGCCGCCTACAGGGGAGCGAGGCCCGCAGACGTGAGCGCTCCGGCCGTTCCACACACGCTCACGTCTGCGGGTCTCGCTCCCCTGGCGAGCCGCCGGCCGTTGGCCGGCGGC
>CAZNOC010000497.1:0-2566 GCA_964574545.1 uncultured Bifidobacteriaceae bacterium | reverse complement strand
GCGCCGTCCGGAGGCAAGAGATTCGAGCGCGGAGTTGGCAGCCCGACGCCTTCGAGCGCGCGAACTACCTGAAGGTCCTCCAGGGATGGACAAGAAGGCGATGACGAAGCGCCGCCGCCACAGCGCACCGGAGAGCCCCCGCTCGCCTCAGCGCTCTGCGCCGCCACGGCGCACGAGCCACGCCCGGCGCGCCAGAAGGGCCAGCGGCACGACGACCCCCACCACGATCAGCAGAGGCATCAAGCCCGCAAAGAGCCCCGCGGGCACGACGAACCACTGACTGGCGAACCACTCGCGGGCCGCCGCGGTATTGGCCTCCGCCGCCTGCACCGAGGTGCCGATCGCATAGTCGCGCGCGATGGCGGCCACGCCTGCGGCCGCCTTCCACCCTGCCGCCGCAATCCCGAAGGCCGACCACCCGAAGGCAATCGAACCGAGGGCCATCCACCCGACAGCGATCCCGCCCACGCTGAACGAGAGCAGGCCGACCGTGATGCCGCCAATCGCCAGTGGCGCCACCGCCATGCCGCCCACGGCCACGAGGGGACTGACCGCCAGATCCCCGCAGGCGATCCACCCTCGTGCGGCGCGCGTACCAAGGCCGCCCGGATCGAGCCCGGCCGACGCATACGCCACAAGCGGCAGCCCGAGCAGGCGCCAGCGCGACTCGTAGCGCGTGGGCCCGGACGTGCCGAGGCCTCGACGTGCCATCTCCCGGTCGTGGTCAGCGTCCGTGGTACGGGTGGCGAGGCGAATCGCCTCGAGTTCACGGCGCAGCGGCCGGTCAATGGCGACGAACCCGCCGAGGAGCAGCACCGTCCACACCGTGGCGCCGATGACCATGGCCCAGGGCGACGCCCCCATCCCGGCCCGGCCGAGGTAGAGAGCCGCGATCAGCAGCCCCACCATCCCGAAGGCGTACGTGACGCCGACCGCGAAGAACCGGCCGAGGGCCTTGTCCTCTTCCGGAGATCGAGCGCCAGCGCGGACCAGCCGCGACGCGATCCACGCGGTGGTCAGTCCGGCCACCGGGCCGGCGGCCGCCGCGACACCGAGACCACCGCCGAGCTTCGCGGACGCCGTTCCCCCTGCGGCCACTCCGCTGACCGTAGCCGCCGCGGCCGCCGTCGTCGGACCAGCAAGAGCGATCGCGGCGAGCACCGCGGTCGTGAACGAGGCCGTCGGTCTCGTTCGTGCAAGCGCCGACTCGACGCGTGCGGCCACTTCCTCTCGCAGCAGGGCCCTCCCACGGGAGAGCCTCTGCCGGACCGCTGCCTCGCTCAAGTCGAGCTGTGCCGCGACCTGGGCCACGGAACGGTCGTCGCGATAGAAGAGCACGAGCGGCTCACGGTAAGGCTCGGGCAGCTCTGCCAGCGCCCGCTGGAGCAGCGCCTCTTCGTCGCGGCCGATCAGGAGATCCAGCGGCCCCGCCTCTGGCGCGCCGGGCTCGGCGATCGCCTCGAGGCCGATGGCTTCCCCGCCGCGCCGGGCGCGGCGCCGCCGGGCGTTCGACGCCAGCGTGCGAGCGATGCCGCACAACCACGCGCGGAGGTGTTCGGGCTCGCGCAGGCTTCCGAGCCGGCGCCATGCCGTGACGAAGGTGTCCTGCGCGAGATCCTGCGACAGTCCCAGTTCGCCGACACCCGCGTAGGTGACGGCGCAGACCAGCGACTGGTACCGCTCGACGATGTGTCCGAAGGCGTGGGGATCGCCCGCGAGAGCCGCGGACCACAGCCGTTCATCAGTTGGGTGGGAGGAGGGGCGTGGCGACACGATGGCGTTCATGCCATCAAGTGGTCGCGGGCACGCGAAAGGTGACCGGGGGCCGGATCAAGACGATAGGAAGCATTAGCGCCGTCCGGAGGACGATAGGAAGCACTAGCGCCGGCCGGAGGCAACATAAGGTCCGTTCTCAGACCCGAGCCGCCACGGCGCGGACTAGCACTGCCCGCTGCCCCGGCATTTCTCCGCGAACGCCCGACTGGCGTTTCCCCCGAACGCGCCGATTATGGCACAGTGAGAGCCATGGCAAGCCGGTCACGGACGCCCGAATGCCGGCTCGGACACACCTCCGGCACCCCGATGGCCGTAGGCCGTCGCTCACGGGGCCACGTTGTAACGGTCGACCTGCGCCTCGTCCGCCGCGGTCAGCAGGGGCGGCGCACACGCGGGACGGGCGACCGGCAGGTCCGTAGGAAGACCGAGATGCTGCAGAATTCGACCGATGACGGCCGCCTCCTCGATGAGCGCGACGAGGCGCAGGCGGCCGTCGCAGCGCGGACATGCCAGCACATCGAAGCCGAAGGTGTGCCGCATCAGATCCGCCCAGCGGTGGCCACCGGGACGTCAGGAATGACGTGGTCGACCAGGTGTGCCGCGCGTTCTGCCATGCGGCGGCCACCGCAGCTCGGACAGAGCGCCCGTCGTTTGCACGAGAAGGCCACGAGCCGGTCCAGGCCACACTCGCCGCAGTGAAACCGCGGAACCCACCTGCCAGGAACCCGCACTGGAGGAACTCCCGAAAGGCGCGCTCGACAAATTGCGGCAGGCCGTCGCCGTCGCGCAG
>CAZNOC010000496.1:0-2573 GCA_964574545.1 uncultured Bifidobacteriaceae bacterium | reverse complement strand
AGCTCCGACTCGATCAGCTCCTCGGGGATCGCAGCGCAGTTGACCTCGATGAACGGCCCCGCACGGCGCCGGCTTTGCGCGTGCAGCGTTCGCGCCACCAGTTCCTTGCCGGTCCCATTCTCACCGTAGATCAACACCCGGCCGTTGGTCGGCGCCGCCATCGCCACCTGCTCGCGCAGCTGGCGCATGGCGTGGCTCTCGCCCACCATCACGAACTGACGGTCGACCTGCGCTCGCAAGGCGCGGTTTTCCACTTCCAGGCGCCGCTGCCTCGCGGCGTTCCGCACGACCAGCACGGTCTTCTCGAGCGACAGCGGCTTCTCGACGAAGTCGAACGCACCGAGCTTGATGGCGCGCACCGCCGACTCGATGTTGCCGTGGCCGGAAATGATGACAATCTGCGCGTCCACGCGCCGCTCACACAAACGCTGCAGCGTCGTCAGTCCGTCGATGCCGGGCAGCCAGACATCGAGCACGATGACATCGAACGCGGTCGCCGCGGCGCGATCCAGGCACTCCTCGCCGGTCGCCACCGCCTCGACCTCGAAGCCCTCGTCGCGCAGAACGCCCGTCAAGGCAGACCGCACGCCCGGCTCATCGTCCACGATCAGAATCGACGCCATGCGCATCCCGCGTCACGTACAAACACGAAGGCCACGAAGCAACGAAGGACGCACGAATACGAATTGAATGAACGTGTCACGGTGCGGTATCCCCGGGGCCACCCAGGACCGGCCGCAGTCCTACTGTCAGCCGATGCATGGGAAGGCTTGGTGCCCGACGAAGATGGTGCCGTCTGGAGAACCCCCTGGGATCCTCCGTGCGTCTTCGTGACCTTCGTGATCTTCGTGTTTGTACGTGATCTCAGCACGGCAGTTCCACCGTGAATCGCGTGCCGTTCGGCTGATTGTCGCCGACCTCGATGCTCCCGCCATGCTCGGCCACGATGCGGCGGACAATCGCGAGGCCGAGCCCGCTGCCGCGGCCCTTGGTGGAGTAGTACGGCAGGAACAGTTTGTCGCGTTCACTCTCAGGAATGCCAGGCCCATTGTCGGCCACGATGATCCGGCACACGCGATTGCCGGGCTCATGAGCCGTCTCGAGCGCGATGACGCCGCGGCGGCCCATGGCTTCAAGGGCGTTGTCTACGAGGTTGATGATAACGCGCCGAATCTGCTCGGGATCCATGCGAACCTCCGGCAGCTCCGGTGCGAACCGCCGCTCGAACCGCACGTCCGAGAACAGCCCGTCGTAGAGCGCCACCGTGTCCTCGAGCAGCGCGTGCACGTCGGTCGGCACCGCCCGCGGCGCCGGCATGCGCGCGAACTGCGAGAACTCGTCCACGAGCCCCTTGAGCGAGTCCACCTCGCCGATGATCGTGCTCGTGCACTCGTCGACCAGGTCGCGAACGGCGGGGCCCGTCTCGTCGAGCTTCCGGCGCATGCGCTCGGCGGACAGCTGAATCGGCGTCAGCGGGTTCTTGATCTCGTGCGCGAGCCGGCGCGCCACTTCCCGCCAGGCGGCAACCTTCTGCGCGCGAATGAGCGGCGTCACATCGTCGAGGACGAGGACCGTCCCTTCGAACCCCTCGCTGCCGTGCAGCCGTGTGGCGCCGGCGGCGAGCGTGACCTCGCGGCCCTCTCGCACGAGCGTCACCTCCTGCGCCACCGCGGCGTCCCGGCCACGCGCCACCGCGTCCAGGACCGCCGCCACCGGACGCAGGTCTTCGCGGGCGAACACCTCGACCGCCGCCTGTCCGACGACGTGCGTCTCGAGCGCGAGCATCGTGAACGCCGCCGAGTTGAGCGTGCTCAAGCGTCCCGCGGCGTCGATCGAGATGACCCCCGTCCCGATGCGCTCGAGGATGGTCTCGATGTAGCGGCGCCGCGCCTCGACCTCCTGATGCTTCTGCTCGAGCGTGACGGTCGCCCGCTCGAGGCGCCGGCGGCTGGAGGCCAGCTCCGCGGCCATCGCGTTGAAGGCCTCGATCATCGACCCGAACTCGTCGGCCGCCTCGTGCTCGATCCGGTGGTCGAAGTGCCCGGCGCCGATCTCCCGTGCCGCCACGGAGAGCATCTGGACCGGGCGCGTGATCCGCTTGGCGAGATACAGCCCCATCCAGGTGGACCCGACGAGAATCATCAACGTGACCATGACGAAGAACGACAGGTACACGCCGGCCAGCGGCTGCTTCAACACACGAAGCTGGGTGTAGTCCTCGTAGGCCTTCGACATCAACCGCGATCGGTCGGCCAGATCGCCCGACAGGTAGTCGCTGGCCACGACGACGCCGCGGATGCGTCCTCCCGCGTCGGTGACGGGATGCGCCGCGTGGAGCAGTTCACCGCCGCCCGGCATCGGCTCGAGCGTCCACGTCGCGTCGTTCGTGCCCGCCGCCGCCCGCTCCGCCAGCCTGTCGGTCGCGCCTCGAGCCGGCCCCTGCGCCAGCGACGGCGTGGCGACGGCCACGACGGGCGCCACGCTGCCCGCGGGACCGGCGGTTTCGACCACGCGGTAGACATTGACCATGCCGATGCGCTGCTGATTGACCTCCGGCGTCACCACCGCCCGGA
>CAZNOC010000495.1:0-2580 GCA_964574545.1 uncultured Bifidobacteriaceae bacterium | reverse complement strand
CCGCGATACCAGAAGAATGGAGCGCCACTGCTCATCCGTTCTTCCATGCCGGGTGGAAGGCCTCGTACCTCGTCGGCAAGCGCATCGGTCGTGTGGCCTTCGTGGCCGGGGCGTCATACCACACGCGGGGGATGTTCGTCGACGCGAACGGCGCTTTCGTCGGTCTGTACGCCACCCAGGGCGACATCATGGACTCCACGGCACGCAACCTGTATGGCAAGGCGACGGTGACGCTCGGCCCGGATCAGGAGGCGGCCGTCTCCGTCAGCGACTTCACCCTCGAGCGTGACGCCCAGTTCGTCGCCGTCAACGGCAACCGCGCGCAAGGCCGGCTCACGACGAGCGTCGCCGGTGACCCGCGGCCGGTCGTCGGCGACCCGGCGCGCAACGATGCCCGCACGGTGGCCGCCGAGTACCGGCACGGGAACATCCTCGGCGGCGAGCTGTCCGCGCAGGCGTACGTGTACGACTACCGGGCACTCTTCGAAGGCGGAACATTCGGCGGGTTCTTCCGGCTGACACCAACCGGGCCGCCGTTTCTCGACCAGTCGGCCATCACGAGCGAAAAGCTCGGCGCCAAGGTGACCTACGCCCTCCCGGCCGAGCGCATCGGCGGCGTCCGGGCCCTGGTCGGACTCGATGTGACGCACGACGACAGCGCACAGGTCCTGGCGCGCAGCGACCGCTCGTGGGTGCCGCCGACCGTGCTCGTCGATGTCGCGCCGTCCGTGCAGGTGCAGCGCCCGTTGTCGCGGCACGTGCTCGTCAGCGGCGGCGTGCGCCTGGAAGCCGCGCGCTTGCGCGTGGATGATTACGTCACGATCGCCGCCGAGGGGAACATGCCCGTTGCGGGCGGCTCGCCGTCGTTCATCGAGGCGCTGCCCAATCTCGGCGTGATCGTGTACCCGTCGGCGCCGCTGTCGATCTACGCCTCGTACAACGAAGGTTTTACGATGCCCGACGCCGGGCGCGTCCTGCGATCGGTGAACCGTCCTGGCCAGTCGGTCGACACGCTGCTCAACATCGACCCGATTGTCACCGGCAATCTGGAGGTCGGCGGGACCTGGAACGGCGAGCGCGCACGGGTCCACGCCGCCTACTACCGCTCCAATGCCGACCGTGGCTCGCTGCTCGAGCTCTCGCCCGCAGGCATTTTCAACGTCCAACGGCAGCGCACCGAGATCGGCGGGCTCGACCTTTCGCTCGAAGTGCCCATGGCCGGCCGCTGGTTGGCAGGCGCCACCTACAGTGTGATCGAGGGCCGCTTCGACTCCAACCGCGACGATGTAGTGGACACGGATCTGGACGGCCTGAACATCGGCCCCAATCGCCTGAGTGTTTTCCTCGAAGGCGGCCGTGGCCCCCTTGGCGGCCGCCTGCAAGTGGCCCGCCTCTTCGCGCGCGACTTCTCCGGGCCGGCGGCGCGGCCGGACATCCGCTTCGACGGCTACACGATCGGCGACCTGTCGCTCGCGCTGACAATGCGAAGCGGCATCGTGCGGCTCGGCGTCGACAACGTCCTCAACGAGCAGTACGTGGCCTACTTCAGCCAGGTCGAACCCAACCGTGGCGCGGGCACGTTCTTCGCGGGGCCGGGCCGCACCCTGCTCCTGACGCTGGAGCGCCGCTTCTGACCATGGCCGGAGAGGGGCTGACGCATCGTACGTTGCGCCTGATCCACCGCTGGACCGGCCTGGTGCTGGCGGTGCTTCTCGGCGTCGCCGCCGTCACCGGGGGGTTGCTGCTTCTGAAGGAGTCGTACCACCGCTGGCGACATCCGCGCCTCGCGCAGCCGATTGCGCCGGGCGAGCGTGTCGGGTGGCCCGACGTGCTCACGGCGATCGAGTCGCGCCACGCCGCCGATGGCATCGTCCTCGTCAAGCTCCCACAGCCGCGCCTCAATGCGTTTCAGATCTGGCTGGCCGACGGATCGGAGGCCTTCGTCGATCCGCGCTCCGGAGAAATGATCGCACGCTGGACGATGTGGTCGAGCCTGCCGGCATTTCTCTTCGAACTGCACGCTCATCTGCTGGCCGAGGACACTGGCACGTTCGTGAACGGCGTGGCGGCGATCGGTGCGATCTTCCTCACGCTGTCGGGCCTGCTGGTCTGGTGGCCGGGCCGGCGCTCGCGCTTCCGGCTCCGCGAAGCGCTGCGGCGGCCGCGGTTCGCCGGCGGCTGGATGCGATCCCATGCCGCCGTCGGCGCGATCACCGCACCCGCGGCGCTCCTCTTCGTCGCCACAGGAGCGGCGCTGGTGTTCTACGACGAGGTCTCGTCGATCGTCACGCGGCTCGACGTGCGGCCGGCGGAAACGCCTTCGGCCGCCGTTGCCCCAGAGGCGCGGTCGCGTGCGCCCTGGGCGGACGTGCTCGCGGCGGTCGACGCCACGTTCCCCGACGGGCGCGCGGTGTTCTACTACCCGGGACGCGACGGCAATGCCGTGCTGTCGTTCCGGAAGCGCCGCCCGGAGGAATGACATCCAAACGGCCGCACCTACGTGCTCGTCGACCCGTACTCGGCGCGGGTCCTCCAGTCGATCGACGCGACGGCGCAGGGGCGAGGCACGCGCATCGTGCA
>CAZNOC010000494.1:0-2582 GCA_964574545.1 uncultured Bifidobacteriaceae bacterium | reverse complement strand
CGAACGGCGACTTCACGTTCAACGGCGTTCACACCGGCAACGCGGCGGCCGATTTTCTCCTCGGCCTGCCCGGACAGTTTCGGCGGACGACCGCCAACACGCCACAGGACGGCGAGGGCTGGGCGTACGCCGGGTACCTCCAGGACGAGTTTCGCCCGTGGCCGAACCTGACGGTCAACGCAGGCGTGCGCTACGAGGTGTCGGTGCCGTTCGCGGACAAGAATGACGCGCTGAACGCGTTCCGGCCCGGCCAGCAGTCGCAGCGTTTCCCCGACGCGCCCACGGGCCTGGTCTACCCGGGCGACCCTGGCGTGCCGCGTGGCACCTACGAGACCGACAAGAACAATTTCGCGCCACGTCTGGGCGTGGCGTGGGATCCGACCGGCACTGGCCGCTCGAGCCTTCGCGCCGCGTGGGGCATCTTCTACGACTCGCTCGCCGGTCAGGGCGACTTCTTCCAGAACGGCGTACTCGCACCGCCCTTCACCCCGCTCGTCGAGGTCAACTCGCCGCCGGTCCCGCTCACGCTGCGCGATCCCTTGAGCGTCATCACCGGCGGCGCGACCAGTTTCCCGCCGGGGCTCATCTTCATCGGCTGGGGCGAGGACTTCACGCAGCCCTCGGCCCATCACTTCAACGTGAGCTGGCAGCAGGAGCTCGGCCGGAATCTGGGCGTCGAGGTCGGCTATGTCGGCTCGCGCGGCAAGAACCTGCCGATCTTCATGGAGGTCAACCCGGGCGTCTATACGCCAGGGCAGACCACACGCGGCGCTCGGATCTTCCCGGCGTTCAGCCTGGTGCGCCCGACCTTCTCGGTGGCACAGTCCTGGTACGACTCGCTGCAGGCGAGCTTGCGGCTGCGGCCGACCCGCGGGATCGGGTTTCTGGTGTCCTATACGTACGGCGACGCGCGCGACCACGTGTCGGGCCTGAACATCGGCGGTGAGCAGCGCCCGCAGCTGCCCGTGACCGTCGGTGACACCGCGTCGATCCAGCGTGCGCTCGATCTCGAGAAGGGCCCCGCCCTCTTCGACGTGCGCCACCGCTTCGTCGTCAGCTTCAACGCGGAGATCCCGACGCCCGAGACGATGGGGCCCGCGGCCCGCGCCGTACTCGGCGGCTGGCAGCTCAACGGCATCGTGCAGGCACAGACGGGGTTCCCGCTGACGGTGACCGATCCGGTCACCAGCATCCAATTCCTGACGAACCGTCCAAACCAGATCTGCGACCCGAACGAGGGCGGCGCCAGGACGGTGGAGCAGTGGTTCAATACGTCGTGCTTCCAGCGCCGGGCACTGGCGGACACGGCGGAACCAGGGTCCACACCGCGCAACAGCGTGCGTGGCCCCGGGTTCTCGCGCACGGACCTGTCCCTCTTCAAGAATGTCCGCTTCGCTGGCGCGCACCGCCTGCAACTGCGGGTCGAGGCGTTCAACCTGTTCAACCAGGCGCGGTTCGGCCAGCCGGGCAGCCAGATCGGCACGCCGAACTTCGGGCGCATCACCACGGCGGAGGATGGACGTATCATCCAGCTGGCGATGAAGTACAGCTTCTGAGGCAGTGATGCTCCGATCGACGTTGGTGACAATGGCGTGTGGGCTGGCCGTGCTCTCCGCATGGCCGGCCACACAGGAGCCCACCGCGAGCGCGCTCGCCCCGACGGGCGGGCGCGGGCTGACGGAGGTCCACGGACTCCGCGTGGGCCACCACACGCTCACGGAGCGGCCCACCGGGTGCACCGTGATCCTGGTGGAGGGCCAGGGCGTCGTCGGAGGGGTGTCGCAGCGCGGCGGCGCGCCGGGCACACGGGAAACGGCCTTGCTCGACCCGCTGAATATGATCGACCAGGTCAACGCGGTCGTGCTGTCGGGGGGCAGCGCCTACGGGCTCGACACGGCGCAGGGGGTGATGCGGTACCTCGAGGAACGGAAGACCGGCTGGCGCGTGGGTGCGTCCGGCGTCGTGCCCATCGTGCCCACGGCGATCCTGTTTGACCTGCCCTTCGGCGGCAAGCCCGGCATACGGCCCACGGCGGAGTGCGGCTACGCGGCGGCCGAAGCCGCCACGACCGGCGCCGTCGCCGAGGGGAACGTTGGCGCCGGGGCCGGGGCCACCGTCGGGAAGATGGGGATGGGCCGCTCGATGAAGGGTGGCCTCGGTTCGGCGGCGATCACGCTGCCCAACGGCCTCGTCGTCGCTGCGATCGTCGCCGTCAACGCCGTCGGCGACATCGTCGATCCGACGACCGGGCGGATCGTCGCGGGCGTCCGGACCGAAGATGGCAAGGGGCTTGCCGACGTGCGCACGTTGCTCAGAAGCGGCGCCTTGCTGCGCCGAGCGCAGCCACGGGCCGGCGAGAACACGACGATCGGCCTCGTCGCCACGAACGCCCGGCTGACAAAGGCAGAAGTCAACCGCTTCGCCCTGATGGGAGACGATGGGTTTGCGAAGGCGATCGTGCCGTCGCATACCGTCGGCGATGGTGACACCGTCTTCTCGCTGGCCACGGGCCGATGGGAGGGGGAGGTCAACCTCACGATGCTCGGGGCCCTCGCGGCCGAGGCGATGACCGACGCGATCCT
>CAZNOC010000493.1:0-2583 GCA_964574545.1 uncultured Bifidobacteriaceae bacterium | reverse complement strand
TTGCACGCAATTTAATTCATAATTTTTATCGATGTATAAGCCGCCCTTGCGCATAGCAGCACGTGGGCCTTTTGACGCGCGCACGGGGGATCCTCGCGCGTGAAATCCGGCGCGACGCGCACCGCGTGCGGGAGAGATTCGGGGGTGACGCGCGGGCTGCGTCAGAAGCGCCGGATGAGGCCGATCGTGCCGCGCCAGAAACGCAGCCGGTGGCCCGGACGCACGAGCTCGTCGTCGCCTTCACCAAGGCTCCGGTGCAGTCGCAGATCGAAGCGCATGCCGGTGTCGTCGCTGAAGAACCCCATCGCGCCCAGCCCGAGCGTGACGGCGGGCATCGTGCTCCGGATGGAGTCGTCGCCCAGCAGGTCGACGGAGCGGGCCCGCAGGAGTCCGACGCCCAGGACCGCATAGGGTCGCAATGACTCGCGGGTGACGCTGAGCGGCAGCGTCAGGATGAGGTTGCCGCCCAGGCTGGTCACGCTGCTGCTCGTGATGTTCGGCGCCGGGTGATCCCCGCGCTGGAAGAACCCGGGGATGAGTCCCACGTCCGCCTCGAGCCCCAGCACACCCGTCCCCACGGCCGACACGGAGAGCCCGAGCGCGTAGGAGCGTTCGCCCACGGCGGAATCGAGATCGAGCAGGGCCGTGGTGCCCCCGAAGCGCACACCCGCGTAGGGAATGAGCAACCAATCCGCCTGCGCCGGCGCCTGGCCCAGGATCAGGAGTAGCGTGGCGAGGGTGACGGTGCGGAGGGTCATGAGCATGCGGGGCGCGACGTCCGGCAGCCGGCGCGGCTACAGGAACAGGCGCTGGAAGATGCGGACGAACGGCGACGATCTGATGTCCCCCTGTTCGAGGTTCACCCCCGAGGCGAGGCCGTTGCTGTTGGCCAGCATGATCAGCGTGAGGCGCTTGCCGGGGACCCGCAGGATCAGGGAGGAGTAGGCGTCTGGATGGTGGCCGAACTGCCAGACCAGGCGCTGTCCGTCAACATCCTGCGCGAACCACCCGAACGCCGTCGGCAGCGGACCCGCGCCGAACTCCGCCGGCGTCGAGATGAGCTTCACCGACTCCGGGTGAAGGAGGACACCGCTGTCGATCGCCGACAGGAATCGCGCCAGATCGCGCACGGTCGAGATGAGACCGGTCGAGGCACTGAGACCGATCACCGGGAAGTCGGCCCGCACGGGCTGGCCGCTGCCACTCAGGCGGTAGGGCACGGCCGTCCGCTCGAGCACGGCGCCGTACTGCGCCAGGCGGCTCGGCGAGAACAGCGCCCGCGCCGCGCTGCCAGGAGTGCCCAGATCCGTGCCGGGGACGGAACTGGCCATGCCCAGCCGGTCGAGAATCTCGCGCGCGATGCTCGCGGCATAGGGCTCCGACTCGCAGTACTCGGCCACCGGCGTCAAGGCCGCGAACCGGCCGGCATCGAATCCGAACACGCCGGGCACCCCGTTTGTGGCGTGCGCGGAGACGTGCCTGAGGGTGGCGCCCGCCACGGGGAACGTCGAGAGATACGTGCTCATCGGGTCGCTGAAGCTGTTGATCCGCTGTGCTTCAGCGCACCGCAGCAGGTGGGTGATCGCGACCGTCTGGGTCAGCCCTGCCACGGGGTACGGGGTGTCGGGCAGCGCCGCGATGGCCCGCTCGACGTCCTGACGCCCCAGGCCCTGTTCCCAGTCGATCTGCCCAT
Source organism: uncultured Bifidobacteriaceae bacterium (assembly GCA_964574545.1). Lineage (GTDB taxonomy): Bacteria > Acidobacteriota > Vicinamibacteria > Vicinamibacterales > UBA2999 > JAUXWO01. The sequence continues at coordinate 890 of CAZNOC010000493.1, read as the reverse complement.
CGCGGATGATGGCCGCCGACAAGCCCGGGATACCGGTCTGCACCCGCAGGGCATCCACGTAGCGCTCGAAGAGCAGATAGGGCAGCGTCTGGGCGGATCCCGGCTGCACCAGCAGGAGGGCGGCGCACAGGACGCCAGCGGCCAGAGCGCGGGGGTAGTGCATGGATTGTGGCCCAGAGAGCATCATAACACCGGAACTTTCGGTGGCGGCCTACGGCCCGATGTGCTACAGTTTCGGCCGATCGAGGATGTTTCACCAGTATGAGCCGTAGGCGTGCAGGAGTGTGGCGGGGCCCAGTGATGGCCGCGGTCGTGGCCGGGATCCTCGTGACGTCTGCAATCCCGCTCGATGCCCAGTCGCTTCGCATCCGTCCCCTCGTCCGGGACGGCGAGGTGTTGGTGTCGCTGGCCCTGGAAGAGGGCTACAGCGAAGAGGTCCGTTCCGTCATTCAGAGCGGGCTTCGCACGACCTTTGCCTACACCGTCGAATTGAAGCTCAAGGTCACCGGCTGGGTCGATCGGACGCTGGCCTCGACCCTGGTGTCGACGAGCGTCGAATACGACAACCTGACACGGCGCCACACCGTGTCCCGGATGATCGACGGCCGCACCGAGGAATCGCGTCTGGTGGACGACGAGGACACGGTCAAGGAGTTCGTGACGAACCTCGACCGCCTGCCCCTCTTCCGCGCCTCCCTCCTCGAACCGAACCGCGAGTACTACATCGTCGTCCGCGCGGCCTCCCGCCCGCAGAGCCGCTCGGCGCTGTGGCCCTGGGGCGGCGCCACGTCCGGCTCAGCGAAATTCACATTCATCCCCTGACCCAACCCGCCCGAACCCGTCCCAACCTGTCCCAACCCGCCCACACCTGCCCGAACCCACCCGAACCC
>CAZNOC010000492.1:0-2592 GCA_964574545.1 uncultured Bifidobacteriaceae bacterium | reverse complement strand
TGGGGCTAATACATGCGCTTGTAGTGGTCGCCGTCGCGGTAGCGCGGCGGGTACGGGGACCAGCCGGGCCAGTTGCGGCGGCGGCGGGTCAACGGATCGCGGCCGATGACGCGCCAGATGATGCCGATCGGCGTCAGGACGAGCGCGAAGATCAGCGTCAGGATGATCCGCGCGTTGATGTGCCCGAGGACGAGCGCGAACTTCCACCACGCTGCGCTTGGGTACTTGAGCAGCGAGGGCCGAAGGTAGCCGAAGACGACCAGCACGGCGCCAATCCCGCCGACGATCTGCGGCGCCAGCTCGTAGCCGCGCCAGACGAGGAAAGCGGCGATCAGCAGCAGGACCGTGCCCACCGACAGGCCGAACGCACGCTCCGGATTCGCCGGGCCTCTCTTCTTCACCACTGCACCTCGGCGTCGAGCGCGCCGGCCGACCTGACGCTCACCCGGACACTCCGACAAGAGACGGGGCGCCATCGAACGCGCCGCGCCGCCACGCCACGATGATGCTCGCCACTGCCAGCACCATGGAGGCCACCAGCGCAAACCGTGCCGGAGGCACGAACGGCAGCTGTGCGCCGAGGCGGAGGTTCGCCGCCGCAAAGGTGCCGGCGACGAGCAGCGCCAGCCAGAGCGGCACGCGCTCGAGCACGAACGCGGCCAGGGGCGTGGCGACGAAGTGGAAGTTCCACCACGCGCGATCGGGCTGCTGCACGTACGCGAACAGCAGCGCGACGGGGATCGATGCCCACGCGAGCCGCACCAGGGTTGGCGGCGCCAACCACAGCCCGGCGGGCGCGAGCACCCAGAGCGCGCCAAACACGCCGGCGATGGCCGACAGCGCGACGGTCAGGCTCAGATGGTCGAGCCACCAGGCCACGTAGCCGCCGCCGAGCAGGCGCACCGACGGGTTGTTGCCGTAGCCGTAACCGAACTGCAGGATCAGGATCAGGTGAAAGGCCGCCCACGCCGCGAAGGCGATGGCCCCGGCCGCGAACACGCGCCACCCGAACCGCCACCGCCCCTCGAGCCACGCGGCGCCCGCGACGACGAAGAGCGGCGCGGCGGCGAACTCCTTGGCGAGGACGCCGATCGACGCCATGGCACCGGCCAGCAGCACGCGCTCCCGAAGCAGTGCGAGGGTCAGGAGCGGGGCGAGGGCAAAGATGAACGGGTCGGAGGTGTACGGATCGTGCAGCGTATACAGCGCCCCGAATCCGAAGGCCGACAGAAACGCCGCCAGCATACCGCCCCGTCGCGTGAGGCCGGCGACGAGGCCGAGGTGAAACACGGCGACGGCCGTTGCCGCGGTGGAAACGACGGCATAGGCCTTCCACTTCACCGGCGAGGGTCCGGGCAGGACGCCCAGGCCCCAGGCGACCAGCACGCGGAAGCAGTGGACGTCCACGCATCCGGGCACGATGCCTCTGGCGGCCGTCGCCTCGTACACGCCCTGATCGGTCGGGCGCGGCGGCGGCGGAGACAGCCAGGCAATCAACGACAGCGCAATCAGGGCCCCGGCCAGCAGGACCGGGCCACGCCACGTTTCCGCGCCTGCCGTCACCGGCTCCCTGACCCCGCCTGCGCCACCAGCGGCTTCAAGGCTGCGGCAAGCGCATCGGCGGCCAGGCGGTTGCCCGGCGCCGTCAGGTGCATGCGGTCGAACGACTCGTCGAGGTTCGCGAGGTCCGCTACCCCGGACAGGTCCACGTGGATCACGCGGGGGTCGCTGGCGTACCGTTCGCGCAGCATCCCGGCCAGCGCCGCCTGCTGCTGCGCGTGACGCTCGGCCGGCTCGCCGACCAGGTTCGGCTGCCTGACGACGGCGACGAGCTTGCCCTGCTCGAGCACGTACTCCATCGCCCGCTGCACCCATGCGCAATAGAGCGACCAGGGAGGGCTGCATCCGTCGGCGCTGCCCTGCGGCACCACGGCAGGTTCGGCCAGTCGCTCGAGCCCGCGGCTGAGCGAGTCGCCCACCGACGTCGCGGCCTCGAGCGCGGCGGCCGCGGAGCGATCGCCGAATCCCGGACGGAACACCGTCTGCGGCACCTCGCCGCGGTTCGCCGCATACGCGGCGTTGAGATCGCCGCCGTGGCGGAGCATCATGGCCCGCTCCTGGAGCACGAGCGGGAGGATCGGGTAGTAGCCCGTCAGCCTGAAGACCGGCGAGTCGTGCCGGAAGAGGCTCCGGTTCCCGCCAGCCTCCTCACCCTGCAGGTCGTTGTACCCCTCGTAGAGCACTGCGATGTCGTAGTCGAGGTAGTCATAGTCCTGCAGCGTGTAGAGGAAGGAGTAGGCGCCCTCGTTGTTCATCGCGAGGTTGACGGACCGCACCGGCGGTCCCCCGGCCTCGTTCAGCATGCCTTCCACGAGCGCGGGAATCGCCTCCTGCCACGTCACGCCGTACCCGAACATGGTGCTGCCGCCGAGGAAGGCGATCCGTACCTCCCCGGGCTGTTTGGATCCGGCCAGGGGACCCCGGTAGCCCCAGACGTTGAGGCCCGCGGATCGTTCTGCCTTGCGGTGCAGGTACAGATCCACCGCGAGCAGGCTGACCAGGCCCAAGAGCACCGACACCCCGACGGCAAGC
>CAZNOC010000491.1:0-2601 GCA_964574545.1 uncultured Bifidobacteriaceae bacterium | reverse complement strand
TTCGGAAGCGCGGCAGATGTGGCGGGCCATGCGATCCGTCTGAACGGCGAGCCCGTCACGGTCGTCGGCGTACTTCCAGCATTCTTCGAGTTTCCGTACGAGCACGAGGCGGTGGACGTCATCGTCCCGCTTCGAATGACTGTGGACCCGAATGACGTCGCCGAGAACTGGCCGACGATCGCCCGGCTCCGGGAGGGCGTGACGCGCGAGCAAGCGCAGGCCGAAGTCGTCTCACTGACGGAACCATTCCAGATCGCGTATCCACACCAGGTGTCCGAGCAGGATCGCGGCATGACGCTTACCACGTTCAGCGAGTTGTACGTCGACGACGGCGTGCGACGCGCCCTCTGGATCCTGATGGGCGCGGTCACGTTCGTGCTGCTGATTGCGTGTGCGAACGTGGCCAACCTGTTCCTCGCGCGTGCAACCGCACGTCGCAAAGAGATCGCTGTGCACGTCGCTCTCGGGGCCACACGAGTGCGGATCGTTCGATTGGTTCTCACGGAAAGCGTGCTCGTGGCACTCGCCGGCGGCGCTCTCGGCCTGTTGCTGGGGCGATGGATGGCGAGCGCGTTGGTGGCGCTCACGCCCACGGCGGTGCCGCGGATGGCATCCGTCGACGTCGACTGGCGCGTGATGCTGTTCACGTTTGCTGCGTCACTCGGAACGAGTCTCTTCTTTGGAGGCACGGCGGCCTGGCCTGCGGTTCGCGCTCGACCATCCGAAGTGCTGAAAGCGACGGCGCGCGGAAGCTCCGGCCGTAGCCCGATGCGCGATGGCCTTCTCATCGCCCAAGTGGCGCTCGCGATGGTGCTCCTTGTCGGAGCCGGCCTCCTGGTGACGACGTTGATCAGCCTGACGAGAGTCGATCCAGGGTTCGATGTCGAGGATCTTGTGGCGGTTCGGCTCCTGACGAAGCCGCCCGGCTACGAGACGTCACAAGACCTCTGGGGGTTGGAGCGCCGAGTGCTGCTGCAGGTCGAAGGCTCTCCTGCGATCGCTTCAATCGCGGCGGCGAGCAGTCTGCCGTTCGAACGAGGCATCAACACGCCAATGACGATAGCCGGCCGTGCAGACGTGTGGGGCACCGTCGAATGGCGAGCCGTTTCGCCGGGCTATTTCCAGACGCTGGGCATCACGGTGCTGCGGGGCCGATCGTTTGAGGACGCCGACCGAGCATCAGGGCCGCGGGTGGCGATCGTCAACGAGGCGTTCGCGCGCAGCTACTTCCCAAACGATAGCCCGATCGGCCAGCGGATCGAGGTCGGTCGCGTCAAAGGCGAGTTCATCCGAGACCCTTCGCTCGCGGGGCCCGGCGTCGAGATCGTGGGGATCGTCCAGGACATCCAGGAGATCTCCCTACGCAGCGAGCCGCGCCGGACGATGTACGTGCTGCAAGCGCAGGCGCCGACGTATCTGTCAAATGCGCTGGGGACGATGCCGGTGTTCGTGGCACGGGCGCGGGCGGCCCGCTCAGACGCCGAGCGCGCGATCACGCAAGCGCTGCGCGCCGCTGATCCGGCGCTCCCCGCACCACACGTGTTCCCACTGGACGATGTGGTGGCGCAATCGCTCGTCCGCGAGCGTTTCGGCGCGACTCTGCTCTCAGTGCTCGCCGCGCTTGCCCTCGTTTTGACGGCGCTCGGCATTCACGGCGTCCTCGCATATACGGTCCAACAGCGGCGCCGCGAGATTGGGATCCGGATGGCCCTCGGCGCCGGCAGCCGGCAGGTGACGCGCCTGGTGATGGCGCAGGGTATCGCGCCCGTGATCGTCGGCCTCCTGCTGGGTATCGTGGCTTCCATTGGCCTTTCCCGATCAATCGTCGGTTTCCTGTGGGGCGTCGGGCCGACGGACCCGGCGACGTTCGCCACGGTGGCCGCTATCCTCCTCGGCGTAGCGATGGCAGCCAGCTGGATCTCGGTGCGCGAGGCGGCCCACGTGGATCCCGTCACCACGCTGAGTTGCGAATAGATCTGACGGAGATGGGAGCCTGTGCTCGTGCGATTAGACCGAAAAGGTCGGCAAAGCCTATTCGGCCCGCAGGGCCGCCACCGGGTCGACGACAGCGGCGCTCCGCGCCGCGAGCACGGCGGCCACCGTGCTCGTCACGACCATCACGCCTGCAGCCAGTGCGAACGCGCCAGGCTCGCGGACGCTCACGCCAACAAGTAGCGCCTCCAAGTAGTCCACCAGGTTGATGGCCAGAACCAGTCCGAGCACCACGCCAAGTCCACTTTGCAGCAGAACCGGCGCAAGGGCCGCACGGAGGATGCGTCCCGGGGTGGCCCCGAGCGTCAGGCGAATACCAATTTCGCGACGACGCTGACTCACCATGTAGGCGACGACGCCGGCTACACCCCACACTGCGATCGTCAGGGCAGTCAGCGAAAAGAGATTCATCAGGCCCGCATACAGGCGGGGGCGCGCCAGCGCCTGGTCCACAATCGCCTCCATCGTCGCGACATCGATGAACGTGGCATCTTGATCGACGCGACGCAACGCGTCACGGAGGCGCGGGATCAACTCTTGTGGATTGCCCTCCGCGCGCACCATGACGACCGGGCCGCGCCCCGGTGCCACAGGCAATGCGGGGCGTTG
>CAZNOC010000490.1:0-2645 GCA_964574545.1 uncultured Bifidobacteriaceae bacterium | reverse complement strand
CGGGCGCCGGAGCATTCGGCGCCGGCGAGCTTCTGTTCGTGGCAAAGGCGTCGAGGTCGAATCGATAGACATCGAATCCGTACAGGTGCAGATGCTCCATCGGGCCGGGTCGGCCGCCGGAGTTCACATACATCTGCCCCTCGACCTGCACGCCGCCGCAGCCGTTGCCCTTGACCGTGGCCATGTCGTACTCCGCCACGATCGCCATGGGTGTCGGACGGGGATCGACCACCAGCATGCCGCCGCCGCGGAGCGTCACGAAGGCAAGGTCACTGGCCTCGCTGATCACCGGGCAAATCGGCGCGTTGTCGGGGCGGAGGTCCGGGGCCTGGCACGGCGCGCCGCTCGGTGTCGTGCACGTGGCGAGATCGAGCGTGGCTTCCGGATTGGGGGTGAACCGGTTGCCGGCGAAGTCCGCGTCGATGCGCTCGAGCCGCTTGCCGTTCTGGTTGGCCACCAGGACGTACGACCCGTCGGGCGAGGGAAACGCTGCGTGCGCCTGCTGGCCTGTCGGCGACTGGCTGGTGCGCACGCACTCGATCGGGGTGCGGGTGGCGGCATCGAGGATCACCACGTGGCCGCTCGCCACGAACGCCAGCGAGGCATGCGTGAAGTCGCGGTTGAAGACCAACATGTGCGGCCGGACCGGGTGCGAACCCGTGCGCTCGAGGCACAGGGACGAGGTCTGTGCGCCGAGATTCACCACCTCGGCCGGCTGCGCCTCGGAGGGGCTGGCGCCTGCGAGGTCGGCTCCGGCGAAGATGTACAGCGTGCCGCCGTGCTTCTCCCCTGGCGCGTCGGATTGATCGACCGTCCAGACCTCGTATCTCAGCGGCGCTGCGGCGGCTGCGGACTCGCCTGGATCCCCGGGATCGGCGCCGCCACATCCAGCCAGCAGCACGGCCGTGAGCCCCAGCGAGAGAAGTGTCCTCGTCCGTGCCTGCATCGATCCCCTCCCGCCTGGCCGCTTCGATTCGGCACCGGGATGCTACGTGGCCAGCCACGCGGTGTAAAGCTAATCCGTAACTGCACCGCGGGCGAGAGCGGCCGCGTTCAGGGGACGTGGACCTCGAGACGCGCGAGGTCGCAGCCAGCCGGCAGCTTCACGCCCTGCGGCGGCACATTGCCCAGATAGCAGCCGGGGATCGCATAGATTGTGCGGCTGCCCATCGGCACCACTGGTGGCCGAGTGTCGTCGCCGATCTGCGCTGCCGGCTCCGGCGCCTCCGGGGTCAGTTCGCTGCGGTAGGTGACCGTCCGCTCCGCCACGACACGAACGTCGATTGCCATCGCGTGGTGCCCCGCGGCCCGAAGTTCGACACGCCTGACACCGGGCGCCAGATCGATCTCGCCGCCCGTGTCCCCCGGCATTCCGACGTAGACCTCGTCCACGAACACCTGCAGCAGTCCGGCGGGCTCGACCTCGAGCCGCAGGCGTCCGCTGGGAGCCAGTGATGCGGGCAGGTGCGGCTCGGCAGGCGCTGGCACGTGAGACACCCCGCCCGTCCAGGGATAGGCCGGTACCACGTACACAATCGAAGGACCCGAGCGCCGCCGTTGTCCGGGCTCCAGTACGGGAGGCCGCCGGTCCGGCTCGCGAGAGTCCGGCAGACCGCGGTCGCCCTTCAGAGGCAGGCCGATGGACGGCAGCGGCCCACCGATGCGCGGGAGCGGCAGGCCGATCGGACCAAGCTCCGCGGGTGGAGGAAGGGCTTCTGGCTGCGCCGCGCTCGCCGCGGGAAACGCCCACAGCACGATGAGAAGGCTCAGGGTGGTTCGCACGATCGAATCCACCCTCATTGTGCGCCCATTCCGCGTCTAGCCCAAGCTCGGCGGCGTGACATGTGCGGGCGCGGCCCGTGGCTGGAGCGCCCTGGGACGAGTCCCGGCCACGACCCGATCGACGTCGAACGCGCTCAGCACCGAACCCAGCAGCGTCAGCGCCACGCCTCCCCAGGCCGCCGCCTGCGCGAAGAAGCCCGCGTGCACCCCGAGGATCGCGAGTGCGCCGGCCGCCACGAGGTACACCGCGGCCCTTCGGCCGGTCGCGCGGCTGCGCCACCACACGCTGGCGACATTGACGAGGAGCACGGCCGTCAGCACCGGAAGCAGCCACGGCGCGTACGGCATCTGCTCCAGGCCCGCGACCCCGAACACGCTCATGTAGGCGGCCCAGCAGACCGGACACTTGGGGAAGAACGCGACGCCGACCGACCCGAGCAGCCCTGCCGCTGGGGAGCCGAAGGCGCGCCCTCCAGCCGCCGCCCGCGACACAGAGGTGGTGACCGCAGGCTCGGCGGCCTGGCTCGGAGCACGCGGATGGTCCGCCTCCCGCACCAGCGCCGCCGCCCGGTCGATCACCTGCTGTTCATCCCAGCGCACGCGCTCGAACGAGAATCTGACGCGGCCGCCAGCGTCGAGCACGAACAGCTCGATACGGTGGCGGTTGACGATCGATCCGACGAAGTTCACGCCGAGGCCGAAGTGCCCACGCAGCGCCGCCATCCCCTGCGTGGCCCGCAGCATGCGATGCCCGCCGTCCATCCGGAGCGATCGGCTCTCGCCGTACCCCCGAAGCACGCTCGGCAGGTCGTAGGCGGGATCGTAGGTGATGGCCGCCGTCCGGACACGGCCGGCAAGCCCCT
>CAZNOC010000489.1:0-2652 GCA_964574545.1 uncultured Bifidobacteriaceae bacterium | reverse complement strand
GGCGCGCGGTTGACGGGCAAGGTGGGGCCGTACTCGGTGGGCGCGCTGGCGCTGCGCAGCGAGGGCCTCGAGGGCGCCCCGGGATCGACCTTCACCGTCGCCCGCGTGCGCCGAGACATCCTGCGGCGATCGAGCGTCGGGGTCATTGCCGTGGATCGACGGGTCGATGGGCGCGCCAACAGCGTCTTTGGCGCCGATGCCCACCTCGCATTCGGCGCCAACGCCAGGGTCGAGAGCTTCCTCGTGACCTCGTCGAGCCCGGAGGCCGCCGATGAGGCCTGGGCGGGACGGTTGCGCGTGTCGAACGACACGGATCGGTTCGGCGGCGAGGTCGACTATCTGCGTGTCGGCCGGGGTTTCGACCCACAGGCCGGCTACGTCCGCCGGGTGGACATCGCGCGCTGGTACGGCCGACTGCAGGCGAGTCCGCGGCCGTCTGCCGGACCGGTGCGCCAGTGGTTTGCGATCGGCAGCCTCGACTACGTGCGGACCGGGGCCGGCCGCCTCGAAACGCGGGACACGCAGGCGCAGCTCCGGTTCGACTTCCACTCGGCCGATCAGATTCAGATCATCGCGGCGCGCCGGTTCGACGCCCCCGCCCGGCCGTTCCGGGTCGCGCGAACCCTGACGATCGACCCCGGCGCCTACGGGTTCACCGAGGTGATGGCCGCCGTGACCCTCGCGCCGCTGCGGCGCGGCGCCGGCCGCGTGCAGTACCGTGGCGGCGGCTACTACGGCGGCTCACGTCACGAGCTCACCGTGTCGAGCACCGTCAAGTCGACGCGCCACATGCAGGCAGACGTAAACTACCAGATCAGCCGTGTGCGCCTGCCGGCCGGCGACGCCCTGACGCATCTGACGGGTGTGCGCGTGAGCCATTCGGCGACGACCCGGGTCTTCACCTCGGCGCTCGTGCAGTGGAACTCCAGCACGCGGGTGTTCGATACCAACGTGCGCTTCAACTGGATCTACCGGCCCGGCAGCGACGTCTACGTCGTGTTCGGACGGACGAGTGAGGATCGCGAGCGCGCGGGCGAGTTCGTGGGCCAGAGCCTGGTCATCAAGGTCACGCGCCTGCTGCAGTTCTGAGTGCCTATGACGATCCGATCGCGTCTGTTGAGCATCCTATTCTGGTCGGTCATCGCCGCGGCCTTCATCGGGCCAGGGACGGTGACGACGGCGGCGTCGGCCGGATCCTCCTTCGGCTTCACGCTGCTCTGGGCCCTCACCTTCTCGACGATCGCGTGCCTCGTCCTCCAGGAGGCGGGCGCGCGGATCACCGTTGTGTCGGGGCACAATCTGGGACAGGCGCTGGTGCGTCAATATCGCCACTCGGCGGCGCGCGCGGTGCCGGTGTTCGTGATGGGCGCCATCGTGCTGGGCTGTGCGGCCTACCAGGCGGGGAACATCCTCGGGGCCGTCGCGGGGCTCGAGCTCGTGGCGGGCGTCTCGAGGCGTGTGCTCACGGTAGGGATCGGGCTCGTCGCGTTTGCGGTGCTCTGGCTGGGTTCCACGAAGGTCGTGGCCAATCTGCTGGGGGTGGTAGTGGCTGTCCTTGGCGTCAGCTTCCTCTCGGCGGCCGTGGCACTGCGGCCGCCGATCGGGGCGCTCGTGAGCGGCAGCCTCGTGCCCTCGCTGCCCGACGGCGCCGGACTGCTCGTGCTCGCGCTCATCGGCACGACGGTGGTCCCCTACAATCTGTTCCTCGGGTCGGGTCTCAAGCACTCACAGCAGATCAGTGAGATGCGCTTCGGCCTCGCCGTGGCCGTGATCCTCGGCGGCGTCATCTCGATGGGCATCCTCGTCGTGGGCACGGCGACCGAGGGCGCGTTCTCGTACGCGGCGCTCGCGGCCGCCCTCGAACAGCGCGTGGGCGCCGCGGCGCCGTGGTTGCTCGGCATCGGCCTGTTCGCCGCCGGGGCTTCGTCGGCGATCACGGCGCCCCTCGCGGCCGCGGTGACGGCGCGCAGCGTGCTCGCGATGTCGGGCGAGCCCGCCCGATGGGCCGACGATGCGCCGCGCTATCGACTGGTGTGGATTGCGGTGCTGATGACCGGCGTGGCGTTCGGCATCGCGGAGGTTCAGCCAATCCCCGCCGTCATCGCCGCACAGGCGTTGAACGGCGTGGTCCTGCCGTTCGTGGCGGTGTTCCTGTTCATCGCCGTCAACGACCGTTCGCTGATGGGCGACGCCGAGCTCAACCGCGGTTTCAAGAACGTCGTCATGGCCGCGGTCGTCTTCGTCACGCTGGTGCTCGGGGTGACGAGCGTCATGCGCGCGGCGGGCGGCGCGTTCGGCGTGGCCCTGCCGAGCGAGCGCGTGCTGCTGGCGATGGCGGGGGTGCTCGCCGCGGGGATCGCCGTGCCGGTGGCGCGGACGATCGCACGCCGGCGTAGTCTGTGACATGTGGTCCTTCCTGACCGCGGCTTCTCCGAACGCCCGGCGCGCCCTCGTGGCCGCGTCGGGCGGCTGGCTGCTCAACGCCTTCGACGTGATGCTGTACGCGATGGTGCTCTCCGAGCTCATCGCGGCGTTCGGCATGAGCCTGGGCACGGCCGGACAGATCGGGTCGCTGACCCTCCTGGCGTCGGCGGCGGGCGGTATCGTGTTCGGCCTGGTCGCTGACCGGCTCGGACGCACGCGGGCCCTGGC
>CAZNOC010000488.1:0-2653 GCA_964574545.1 uncultured Bifidobacteriaceae bacterium | reverse complement strand
CGTACTGGCGTTCGATGTCTCCGCGCAGGTCCAGAGTGTTCAGACGCGGGTCGTCCTGGCCGAGCCGGCCGATGTCGTACACGAATCCTCGCACTTCCGCCTGCCCCTCGGCGAGTGGTTCGCGGCTGATGAGGCGCAGCGTTCCGGCATCGGTGACGATTGAGACACGCTCCCCGTCGCGGCGCACATCCCCGACGAGAACGACGGGCTGACTGTGGAAGAAGCCAGGGTAGGCGCGGATGGCGTCAATCGTGGAGGCGCGCCTGACCAACGTTTGCCCCGCCGCCGTAGCGGACACAAGGACCACAAGCAGACACAGAAGAGCTCGGCGCATCGATCCCTTTATGACACAAGAACCGCGCTGCGCGGCGTCAGCGCGGCAGCGAGGTCAACAGGGCCTCGGCTTTCTCGCGCATGACCGGGTGGGCGATCGCCGGAGGCAGTTGCTCGCGCGCTTCCTCGTGCCGCCCGAGCTGGACGAGCGCCTGCGCCGCGTTGAAGGCAGCGCGAGCCTCCTGTACCAGGGCCTCTTCGTGGGCGCGCCGGTGCTGGTCCACCTGCCGCGTCAGCATCTCGTCCGGTAAGGCCCTTGCGCTGACGGCCGCCAGCTCGCGGGCCACGTGCGCCGCCTCGTCCCTGTAGCAGGCCACGGCCGCGATGAATGCGGCGGCCGCGGGTTCCCACAGCCGCTCCTCGACCTCCACCAGCCCGAGCACCCAGGCCGCCTGACAGTTGCTCTCGTCGATCTCGCGCGCGCGCTCGAGGCGCTCGCGCGAGACCTCGAGCTCGTGGCGCTCGAACGCGATGGTGCCTGCGAGGGCGTATACGCTCGTGTTGGCGAGCAGCGTGAGAGCCCGTGCCGCATCGGCTTCGGCATCGTCGAGCGCGCGGAGGCGCAGGCGGTTCCACGCCCGCCAGTAGTAGGCATCGCCGAGATGCCAAGTACCGAGGTCGATGAGCCGAGTCGCAACGAAGATGGCGTCGGGGTGCCGCTCGAGGTACGACAGCGTGACGAGCTGGCCAACCAGCGCATCGCGCGCCGCGGGCTGCAGCCTCAGGACCGCGTCGAAACTGACGAGCGCCGCTTCGAGACGCCCCAGCGTCCGCTGCGCGTAGGCCAGCTGGACCAGCACGGCCGGCGAGTCCGGGAACGCCGCCGCCGCGCGCTCGAGGTGCGCCACCGCGGCCGGTACCTGGATGTTGGTGGGATCACCCAGGAGGCGCCGCGCCTCAAAATAGGCGATCTCGTCCCAGCGTGCGCCGGCCTCGAACCCCAAGGGCTCCTGACGTCCTGGGCACGTCGCGAGCCGGTACGCTAGGAGAGGCGCCCGATCGTCGGGGAGCGCATCGAGGTCGATGCGCTCACGAAGGGTGAAGTCCTGGCAGGCCAGCGCCAGGTACAGGTACGCAGCAGTCAGGTTGGTTGCGGCAAGACCCTCCAGGTCCGTGACCACGGTCTGTCTGACGGCGCGAAGCTCGGGGAGGGGACGTCGCGATCGCTCCAGGTCCTCGGGTGCCCGTCCGGCGCCCAGCATGTCGTGTAAGTCGGCGGCTTCGAGCCGCGTGGGGGCCGAGGGATCGGCAAGCCGTGGCTCGACGCTCCGGGCGCGCGCCAGGTGCGCGTCAGCGTCGAGCCCGATCTCCTCGCTGCGTACGTGCAGCAGCAATGAGGTGTCGAACACACCGAGAAGCGCGGCCGCGGAGGAAGTGGACGCCCGAGCGACGCGCTCGTAGATATCGAGCGCGTCGAGCAGGCAGGCGTAGCACCCTTCGCGCACCAGCGCTTCGGCGCGCCTGAGGTCTGCCGTGACGGCCGGTGACGACCCACGCGCGGCACACGACGACAGCATCACCAATGAAGCCACGACGACAAGCCGGGTTGGTACGGGCATCTCGACCTTCCCGGCATTAGACACCGGCGGTGGCCAGACGGGTCTCCTGTGGCTTCGAGGGGAGCCGGCCGAGTACGATGGGCTCGTCATGACCTTCACCTTCAGGCCCATCGGGTTCATCCGCGCTCCGTTCACCGACCGGTCTCAGATCCCCAAGGGGCCGAGCGCCACCCACGTCGCCGAGGGCGTGATCGAAGTGCTGCCGGAACTCGCCGCCGGCCTGACCGACATCGACGGGTTCTCTCACCTGTACGTGTTATGGGTGTTCGACCAGGCCGACCCAGGCGTGGACCTGTTGACGACGCCGCCCAACGACGACCGGCCCCACGGCGTCTTTGCGACGCGGGCCCCCAGGCGGCCAAACCCGATCGGCCTGAGCATCGTCGAATCGCTTGGCAGGACGGCGACGGGCCTGCGTGTACGCGGCCTCGATATGCTTGATGGGACGCCAGTGCTCGACATCAAGCCGTATCTCTCGGGGGTGCCTGACGACAGGCTGCAGCGCGGGTGGCTCGTCGATGCAGAAGCCAGAGGGGCGAAGTCGGAGGGCACGGGGTACTAGGGCACTCGCCGCCCAACGGATCCAGGGCGAGCGTGTAGAATGGCGGCGTCAGGGGAGTACAGATGTTCACGCCTCAGTTCGCGGCCGCTCTCGTTGTCGTCGCCGGTTTCATTCTGCCGGAACCCCTCTTGGCCCAGAGCACCACACCCGTGCGGGCGGCGGATGGAGTGACGCTGAACGACGAGGGGCTGCCGCAGTA
>CAZNOC010000487.1:0-2667 GCA_964574545.1 uncultured Bifidobacteriaceae bacterium | reverse complement strand
CACCGCCCATCAACAGATAGATCCAGCATCCTCGCCCAGATCTGAGCATCGAACATCCCATCGCCACATCACCACATCAAGAGATCGCCAGATGAATCTATCGCCTGATCTATCTGTCGTCTGATCTATTTATCTATCCACCCCCCATAAAGCTCCGGCCGGCGGTGTTTCAGGAAGAGCTGCCGTGCGTGTGACCGATCGCATTGCGCCAGATCAACGTCCGCGACGAGCAGCGCATCCTCACCGAAGGGCGCGCGGGCGGTGACGATGCCGTGCGGGTCGCAGACGAAGGACTCTCCGGCGAAGTCCAGGCAGTCTTCCCTGCCCACGCGGTTGCACAGGGCTACGTAGTAGCCGTTCTGGAACGCAGCCACGCGCATCTCGCCTTCGTAGAGCCCCTCGGGCCACTCGCCCACCGCGCCCGCCTGGGGCACGACGACCAGATCGGCACCGCCGACGGCCAGGGCGCGCATGTATTCGGGAAAGTGCCGGTCGTAGCAGATCGCGACGCCGACCCGTCCGGCGCGCGTCTCGTAGACGGGCGCGCCCGTGTCTCCGGGTGTGTAGTACCCCTGCTCGTGAAAGCACGCGTACTCCGTGATGTGCACCATGCGCGTGACGCCGAGCAGCGTGCCGTCGGCATCGATGACGGGCGAGCTGTCGAAGGTGCGGTCTCCGCCGCGCTCGAAGAGGTTCAGGACCGTCACGATGCCGAGTTCGCGAGCCTTGGCCTGGAAGGTGCGCACGGTCGGGCCGTCGACGGGTTCCGCGAGACTGCGCACGTCCGCACCCGCCGGATGCTGCGGATGGAACCACTCGAAAGCGAGCTCCGCGTAGCAGGCGAGCGCTGCGCCCTGCCGGGCTGCTTGCTCGAGCGCCGCGACCCCGCGCGCGACGTTCGCGGCCTTGTCCTTCGTGGCGTGCTGCTGAATGAGGGCGATCTTCATGGGGATGAATGTACCCTGAGGAGGGCCCCATTCGCTGTTCGCTATTCGCTATTCGCTATTCGCTTCTGAAACTGTCTCGATGATTGCCACCCTGCTCGGAGGTCTCGGCCTCTTCCTGCTCGGCATGGTCCTGATGACCGACGGCCTCAAGGCCGCGGCGGGGGACCGGCTGCGCGACACGCTCGCGCACCTGACAGGCGGCCCGGGCCGGGCCGTTGTCGCAGGCATTGCCATCACGGCGCTCGTCCAGTCGTCCAGCGCCACGGTGCTCGCCACCATCGGCTTCGTCAGCGCGGGCCTGCTGACGTTCCCGCGCGCGGCCGGCCTCATCCTTGGCGCCAGCCTCGGCACCACCACGACGGGCTGGCTCGTCGCCTTCGTCGGGCTCAAGCTGAACGTGGGCGCCGCGGCCCTGCCGGTGGTCGGCGTGGGCGCGCTGCTGCGGCTGCTGGGCCGGGGCCGCTCGGCCGCGGCGGGGCTCGCGCTCGCTGGTTTCGGCCTGGTCTTCTTCGCGGTCTCGCTCCTTCAGGAGGGCATGGCCGGACTCGCGACGCTATTCGATCCGGGCGCACTCCCGGGCGATACGCTCGCGGGCCGCCTGGGGCTCGTAGCCACTGGCGTGGCGATGACCGTCGTCATGCAGTCGTCGAGCGCCGCCATGGCCACGACGCTGGCGGCGTTTCACGCAGGAACGATTGGCCTCGTGCAAGGCGCGGCGCTTGTGATCGGGCAGACAATCGGCACCACGGTGACGGCGGCGCTCGCGGCCATCGGCGCGTCGGTGGCCGCGAAACGCACGGCGCTCGTGCACGTCGTGTTCAACACGATCGCCGGCGTCGTGGCGTTCCTGCTGCTGCCGGTGTTCCTCGGGCTCGTGCGTGCCGCTGGCCTGACCGACGAGACGATGGCGCTTCCGGCGTTCCACACCCTGTTCATCGCGACGTCGGTGGTGCTTGTCCTCCCCTTCATCGGCACGCTGACGCGCGGCGTGGCGCGGCTGCTGCCCGAGCGCGGGGCCGATCCGACCCGTCATCTGGACGACTCGGTGGCGGAGGTGCCGGCGGTCGCGGTCGAAGCGGCGCGGCGTGCGACTGCAGACGTGGCCGCACGGGTGCTGGCGCAACTGCCGGGCCACGGTCCTGCGGAAGCGGGCCGCGTCTCCCGCCTCGCAGAGGCCACCGATCACCTGTTGGAGATTCGCCGCTTCCTGACCCGCGTGCGCACGTCCAGCGACACACCTGACGAGCATCGCCTCCACCAGTCGGTGCTGCACGCGGTGGATCATCTCGAACGGCTGATCGAGGCGCTGCAGGAACGTACGGGCCCGGTCTCCGGAGACGCCGTCCTCGAGGACACGTGGGCGACGGCGTCGCCGCTGCTCGTGTCGGCGCGCTCGTGGCTTGTGACCGACGACGAGCCCTTCGACGCCGCACCGCTGGCAGCGCTGGCCGCCACGACGGCGGATCGGCGCAAGGCGCATCGCCAGGTGGTGCTTGCCGACGCGGCGCGCGGCACGGTCGATCCGGGTCAGGCGCTCGCGCGTGTCGACGCAATGCGTCGCGCGGACCGCCTGCTCCACCACGTCTGGCGAGCCGTCGCGCACCTCGCCGGGGACGGCGGCTGAGCCAGAGCAGGTGGTCAGGTCGGGTTGGGGCAGGTTGGGGCGGGTTCGGGCGGATTGGGGCGGGTTGGGTCAGGTTGGGTCGGGTTCGGGCGGGTT
>CAZNOC010000486.1:0-2676 GCA_964574545.1 uncultured Bifidobacteriaceae bacterium | reverse complement strand
TGTCCGAGCCGCCGGCCGTCGGCCGGCGGCGGCGGGCCCCCTCGCAGCGTCAGCGTAATCGGCGGAATCCGCGGATGACCCAGCTCACCCGACCCGTAGCGCAATGGACGGGTCGGTCCTCGATGCCCTTCGCGCCGGGAGGTAACTGGCGAGCAGAACCGCGCCAAGCAAGGCCGCCGCGGCGCTCGCCAGGTGCCACGCGCTCGATGCGTCCACACCGTAGAGAACGCCGCCAATCAGCCGCGCCAACCCGAGAGCCAGGACCGCGCCGATGGCCAGGCCGAGCCCGGCGACCACCAGCCCGCGTCGCATGAACAACCTCACCACATCACGCGGCGCGGCGCCGAGCGCCAGGCGCACGCCCACCTCGGCCAGCCGTTGCCGCGCGCCGTACGCGATGAGCGCATAGATGCCAAGACATGCCAGCGATACGGCCAGGATCGCAAACGCGCCCATCATCTCGCCGAAAAACCGCTGCTCCCAGGTCACGAACCGCCGGCGCTCGTTCATGGTCATGACTTCGTAGACGGGCACGCCGGGGAACCACTCTGTCATCAGCGCGCGCGCCGGGTTCACGAGCGAGGCGGCCGGCCCGGACGCCCGCACCAGCAACGCCATGGTCCGATAGCCCATCGCCGCATACGGCACGTACAACGTCAGGCGTGACTGGTCCGTCGCCTTCCCGACCTCTTCGTAGTGGATGTCGGGTGCAACGCCCACGACCCGGTACCAGTCGACGCCCGACGCCGCACGCAGGCCCACGCGGGCATCCACGGCAGCGCCATCGGGCCAGAGGCGGCGTGCGAGCGCCTCGTTGACCACCGTCACCCTGGCCTCGGGGTCCCGCACTTCGGCATCAGTGAGGCCACGGCCCGCGATGAGCCTGGCGCCGATGGTGTCGAACAAACTGGCGCTGGCGCTCACCGCCGACGCGGCAACCGCATCGTCCGCGCCGGTCCGTCCATCCACGACGACTCGTACACCTCCGCCTCCATCGTCGCCGGGAATGCTGGTGGTCGCGGCCGCCGACTCGACGCCTGGAAGGGCGGCGAGGGTACTGGCCATCTCTTCGAAGAAGCGCGCCCGCGTTTCGATGGAGTCGAACTCGTCGCCCGCGAGGTAGGCACGCATGGAGACGAGCGGCCGGTGGTCGAAGCCGAGGTCCTCGGTTTGCAGCGCCAGGAAACTCCGAATCATCAGGTTGGCGCCGACGAGCAGGGCGAGGCAGAGCGCCACCTGCGACACGACGAGCGCGCCCTGCAAACGCTGCTGGGCGCGGCTGGTGGTGTGCCTCCCGCCCTCCTTCAAGTCGGTGACGAGATCCGGGCGCGAGGCGCGAAGCGCGGGCACGAGGCCCACCGCGAACGTCGCCAGCACCATCAACGCCACCGTGAAGGCCCCCACGCGCACATCGACATCGAAGGCGATCCAGTACGGCAGGTCCTCGGGGAACGATTGCTGCAGCAGATCGAGCGTCCACATCGCGCACAGCAGACCGAGGCCCGCGCCCGTCGAGGTCAGCAGCGCGGCCTCGACCATGAGCTGCCGGACCAGCCGCGCGCGGCCGGCGCCCATCGCCGACCGGACGGCCATCTCGCGCTGACGGCCGGCGCCGCGCGCGAGCATCAGGTTCGTGAGGTTGGCGCAGGCAATCAGCAACACGAGGCCCACCGCGGCCAGCAGGGTAGCGCTCATTGTCCGCTCCTCGGCACCGATGTTCGTGTCGCGGAAGTGCTGCACGCTCACGCCGTACCCGCGGTTGCTGTCCGGATACTCCCGCGCGAGACGCGCGGCCACGGCGCTGAGCCGCTCCTGCGCCTGCGCGAGGCTCACGCCCGGAGCCAGCAGGCCCACGGCGTTCACGTTGCGGGCGCGCCGCGGCGCCTCGTCCAGCGCCAGCGGCAGATACACGTCGTCACGCTCGGGAAAGCGAAACCCTGGCGGCAGCACGCCGACCACCGTCCGCGGCAGGCCGTTGACGACGACCGTACTGCCGACGATGTCCGGACGGGCCCCGTAGCGTCGTTGCCACAGCCCGTGGGTCAGCATCACCACGCTCTCGAGACCGGGCGGCGCGGCCTCATCGTCTCGAAACTGGCGGCCCAGAACCGGGTCGATCCCGAGCAGGGGAAAGAGGTCGGGCGTGACGGACCCGCCTTGAACGCGTTCGGCCGCTGCGTCGCCGCTCAGTGTGAAGTTGCGCGCCAGGTAGCCCCCGAGCGCCTCGATGCCCTCGGTCTCGCGCAGGTCCTGGAGGTCGCGGTACGACACCTCCGAATCCCCCCAACTCAAGTCTTCGGGCTGTTGGCTGTGGGTCGAGAACAGGGTGACCACGCGATCGCTCCGCTCGCCAAACGGCAACGGCCGCAGGAGCAGCGCGTTGACGATACTGAAGACGGTGACGTTGGCGCCGATGCCCAGGGTCAGCGTCAGGATCGCGGCCATGTGGAACCCCGGCTGGCCTCCGAGCGTTCGCACCGTGTGGCGCACGTCGAGCAGGAACGATTGAATCACGGCAGTCTCCCTGCGCTGCGCGCATACAAGCTACGTGCCGTACTGGGGGTCATGTTAAGGCGCGTTCCGGCCGATCCAGTGTACGGCCGTCCGCACGGGTGACCGATTCCGAACAGCCTCGTCCTACTGCTGGACGACCTCGTAGCCCTTCGCGCGAAGCAG
>CAZNOC010000485.1:0-2677 GCA_964574545.1 uncultured Bifidobacteriaceae bacterium | reverse complement strand
GTGGCGGTCACGGGCTCGCGCCTGCTCACCATTTCCCTGGATCAGCCGTAGGCGGCCGTTGCCGCGCATCCGGCCCTGACATCACCCATGAGACACTTCTCCCCTGCCAGCGCGGGAGTGGCGCTGCTCGCGGCGGTCGCCACCTCGTTCTCACTCGCGGCCGCGCCCGCCTTCTGGCAGGCCGCCACGTCAGCCGACTTCCTCCGCGGTGAAGTGGAGCACCTCTCGATCGACCAGCATGGCCGCTTGATGCTCGGGCCGGCCGTGGCCCCGCTCGTCGACACGGCCGCACCGTTCGTGTGGGCAATGCTGCCCGCCCCGGGTGGTGGCATGTACCTGGGCACGGGCAACGACGGCAAGGTGCTCCTGGTAGACCGCGACGGCCAGTCGAGGCTGTTCTATGACGCCCCAGAGATGGCCGTCCACGCCCTGGCGCCCGCGCCGGATGGCGCCCTCTACGTGGCCACCTCGCCGGCTGGGCGCGTCTATCGCGTGGCGCCGGACGGCCAGTCCACCATCTTCTTCGACCCGGACGACACGTATATCTGGGCCATGCTGGTGGATGCCGAGGGACGGCTGCTCGTCGCGACCGGCGAGCAGGGACGCGTGTATCGGCTCGCGCCGGACGGCACGAGCGAAGTGCTGCACAGCTCCACCGCCACCCACGTCATCTCGATGGTGATCGGACCGGACGGTCACCTGTTGATCGGCACCGACTCACCAGGTCGCGTCTTTCGTCTGGATGCGGCCGGCAAGCCCTTCCTCCTGCTCGACACGCCCTTCCAGGAGGTGCGCTCGCTCAGGTTCGACCCGGAGGGGCGTCTCTACGCCGTGGCCCTCAGCGGACGAGGAACGAGCGGCGGTGAAGCCCCCGCCGCCGACCCTGGCGGGACGGAGCCCGCACGCGCGCCGGTGCCCCAGGTGTCGACCGAGATCACGGCCATTGCCATCGTGGACGCGCCGGTGGCGCCGCAGGGTGCTCCCGCAGCGCCTGGTGGCGACCGTCGCGCTCCCACCGGAGCGATCTACCGCATCATGCCCGACGGTCTCTGGGATCAGATCTGGGAATCGCGCGAGGACGCGCCGTACGATGTCGTGGTGGAATCCGATGGCGCGCTGCTCGTGGCCACCGGCAACGCCGGAAAGATCTTCCGGCTGAGCGGAGAACCACTGCGCCCCACGCTCCTGACCCGTGTCGGGGCCCAGCAGGTGACGCGCCTCCACCAGACGCAGGGGCGGACGCTACTGACCACCGCGAACCCTGGGCTGCTGCTGTCGATGGCCGACGGACGGGCCACGCGCGGGACCTATGAATCGGAGGTCAGGGACGCGCGCATGGTCGCGTCGTGGGGGACTCTCACCTGGCGGGCCAGTGTGCCGTCCGGGACGTCGGTGCAGCTCTTCACTCGCTCAGGCAACACCCCGACGCCCGACGAGGCGTGGAGCGACTGGAGCCCGGCCTACGCGGATCCGGACGGCTCGGCGATCTCGAGTCCCGCTGCTCGGTACCTGCAGTGGCGCGCCGTGCTCACCGGGGCGGCCGCCTCGCCGATGCTGACGTCCATCTCCGCAGCCTACCTCCAGCGCAATGTCCGGCCGCAGGTATCGGCGATCACCGTGCATCCTCCAGGACTCGTCTTCCAGAAGCCTTTTTCGACGGGCGAGGCCGAGATTGCCGGGTTCGACGGGCCCACGCCCGACCAGCAGCTCGCGGGCCAGACACCCGGCGGGCAGGGCCTCGGACGGCGCGTGTACCAGAAGGGCCTGCAGACGTTCGCGTGGCGGGCTGACGATGCGAACGGTGACACGCTCGCCTTCGACGTCCAGTACCGGCGCGAGAGCGACACCGAATGGAAGACGCTCGCGTCCAAGCTGACCGACTCCATCTATGTCTGGGACACCTCGAGTGTGCCGAACGGCACCTACGTCGTGAGAATCGTCGCCTCTGACCTTCCGTCCAACTCGCCACCGACCGCGCTTCGTGGCGAGCTCGAGAGCGAGAGCTTCGACATCGACAACACGGCGCCGACCGTGACATTCGGCACGATTCGACGGGAGGGGGCCCGGCTGGTCGTGCCGTTCGAAGTGCGGGACGCCGACACCGCGCTCCGGCGCGTGGAGTACTCGATCGAGGCGCAACAATGGGAGCCGGTCTTCCCGGTTGACGGCATGCTTGATTCGCGCGCCGAGCAGTTCGAGCTGAGCCTCGACGGCGAACTGGCCGGCCGGACCCTGGTGGTTCGCGCCACCGACATGATGAACAACGTGGGAACCGGACAGGTCGGACTGCGGTAGGGTCGCTCGGCCGCGCCGCCGGGGCGTGAAGCGCGTGGCAGCGTCAGGCTGTGGCGGAGGAACGTGCGCTCGATCTCGCGCCGGCCGATGGGCGCGCGGGTCGATCCTGAAGAGCGGGGCGCTTGGTGCCGGGCATGACGGAGCGTCCCGCGCCACCTCGATCCGTGGGCACCCGCAGCAGTTCGTAGTCGAGCTTGCCAGTACCAGACGCCGGAGACAGCACCCACACCATACTCACCGCGATGGGCGCACCACGCGGTTCGGCCGGCGAGAACTGCGCGCGGGATGCGGCCTCGAGCATCGCGAGGACCACCTCGGGTGTGACGCCGAGCGCCCGCCCCTGCTCAGCCGCCAGCGCCTGGACGCTCTGAATCCGCCCCTC
>CAZNOC010000484.1:0-2684 GCA_964574545.1 uncultured Bifidobacteriaceae bacterium | reverse complement strand
CGCTCGCCATGAACGCGACATCGATGGACATCCTTATCACGGAGGCACAGATCCAACAGCGCATCCGGGAGCTGGCGGACGAAATTCGGCGGGACACTCCTGATGACGACATCCACTTCGTCTGCGTGCTGAAAGGGGCCTTCCTGTTCCTGGCGGACCTGGTCCGGGCCATGGAGGGCGGCGTCACCCTCGACTTCATGGCGACGTCCAGTTACGGCGCGGCCACCACCTCGAGCGGCGAGGTGCGGCTCGTCAAGGACCTGGATGCCGGGCTCGAAGGCCGGCATGTCGTGATCGTCGAGGACATCGTCGACACCGGACTCACCCTGCACTACCTCCAGGACATCCTGCGGGCTCGCGGACCGAAGTCGCTCCGCACGGCGTGCCTGCTGAGCAAGCCGTCCCGCCGCACGGTCGATATCGAGGTCGAATACGTGGGCTTCACGATCGAAGACCGGTTCGTCGTGGGGTTCGGCCTCGATTACGCCGAACACCACCGCAACCTGCCGTACATCGGCGTCCTGGCCTAGTGTCCTGGAACCGTGATTCGTCACACAATTCCCGGGCGGGGCATCCCAGCTGGCGGCGTTGCTCCTCCCTTAAATACGCCCAGTATTCTCGGTCGTCGCGCCTTGCCAGCCGGGCGCCGCGCTCCGGGACTTGTGCAACGAATCACGGTTCCAGGACACTAGCGACCGACCGCCTTCCTCACTTCTTCCGCCGCGGCACGCGCCGCGGCGAGAATCGCCGGCTCATCGAGCGTCAGCATCCTCCCGTCCCGCATGAGCGTCCGCCCGTGCACGATGACCGTCTTCACATCGTCGCCACGGGTGGCGTAGACGAGGTGGGACACCGGGTCGTACATCGGCGTCTGGCGCGCCCGGTTCATCCCCACGATGATCAGGTCCGCGAGCTTGCCGGGCTCGAGGGACCCGATGCGCGACTGGAGGCCCAGCGTGCGCGCCCCGCCAATCGTCGCCATCTCGAGCGCCGTCCTTGCGCTCACCACCTGCGGGTCGCGCGACTCGAGCTTGTGCAGCAAGGCCGCCTGTCGCATGGCCTCGAACATGTCGAGCGTATTGTTGCTGGCGGCACCGTCGGTTCCCAGCCCAAGCGTGACGCCAGCCGCAAGGTACTGCGGGACAGGCGCGGTTCCGCTGGCCAGCTTCATGTTGCTCTCGGGGTTGTGTGAGATCGCGACGTGATTCGCGCGCAGCAGCTCAATCTCGTGCTCCTCGACCCAGACGCCGTGTGCGCCGACGATGTGTGGCCCCCAGAATCCGAGACTGTCGAGATAGCCCACCGGCGTACGCCCGTAGCGCCCCCGCGACATACGTACTTCGTCTTCCGTCTCCGCGAGGTGAATCAGCAGCGGCGCGCCGTACTTGATGGCGAGGTCCCGAGCGGCCATCAACGACGTGGCGTCGAGGGTGTACATCGCGTGGGGCGCGATGGCGGGCGTGATGAGCGGGTCGCGCGCAAACTCCTTCAGGAACGCTTCCGCGCGCGCAAGCCCGTCGGCGGGGGTCTTCGCATCCGCCACCGGAAACTCGATGATCGTCTGGCCGAGCACCCCGCGCAGGCCCGCCGCCTTGGTGGCCCGTGCGATCTCCTCTTCGAAATAGTACATGTCGGCGTAGGTCGTCGTACCCGACTGGATCATCTCGAGCGCCGCCAGGTTGGTCCCCACACGCACGAAGGCGGGTGTCAGGGTCTTGGCTTCCGCCGGGAAGATGTACTGCTGGAGCCAGTCCATCAAGGCCAAATCGTCGGCCAGGCCGCGATAGAGCACCATGGGCGCGTGCGTGTGCGTGTTGATGAGCCCTGGCATCACCACGTGCCCCGTCGCATCGATGGTCTCGACCGCGCGGTGGGAAGCCGCAACGGCCTCGGGCGCCCCCACGGCCACGATCTCGTCGCCCTCGATCGCCACGGCGCCCGGCGACAGCACCTGGAACCCGGCGTCCATGGTGACCACGATGCCGCCCGTGACAATCAATGAAACCGGACGCGGCTGGCGCGCGCCGGCAGGCGCCCCGGTCGTCCACGCGGCCGCGAAGAGCAGCAGCACTGAGGCACAGATTCCGTGCACGGTCCGCATCACTCCGGGATTGTACGTGAATCGACCGTTTGCGTGTAAGCTTCGGGGCCGTGGTACATCTGGTCACGCACCCCCTCGTTCATGACGCGCTCGCGGGCCTGCGGGACGCCGGCACGACACCGGAGCTCTTCCGCCGTCTCTCGAACCGGATCAGCATGCTGCTCGCCGCAGAGGCCCTGGCCACCCTGCCCGTCCGCGAGGGCTCGGTGACGACGCCCCTCGGTCCCGCCCCGGCGCGCCGCGTCGATACGGACGTCGTCGTCGTGCCGGTGCTGCGCGCCGGCCTGGGCATGCTGGAAGCCATCCTGACGTTGGTGCCCGACGCGCGCGTGGGCCACATCGGGCTCCAGCGTGATGAGTCAACGGCCATCGCGTCGCAGTACTACGCGCGTCTGCCCGAGAGACTGGAAGACAGCTTCGTCCTCATGGTCGATCCGATGCTGGCCACGGGAGGCAGCGCTGTGGCCGCGATCGATCGGCTGCACGCCGCTGGCGCCCGCGAAGTCAGGATCATCTGCATCGTCGCCGCGCCGGAAGGAATTGCGGCCGTGGAGCGCGCCTATCCCGACGTCCCCATCTACAC
>CAZNOC010000483.1:0-2689 GCA_964574545.1 uncultured Bifidobacteriaceae bacterium | reverse complement strand
CCGACCGCGAGCAGCTCCCGCGCGGTCACGTCGCGTCCTTGCGCCTCGGCCGGATCGGCCGCCTGAAAGAGGTCCTGCAGGAACGTCGCCACTTGCGCGGCCTTCTCGCCCTCGGCCTGTGCGCGGTCACGTTCGCGGGCCAGCCGCACGCCGTAGAACGTCGTGATCGCCGCGACGAGCGCCACCATCGCTGCCGCGGCCATCACCGCGCCACGATGGCGTCCGACGAATTTGCCGGCACGATAGCCGAAGGTGTCCGGTCGCGCCTTTACGGGCAGCCCGTCGAGGTGCCGGCGAATATCCTGCGAGAGCTGCTCGACGGAGCCGTAGCGCCTCTCCGGCTCCTTGCGCAGGGCGGCGAGGGTGATCACATCGAGGTCGCCCGACAGTCGCCGACGGAGCCGGTCCGGTGTCGTGCCGCGCGCGGCCGCGATAGCGTCGGGTGAGGGCGACTCGCGGTCGGAGGGCTCCGCTGCCCCGGAGCTGCGAAAGACGGCCGTACTCGGGCGCTCCGGCGACTGGGTCGTGATCGCATCCTCCACCGTCTTCGCGTTCCGGTCGTCCACGCGGTAGGGCCGGCGGCCGCTCAGCAGCTCGCACAGCAATACCCCGAGCGCGTAGACGTCGGTCGCGGTGGTGATTGCCCCTCCCCGCACCTGTTCGGGACTGGCGTACTCCGGCGTCATCGGCCGGAAGGCGGTGCGCGTCGCTGGAGCACCGTCTGGCTCGTCGAGGAGCTTCGCGATGCCGAAGTCCAGCAGCTTCGGCGTGCCGTCGGCCGTCACCAGGATGTTGCCGGGCTTGAGATCGCGGTGCACCACCAGATTCCGGTGCGCGAACTGCACGGCGAGGCAGACGCGCTCAAACAGCTGCAGTCGCTCGTCGATGGTGAGACGCTTCCGATCGCAGTACGCGGTCAGCGGCTCCCCGTCCACGTACTCCATCACCACGTACGGCAGCTGATCGTCCGTGGTGCCACCGTCGAGCAGGCGCGCGATGTTCGGATGATCGAGGTTGGCGAGGATCTGACGCTCCACGCGGAAGCGGCGCCGGCTGTCGGGCCCGTCCGCGCCCGCGCGCACCACCTTGACCGCGACTTCCTTGCGGTACTCGTCGTCCACGCGCGCCGCGAGGTACACCGAGCCCATGCCCCCATGACCCAGTTCGCGCACCACCTCGTACGCGCCAAGGCGGCGGCCGACGGGTGACGACTCGTCCACCCACGCCTCGACGGCGGCTTCAACGGCGCGTTCCACAAAACGCTCGGCCTGTTCGTCGGCGCCCAGCAGCGAATCGGCCTCGGCCAGCAGCGCCGCATCGCCGGCACACGCTTCGCGCAAGTAGTCCGCGCGCGCACCCGCCGGGAGGCGCGATGCCGCATCGACGATGCTCTTCAGCTGCTGCCAGCGTTCGGTACTCATGGACCTGACCCCGCATCTTCCCACCCCGGCAGCACCGATAGGGTCGAAATCAACGCGCGCCTGGAAATACGTGCGGCCGGCAGGCTGATTGTCTCCCGGCGGGGCAGCCGCTATGCTGTCCCGAGGCGAGTGATGGACGAGTCAGACCGCGGCAGGATCACCAGTGTGCTCCTCGACACGCGCAGTCCGCAGGGCGGACTGGCGAGCGAGCAGCTCGCCGAGGCTCTGTACCCGGAGCTTCGCCGGCTTGCCGGCAGCCTCATGCGCCGCGAGCGCGCCGACCACACGCTTCAGCCGACCGCTCTGGTCGGCGAGGCGTTTATTCGCCTTGTCGATCAGACGAAGACCGACTGGAAGGATCGTGCGCACTTCCTTGGCATCGCCGCCCGCGTGATGCGCCAGGTGCTGGTCGATCACGCCCGCCGCCATGCCGCCGCCAAGCGCGGCGCAGGCGTCCAGCGCGTCACCTTCGACGATGCCGTGGATGCGAGAGGAGAGCGGGCTGCCGACCTGCTCGTCATCAACGATGCCTTGGATCGACTCGCCGCCCTCGACGAGCGCGGCGCGCGCGTCGTCGAGATGCGGGTGTTTGGCGGGCTCTCCGTCGAGGAGATCGCGCACGTGCTCGGCGTCTCAAAGCGCACAGTGGATGCCGATTGGGCCATGGCTCGACTCTGGCTGGCCCGGGAGCTCGGCGGCGGCCCGCCGCGCGCCTGACTCCCGCGACCAGCTCTCCTGCGCCGGCGTCCCTGCCTTCAGCTGACCGGAATCTCCAGCGTCTGCGCGGTCCGCCCTGTCTGTCCGCGCGTGCTTGCCGCGCTGCCGGAACGGAATCCGCCCGCGCCGCCCTGGCCGAGGGTGATGGTGTTGCTGCCGGTGAAGCTGCTGCCCGTGGCGAAGGCGATGCCGATGCTGGGCCCGCCGCTGCCGCTGCCCCCGTCGCCTCCATTGCCCCCGCGCCCGCCGCTGCCCCGGCGGCCACCGCCGCCCTGGAAGACGCCATTGCCGCCTTCGGTGCCGCCGCCGCCTCCCAGACCGCCATTCCCGCGGCTGCCGCCGTCGCCGCCATCACCGCCGTTGGCCGTCGTGATGATGTTGTTCGAGACGTTCGCCTGGCTGTTCTCCGCCAGCAGGATGCCGACAGAACCGCCGCCACCGGTGGCACCCCGGCCCCCGGAGCCGGCCAGACCGCCCTGCCCCCCGCCACCGCCGGCGCCGGCCTGGAGCGGGATCAGAGGCGTGTCCAAGCCTCCACCACCACCCCCCCC
>CAZNOC010000482.1:0-2697 GCA_964574545.1 uncultured Bifidobacteriaceae bacterium | reverse complement strand
CGACGAGCCGGCTCTCGGCGTCGTAGGCAAAGCTCTCTGTGTTGCGGTCCGGATGCAGCACCCGCTCGACGCGGTGCCGCGTGTCGAAGGTCCAGGTGGTGATCTCGCCCTCGGCGTCGGTCTGCCTGGTGCGGTTGCCGTGGCGGTCGTAGGCGTAGGCGGTGCTCGCACGCTCCGGCGAGCGCACCTCGATCAGCCGGTCGCCGTCGTCGAAGGCAAAGGTCCAGTCCGCGTTCCCCGGTCGGCTGACCAGGACGCGGTTGCCGACCCCGTCGTAGCCGAAGGTCGTCTCCTCGCCCGCCGGATTCGTAGTGCCGATGAGGCGCTGGCGGACGTCGTAGCGGTGCGTGGTGACCAGGCCGTCGGCGTCGGTGCCCGACTCGACACCGCCCCAGGGCGTGTACGTCCAGCGCTCGCGGTACTGCAGCGGCCGCGCGGTCAGCACCCGCCGGTTGCTGTCGTCGTAGCTGTGCGTCGCGTCCTCGCCGTTGGCGTCGGTCTCGGTGGCGAGGTTGCCGGCTGGGTCGTAGCTCAGGCTCTGCAGGCGCACACCGTCGCGGCGCAGCTCTGTCAGACGGTTCTCGCCGTCGTAGGTCGAGCGGGTGACTACGCCGCGGCGGTCGCTGTGGGTCAGCACGTTGCCGGCCACGTCGTAGGTCCAGGACTGGCTCGTGCGGGCCGGGCCCGGGTCGCGCTGCTCGGTGCGCCGGTTCAGGCCGTCGTAGAGGTAGGTAGTCGTGAGCCCCTCGGCATCGGTGCTGCTCAGCAGGTTGCCCGCGGCATCAAAGGTGGCGCTGCGCTCGTTGCCGTCGGCCAGCTCCGTGGCCAACCGGCGTCCCAGTCCGTCGTAGTGATGCGTGGTGACATGTCCGTTGGCGTCGGTCTCGGCAAGCAGCTCGCCGTGCACGCTGTGCTCGAACTCAAGCAGCCGCTCGCCGGCAGGCACCTCCGGCAGCTCACGCTGGGTCTCCTGGCCCAAGGCGTTCCAGACCGACTGCGTGATGCGGCCCTCGGCGTCGGTGCGGGTCAGCGGGTGGCCGTCGGCGTCGTAGCTCAGGGTTTCGACCTGGCCCAGCTGGTCCTCGCTGCGCACCCTGCGATTGAGTGCGTCGTAGCTGTGCTCCAGCTCGCGACCTTCAGAGGTGTGCTCGTGGGTGCGATTGCCGACGGCATCGTAACCGAAACTGGACAGCTGACCCTCGATCGGCCCGGTCTCGGCGATCAGCCGATTGCGGGCATCGTAGTCATAGCGCCAGGTCTTCGCGCGCGGGTCGGTCTTGCGCACCAGGTTGTTGGACAGGTCGTACGCGCGCAGCCATTCGGCGCCGCTGGCGTCGCCGTAGAGGGTCTCCCGACCGCGCACATCGAACTCCCAGGCGCGTAACTGTGCCGGCGCCGTGTTCAGCGATTCGCTGGTGCGGCGGTCGGCGCCGTCGTAGCCGTAGGTGGCAATTCGCCCTTCGGGGGCACGCTCCTCGATGAGCCGGTCGCGACTGTCGTGGATACGGGCTGTATCGCGGCCGTTGGCATCGGTGAGCAGCACTGCATTGCCATTGAGGTCATAGGCAGTGACGGCTTCCGCCCACGCTCCCGCGGCGATCTGCTGGCGCACGTGGGTGCGCAGGTTGAGCGGGTGCAGGTATCGGTACTCGGTGCGCCGCAGCTGGCTGCCGTCGCGGTGACCGACCTCCTCGCTCAGCAGCTGGCCGAGGGCATCATGGGTGTAGCGCGCCAGACGGTCGCCCGGCCCGGTCTGTCGCTCGCGGCGATTCGCGGCGTCGTACTCGTAGCGAGTCAGGTTGCCGCGGAAATCGGTCTCGCTGAGCAGATTGCCGTTAGCGTCCCAGGTGAACTCGCGGGTGTCGTCCGCGGCGTTGCGCAGGGTTCGCTCGCGTCCCATCGAGTCGAAGGAAAGCACGGTCTGACGGCCCAGTTCGTCGGTCTCGGTGCGGGTACGGGCTTCATCGTCGTAGACGGTCGAGCGAATCGCCGCACTGCCGTCGACCGTCGGGAAGCGGGTCCGGATGCGTCGATCAAGCGCGTCGTAGGTGTGGGTGGTTTCGTTGCCCCTGCCGTCGGCTTCCATGATGACCCGGCCGCGGGCGTCGTAGCGGCGCGTCCAGCGGGTGCCAAGACTGTCGCGCTCGCGGGTCCGGTAGCCGAAGGCGTCGTGCTCGCTCTCGACTCGCGCACCGGCGCCATCGGTGTGGCTGCGCAGGTCTCCGTTTTGCGCGTAGTTCCAGGACTCGCTGACGTCCCCTCGAGTCTGTCCGGTCCGGTTGCCGCGTTCGTCGTAGCCCCACTGGGTCTGGATGCCCCGAGCATCGGTGGCGCTGCGCGGACGGTTCTTGATGGGAACCGCGAAGTGCTCTGGCGCAACGAAGGCCCAGCTGCGGGTAAGCGCGCCGTGCGCGTGTTCGATTCGCTCCTGCACGGTGTTGCCGTGCTCGTCATAGGTGAAGTGGGTGGTCGTGCCCAAGGCGTCAGTGACCTGTGACGGTTGCAGGTGAACCACGTTCCAACGGGTCTCGGTCACGCCTTCGGGTGACTCCACGCGAAAGGCCGCGCCGTATCGGTTCAAGCTGTAGGTGGTGACGTTCCGACGCGCGTCGCTGACTTCGGTACGGCTGTCCTGAATGCCGCGTGCCCCGATGTAGGCAAAACGGGTTTCTCCGCCATCCGGCTCCGTCACCTTTT
>CAZNOC010000481.1:0-2706 GCA_964574545.1 uncultured Bifidobacteriaceae bacterium | reverse complement strand
AACTCGCCCCCATCAGATCCAGCGTGAAGCCGGCGAGCCGGTTGACCCACGGCCGCCGGGAAAACGTGCCGTGGTTGCCGTCGTGCTGCACGTTGAAGCCGATGCCGACGAGCGCGAGCGCGAGCAGGGCGCCCGACAAGAAGGCGACCGGCGTCGTCTCGGCCTGGAAGACGAGGACCAGATACGACCAGACGGCGGTGCCGATCAAGGCGGCGGCCTTGGCATACATGACCGGGCTGTCGACGGTCTTGCGTTGACCGACGAAGGCGTGCACACGCCTGTCCAGGGCGAGCTTCAGGACCGCGGGCGAGGCGAACTCAGGCTTGGAGGGGGCAGCGATGGCTAACGGTAACACGGACGGCGACGGGACGACGGTTGAACCTGCCGCAACTCCGGAAACGGCCGGTCACACACGCGCCCGGGCGGCTCCTTAGAGGGAAAGGAGCCGCACCATGTGTCACCTCCGTCTGGTCTGCTGCACGATCGTTTCTCTGATGGCCCTGACCGCTGCCGCACCGGCGCAGGCCCAATCCGCACACGAGTCGTTCGACGTGGAGGTCGCCGGCAGCGGACCGGCAATCCTCCTGATCTCCGGGCTGATGACCCCGCGGGACGTTTGGGACACCACCGTCGCACGGTATCGCGATCGCTACCAGTTGCACGTGCTGACGCTCGCCGGGTTCGGCGGCCCTCCGTCGGTCCCCGCGCCCTTCCTGCCACGGGTGCGCGACGAGGTGATTGCGTATGTGCGCGCCCAGGGCCTGCAGCGTCCGCTCATCGTGGGCCACAGCCTTGGGGGGTTTCTTGCCTTCTGGATCGCGGCGACCGCCCCGGACCTCGTCGGCGGCATCGTGGCCGTGGACGGCGTGCCGTTCCTGCCGGCGCTCGGAAACGCGAACGCCACTGTCGAGGCGGCCCGTGCGCAAGCCGAACAGATCCGCAGCCTCTACGCGTCGTTCTCCCCAGACCAGCTCGTCGCGCAGAGCCGGATCGCCCTGCAGGCCATGATCACGGCGGAAACGGACCGTGATCGGGCGCTCGCGTGGGCGGGGGCATGCGATCCCGGCATGGTCGGCCTCGCGATCGCCGAGCTGATGAGCACGGACCTGCGCGAGGCGGCGGCAGCCATCACCGCCCCGACGCTGCTCATCGGCGCCCTCGGCGCGGCGCCCGAGTCCATGCGCGGCGCGCTCGAGGAGGGCTACCGCGCACAGGTCTCGCGCATCCCGGCCGCCCGTGTCATCATGGCGGCCGGCGCGCGCCACTTCATCATGCTCGACGATCCGGCCTTCCTGTTCGGCGCGGTCGATGCGTTCCTGGCCGCACATCACACCGCTGGATCCGGCGGGAGGCAGTGACGCTGATGGACACGCACGCCCCCGCGCTCACCGTCCATGTCCCCGCGGCTGCCGGCGGCGACCGCGAGGCGTTCGCCCGCCTCGTGGATGCGACGCGTTCCCTCGTCAGCTCCATCGCCCTCGCCATCGTCCGTGATGCGGACCTGAGCCGGGACGTCGCCCAGGACGTGTTCGTGGCGGCCTGGCGCGATCTGCGGCATCTGCGGGAGGCGGAGAGCTTCCTGCCGTGGCTCCGGCAGCTGACCCGCCACCGGGCGTACCATGTGCTGCGGGCCGAGCGCAGGCGTGCCCGGCGGGTGGCCTACCTCGACCAATCGTTGCTGACAGAGGACGCGAGCGACCCGGCGCCCGCGGCTGATGCGCGGCTGCTCGCCGAGGAGGAGCTGCGGCTGCTCGACGCGGTGCTCTCTGAGCTGCCGGACGACGTCCGTGAAGTCGTCACGCTCTACTACCGCGAGGGCGAGTCTACGGCGCACGTGGCACGCCTGCTCGGGCTGAGCGAGGCGGCCGTGCGCCAGCGGCTGTCGCGTGCGCGGAAGCGGCTGCGGGCGAGCCTGCTGGATCGGTTCGGTGCGGTCGCTGCGCGGACCACGCCGGATAGCACGTTCACCGCCGCCGTCGTGACGGCGCTGGCCGTGGGCGCCCCCGCTGCGGCATCGGCCTCCACGCTGACGGCGGCCTCGATGGCCGGCCCGTCACTGCTCGCGAAGATCGCGGTGGCCGGCGGCGGTGTGGCGCTGGGCGCGGCCGGCGGCGTCGCCGGCGTCCTGATGGGCACACGCCGGCTGAGGCGGCTGGCGCGCACACGCGAGGAGCTTCGCGCCGTTCGACGCTTCGAGGTCGCGAGCATCGTACTGGTCGTGGGGACAGTGGCCGCGTTCCCCCTCACCTGGCTGGTCACCCAGTCGCCGTGGTCGCAGATTGCGACCTTCGCCGGCTTCATCACAGGCCTCATGGGGCTCCACCTGCTGTGGCTCCCGCGCATCGTGCGCGCGCGACACGAGGCCGAAGCCCTGGCGGATCCCATCGCCGCCGCCGATGCGCGATCCGCGGAGCGGCGCTGCGCGATCCTGGGCTGGTCGCTGGGGTTGCTGTCGGGCGGGCTGGGGCTCCTCGCCGGGCTGGGCGTGGTGGGCGACTGGTTCTGACCGGTTGGGGATACGATCGAGCTCGCTCACGTCTAGAATGAGGCCATGTTCATCCGTACCCTCCACGGCCTCGCGGTCATCGCGGCGTTGGCGATCTCCGCCGGTACCAGCGCTCAGACCGCCTGGCCCCCGACCCTCGACCCCGTCGCCTCCCCGGCCGGTGCCGACAGCGGCCAGCCGCAGCTCTCCGTGTCGGATCG
>CAZNOC010000480.1:2363-2707 GCA_964574545.1 uncultured Bifidobacteriaceae bacterium | reverse complement strand
AACATCGGGGCGGCGGACCTGGGGCCACAGGACGGCCTCCATGTAGTGGCCGAGCGCGGACACCGGGAACCGCGCGAAGCGATACACGCCGCGGGAAACGCGCTCAATGTCCCCCTGCTGAGCCAGCTGAACGAGACGGACCTGATGCAGACCGGCTGCCCGCGCCTGGGCTGCCGTGAAGTAGCCTGCCTGGTCTTCGGCGATTCCGTAGAGGACTGTGTCCCATTGGCGTTTGTGCATACTGGCGCCCCGATGGCAATAGTATAATGTCGTTGTGTATTAATGCCAGTAAGAACACCGCGACGACCACGCCGCGCGAGCCGCAAGGCGAGTTGGCCGATGGG
>CAZNOC010000480.1:0-2353 GCA_964574545.1 uncultured Bifidobacteriaceae bacterium | reverse complement strand
GGGCAAGCGATCCGAGAAGTACCGCGACGTCGCGGCCCGCTGCGCCGTTACGTGGGCCGAGTCCCCGGCACAGATGAGGTTGGGTGCCGTCGGGTGGCTGGACTTGTCCTCGCCGGAGCCCAGCCAGTCATTTCCGGATCTTCGACGATAGCGTCGAGGACATCAGATTCTGGCTTGCATCGTCAACGCAGCGGCGTCCGGCTCGTGCGCTTCCGTTCCGATGCTAGACTACTGGCGACTCACCGGCATTTCGTGCCTCGGGACACCTCGCTCTTCCTTGAGTTCCCATCTGCACCGCTGCAGTTCGGCAGCCGCCTTGTTCAGCATGACGACGCGCCGAGGCTGGAAACGCCGTGGGGGCCGCTGCGTGTCACCACGCCCACACTCTGTGTGCTGGATCGGCTGGCGGCCTACTGGCACTGGCAGGACCGGCAGTCGTGGGATCAGGCGGTGATGGTGGCCCGTCACCATGCGGTGGACTTCGACTCGCTTGCGGCAGCCCTGAAGACATCCCGAAGCTGCGCAGACAGGCAGGCGGTGTATGGAGCGAAAGAAAAGCCCCTGGGTGAAAACCCCGGGGCTCGATCAGAACGAAAAACGCCGCGCCTCCCTGTGAAAGCAGCGCAGTGCGGCTTACCGTCGCGGTCCGCGGTCGTCGCCGCAGGTGGGTGCGTTGTCGAAATCCCGCTCCGCCAGCGACTACTGTCTGACGCGCGTCTCCGGAAGGTCCCGGGGCCGGGTCGTCTGGCGGGTCGGGCCGCTGCCGTTACACTCTGGCCCACGGAGCGAACATCATGAAGTATCTGTGTCTGATTTACGACGACGAGAAGAACTGGGTGAACCTCCCGCAGGCCGAGATGGAGAAGGTCTTCGCGGAGCACGAGGCGTTTTCGGAGGGCATCCGCGGCAAGGGCCAGTATGTCGGGGGAGAAGCACTGCACCCGTCGACCGCCGCCACCACGGTTCGCGTTCGCAACGGCAAGATGACGACCTCTGATGGGCCATTCGCCGAAACCAAGGAACAACTCGGCGGCTTCTACATCATCGAGGCGCCCGATTTGAACGACGCGCTGCAGATTGCCGCGCGTATTCCCGAGGCTCGCAGCGGCAGCATCGAGGTGCGGCCGGTGCTCGACTTCACCCAGCAGCCGTGACCACCGACGTGGATCCCGCGCGGGAGGCGGTGGACGCCGTCTACCGCGCGGACTCCCGTCGTGTGCTCGCCACGCTGATTCGTCTGCTGGGCGATTTCGATCGGGCCGAGGAAGCGCTGCACGACGCCTTTGCCGCCGCCATGCAGCAGTGGCCGGTGGAGGGTGTGCCGGCCAATCCGCGCGCGTGGCTCGTCTCCACGGGACGCTTTCGGGCCATCGACGCCATCCGGCGTCGGGCCCGGCAGCAGGCATCGTTCGGGGCGCTGGCTGACGAGATCGAACGGCGGGCCTCGGCCACGCCTGACATCGAGCCGGATTCGGCCGTTGACGACGACCGGCTGCGGCTCATCTTCACCTGCTGCCATCCTGCGCTGCCACCCGAGGCGCAACTCGCGCTCACGCTGCGCGAAGTGTGCGGGCTGACCACGGAAGCCATCGCGCGCGCGTTCCTGACCTCGGCGCCCACCGTGGCGCAGCGCATCGTGCGCGCCAAGGCCAAGATCCGCGACGCGCGGATTCCCTATCAGGTGCCGGCCGCAGCGGATCTGCCCGGCCGGCTCGACGCGGTGCTGCACGTCGTGTATCTCATCTTCAACGAGGGCTACTCGGCCACCGCCGGAGATTCGCTGACGCGGGCCGACCTCTCGGCCGAAGCGATTCGCCTGGGGCGGCTGCTTGTGGCCCTGCAGCCCGAGCCGGAATCGCAGGGCCTGCTTGCGCTCATGCTGTTGCACGACGCCCGACGCGAGGCGCGCACGGATACCAGCGGCGATCTCGTGTTGCTCGAGGATCAGGACCGTGGCCGCTGGCAGCGGGCCGCCATCACTGAGGGCGCGACGCTCGTCGAGCAGGCGCTCAGCGCGCGGCGCGTGGGCCCGTACGCGCTGCAGGCCGCCATCGCCGCGGTGCACGCAGAGGCGCCGTCGAGCGCGGCCACCGACTGGCCGCAGATCATCGGGCTGTACGACGTGCTGCTGCGCATCGAGCCCTCGCCGGTCTTCGCGCTCAATCGGGCGGTGGCGGTGGCCATGGCGCACGGCCCGGCCGACGGGCTCGCGCTCGTGGAGACGCTTCTTGCGCAGGGCGAACTTGCCACCTACCACTTCGCGCACGCGGCCCGCGCCGATCTGTGCCGGCGGCTCGGCCGCAGCGATGACGCCCGCGTCTCGTATCAGCGCGCGCTCGCGCTGGCGAAGCAG
>CAZNOC010000479.1:0-2718 GCA_964574545.1 uncultured Bifidobacteriaceae bacterium | reverse complement strand
GAGGTGAAGTCCGCCTACATCCTGCAGCCCGGCCCCGCGGCGCTCACCGAGGGTGCGCGGCAACTGCACGCCGTGCTCTGCCGGGCTCTGGGCGAAGACGTTCCTGACGCCCTCCGCCCCCGGGAGCGCTGGGACGAGAACGGGTAGCTCAGGGCGTGATCGCCATCGCGCATCACGTGCCAGCCGCGCCGCTGGCAGCCCGCTCGCGCCTACTCCGCGTACTCGGCCACAATCCGCGCCGGCAGGATGCCCTTCTCGTGGGCCTCGTCCAGCATGCGCTGGACGGCGGTGCGGCCGCGCTCGCCGTATTCGAGCGTGAGCTGGTTCACGTACATCCCCACGAACGTGTCGGCCTTCTCACGATCGAGA
Organism: uncultured Bifidobacteriaceae bacterium; assembly: GCA_964574545.1. GTDB lineage: Bacteria > Acidobacteriota > Vicinamibacteria > Vicinamibacterales > UBA2999 > JAUXWO01. The sequence continues at coordinate 2,349 of CAZNOC010000479.1, read as the reverse complement.
CCGCGGCCGTACTGCAGCGCATAGTCGAGCGCTTCGTCCCGGTGCTCGAGCGCGTAGGCGATCGACGCGTGCAGGATACGCGAGACCTTGCGCACGAGGTCGGACCCGAGGTCGCGGCGGATCACGTTGCCGCCGAGCGGCAGCGGCAGCCCGCCGGTGCGATCGGCCCACCACTCCCCGAGGTTGACGATCGATCGCAGGCCCTCGTCCTCGTAGGTGAGCTGGCCCTCGTGGATCAACAGGCCAGCCTCGACCTTGCCGTCACGGACGGCCTCCAGGATCTCGTCGAACGGCATGATCACCGTCGCCACCTCCGGCATGTAGAGCCGAAGTGCCAGAAACGCGGTCGTCAGCGTCCCCGGAATCGCCACGGTCACCCCCTCGAGCGAGGCGGGACCGTCCTGCTGAACGACGACCATCGGACCGTAGTTGTCACCCATCGACGATCCGTGCGGCAGCAGCAGGTACTTGTCGGTCAGGTGCGCGTAGGCATGGAACGAGACCGCACTCACTTCGTACGTGCCTTCGAAGGCGGCGCGGTTGAGCGTTTCGATGTCGGCAAGCAGGTGCGCGAACTCCAGGCCTTCGTTGTCGACCTTGCCGCTCGCCAACCCGTAGTGCATGAACGCATCGTCAGAATCAGGACTGTGGGCCACGGTGATACGCATATCCGGAAAAGTGTACCCCACACCGGCGGCAGGGCCTCCGGGAAACTTGCCCGGTTTCCCGGCACCGAGTACGCTGCCTGCGATGCTTCGGCCTGGTTCCTGGACGCGCGAGACCCGCCTGCTGCTGCTCACGATCATCGTGTCGGCCGCCGTGCTGGCCGTGCTCGCTCAGTTCCGTTTTCCTGATGTGCAGCGGCTCGAGCCGCTCGCGCAGCCGCTTGACCGGCTCGCGGCGCGGGCCACGTTTGACGAACTGGCCGGGATCATCGAGCGGCTCGACCGCCGGACCGCACCGTCGATCGTGGTGCTGCGGGTCGGCAGCCGTGCGGTCGCCGCGCCGCGCAGCCTGCGCGACCTCCTGAGCGAGCCCGCGGAGCCGCTCCCGCAATCCGGGTTTGTACCGTCACTGCGCGTCCTCCCGGACGTGGCCCTCGCGCTGCTCGCACCCGGGACCTCGGTGCAGGGAGTCCTCGGGGACCCGCAGGCCGTCCCCCTGGTGCTGGCGGCGGACCCGGTCCGGCGTGTGGCGCTCGTGCGGGTGCCGGCGGCCCTGGATCCCATCTCCTGGCAGTGGCAGGGCGTGGTTGCGGTGGAGACGCCGCGCTACGTCGGCGTGGTGGAGGGCACGCGCGGGGGGACGACGATGAGGCCGGTGTTTCTTGGCAGGGCCGACCGCTTCGAGGAGGCGCGTTGGGAGACGCCGCTCGTCGTGCTGGGGCACGAGGCCATGGCGACCGAAGGAGCCTTCATCTTCTCGCTCGAAGGCGGCCTGATCGGCATGGCCGTCCGGGAGAGCGGCGTGCTCGCGGTCGTGCCCGCGGCGGTCCTATCGCGCACGGCCGATGCGCTCCTCAACGCGGGAACACCGGCGGCCAACGACGTGGGCCTCGTCGTGCAGCCGCTCACCGGCCCGCTGGCATCGGCGGTGGGCGCCATGACCGGCGTCCTCGTCGTGCATGTCGAGCCCGGCTCTCCGGCGGACGGCGTCGTCAGACCGGGCGACCTGATCGAGACGATCGATGGAGCGCCGGCCGGCATGCCCGATGCGCTGCTGCTGCGGCTCGCACGGCAGGCACCGGGAACGACGGTCAGCCTCGGCGTGCGCCGGGGCGACGAGCGCCGCGTGGCCGTGTTGCCACTCCGCGGCGCCAGCGGGAACGCCCCGATGCCGGCCTGGCCCGGGTTCTCGACCGAGACGGTCCCCGCAGGCGCGCGAGTGCGGAGCGTCGAGACGAGCTCGGCAGCCGCGCTTGCCGGCCTGTTGCCCGGTGACGAGATCACGCTCTTTGCCGGGGACGAGCGGCCCGGCCCGCGCGAGGTCGAGCGCCTGGCCGCGGCCATCGACCCGGGGCAGCGCACGCTGGTGATCGTGGCGCGTGGAGGACGGCCTCACGCCCTGGCCCTCGAGCGGCCGCGATGAGCACGCCGTTCAGTCCCTACGATGACCGCTCCGAGATTGGCCGTGACCTGCTCGACGCGCAGGTTGCGACGACACCGGTGCGTCCGAGGCTCATCGACGTCCTGGGACGGACGCGGGCCGCGCTCGGGCTGAGGCCGCTCACCGCGCCTGCGCTGCTGTTTGTCCCCATCGGCGCTGCGCTCGGTCCGTCAGGCGCCGGGTGGCTCGGCCTGGAATCGCTCGGACGCCTCTACCCGGCCATGTCGGTTGCGCTCGCGGCGC
>CAZNOC010000478.1:0-2732 GCA_964574545.1 uncultured Bifidobacteriaceae bacterium | reverse complement strand
AACTTCGTGAACGACCTCACGTGGCTCAAGGGTACTCACTCCATCAAGGTCGGGGCCAATCTGCGCTTCACGCGCATCCCGAGCAGGCGCGACAGCGGTTCGTACCTGAGCGCCACGGTGAACCCGTCGTGGGTGGCGGGGGTGGGCCGGAACAACATGCCCGGCGCGGCCAACTGCACACGACCTGCCTGCTTCGCGGTCCCGGCCGTCGCCGCCGGCGGCGCAGCCGGCTATGCGGATGCCTGGCTGAACGCGCTCGGCGTGCTCTCGCAGTCGACGCTCCGCGCGAACTACGATCGCGAGGGCAACCTGATCCCGGTCGGCACGCCAATCGATCGCCGCTACGCGTCCGACGAGTACGAGTTCTACGTGCAGGACTCGTGGCAGGTGGGCCGGAACTTCACGGTGACGGCCGGCCTTCGCTACGGCCTGTACTCGCCGCCCTACGAGGTGGACGGCCTCCAGGTGGCGCCCAACGTGAGCATGGGCGAGTGGTTCCGGCAGCGCGGCGAGAACGCGGCCCGCGGCATCCCCGACAACGCGGCCACGCCCGTCGTCCAGTTCGACCTCGCGGGGCCAAAGAACAACCGCCGCGGGTTCTTCGACTGGGACAAGAACAACATCGCCCCCCGGGTGTCGTTCGCATGGACGCCCCAGGCCGAGGAGGGCATCTTCGGGGCGCTGGCCGGCGCTGGCCGCCTCGTGGTGCGCGGCGGCTACTCGAAGGTCTTCGACCGGCTCGGCCAGGGCCTGGCCACGAACTTCGACCAGGGCTTCGCCTTCGGCATGTCCACCACGATCAGCAGCCCCTTCGGCGGTCCGTACGAGACGAATCCGGCGGTCCGCTTCACGGAGCTCGGCCGGATGCCGCCGACCATCCCGACGGCACCGCCCGGCGGCTTCCCGCAGACGCCGCCGCTCGAAGCCGGCATCATCACGACGAGCATCGATGACACGATCGTGACGCCGTCGGCCCACATGGCCAGCCTGGTGCTGTCGCGCGAGTTCGGACGCGACTACAGCATCGAGATGGGTTACGTCGGCCGCTTCGGCCGCGACCTGCTCGTGCGCCGCGACCTGGCGATGCCGCTCAACCTGGTAGACACGGCCTCGGGGATGGACTACTTCACCGCGGCCCAGGACATCATCCGCGCCACGCAGGCCGCCGGCGGTGACTGGAGGCAGGTGGGCCCGATGCCGTACTGGGAGAATCTGTTCCCGGGCGCGGCCGGTGTGGCCGGACGGGGTCTCTCGGCGACTCAGGAGGTCGCCCGGCGCTTCGAGCTGGACGGCCCCGACTACATCACGTCGCTCTGGCTGATGGATCAGCTCTGCGTGCCGGCATGCAGCAGGTTCGGGCCCTACGCCTACTTCAACCGCCAGTACGACTCGCTGGCAGCCCTGAGCTCGGTGGGCCGATCGAACTACCACGCCCTGCAGGTCTCGCTGCGCAAGCGCTTCAGCCAGGGCTTCCAGTACGACGTCAACTACACCCTGTCGCAGTCGAAGGACCTCGGGTCCCAGGTCGAGCGGGGAAGCGCGTTTACGAACTTCAGCGCCGGGGGTTATAGCGGATTCCTGCTGAACTCGTGGGATCCCGAGGCCCACTACGCCACGTCGGACTTCGACGTGCGGCACCAGGTGAACCTGAACTGGATCGCCGAGCTGCCGTTCGGGCGTGACCGGCGCTGGGGCAGCAACGCCTCCGGCATCGCCAACGCGATCGTCGGCGACTGGTCGCTCGCCGGCCTGATGCGCTGGACCAGCGGCTTCCCGTTCAACGTCTTCAACTGCCGGTCCTGCTGGCCCACCAATTGGAACCTGCAGGGGAACGCCGTGCTGATCGATCCGAACCGTGCCCCGGCGACCGCCACGACCAGAAACGCGGTGGACGGCCGCCCAAGTCCGTTCGTGGATCCGGAAGAGGCCCTCACCTTCTTCCGCAACGCCCTGCCTGGGGAAGTCGGCGCCCGCAACATCTTCCGCGGCGACGGCTACTTCGTGATCGATGCGAGCCTGAGCAAGGGCTTCCGCATGCCCTACGCCAACCACCGGCTGCGCATTCGCTGGGACGTGTTCAACGTCACGAACACACCACGCTTCAATGTGGGCAACATGACCATGTTCCCGGACCGCGCCGGGTTCGGCCGCTACGACGGCACGCTGGCGACCTGTGACGGCCAGGCGGGCCGCTGCATGCAGTTTGCGTTGCGCTACGAGTTCTGACAGCTTTCGGCTTTCGGCCTTCCGCCACTAGCACGCGCCGCAGTCGGGACGACAGACGCACAACGCACTCGGCCGCCACCGGACACCCGGTGGCGGCCGTTTCCTTGTCCGCCACCAGTCGCGCGCCCAGCATCCGCTCCGTCTCGACGAGCGGCCAGGCCCGCCGCCACACTCGGACCGGCGCTCACAGCATCGAGGGTGGATCCGGTGAAAGCGCTGCGGGGCGGCGCCTCGCCGAAGGTGCCACGTCAGCCGGCGCGTAGAGGAAGCCAAACGACACGGCGCCCTCGCGACCGTGCGTCCGATGATGCGAGAGGTGCGCCTTGATGATGCGGCGAAGGTACGGCCACTGAGGCACGCGCCGGAGCCTGACGCGGCGGTGCACGACGACGTCGTGAAAAAGGAAGTAGATCGCGCCGTAGGCCGTCATGCCGAGCCCCACGGGCAGCAACCAGGATCCATCCTGCACGCCGTAGTGAATCAGCACGATCGACGGGATGGCGAAG
>CAZNOC010000477.1:0-2775 GCA_964574545.1 uncultured Bifidobacteriaceae bacterium | reverse complement strand
GTCTGTTCGCGACCGTGTCCGAGCGCCTTGAGCACATGCGAGGGCTCGTGACTGCCGGAGGCGCACGCGGAGCCCGACGAGACGGCCACGTCGTTCAGGCTCGTGAGCAACGCGTCCCCATCGACGCCGTCGATGCTGACGTGCAGGTTGTTGGGCAACCGGTCGGTCATCGAGCCGTTCACCCGCACCCCATCGATGCCCGACTGCAACCCCTTCAGCAGGCGCCCGCGCAACTTGGCCAGCCGCGGGCCCTCGTCGGCGGCCTCCTCCATCGCCAGCGTCGCCGCTGCGCCGAGCCCGACGATCCCGGGCACGTTGAGGGTGCCGGGGCGAAGGCCGCGTTCCTGCGCGCCGCCATCGGCGATCGCGGCCATCGCCACGCGCGGCTTCTGGCGCCGCACGTAGAGCGCGCCGACGCCCTTCGGCCCGTACATCTTGTGGGCCGTGACGGACGCCAGGTCCACGCGCATGGCCTCGACGTCGAACGGCACCTTGCCGAGCGCCTGGACCGCATCGGTGTGCAGCAGCACGCCGCGCGCGCGGCACAGGCGGCCGATCTCCGCGAGCGGCTGCACCACGCCAATCTCGTTGTTGGCGGCCATGACGCTCACGAGCACCGTGCGCGACGTCAGGACTTCGGCGAGCTCGTCGAGATCGATGCGTCCGTCGGCGCCCACCGGCAGGACCGTGACCTGCCACCCGTCCTCCTCGAGACGCCGGCAGGTGTCGAGCACGGCCTTGTGCTCGGTGGCGACGGTGACGAGGTGCTCGCCGCGCTCGCGGTTCGCCAGCATGACGCCGCGAATCGCGAGGTTGTTCGACTCGGTCGCGCCGCTGGTGAAGACGATCTCCTTTGCCTGCGCGCCAAGCAGCCGCGCCACCTGGCGTCGCGCGATCTCCACCGCCTCGTCGGCCTCCCAGCCCTGCTGGTAGTGACGGCTCCCGGGGTTGCCGAACCGTTCAGTGAACCACGGCAGCATGGCGTCCAGCACGCGCGGATCCACCGGTGTGGTCGCGTGGTAGTCCATGTAGACGGGCCGTTCCATCCGAATGTCCTCCTGCCTCACTTCGTCGCGGACGGGCGCGTGGCCGGCGACGGTACCAGCGTCATCGGCATTGCCACGGGATCGCCGGCCGCCGCCAGCTCGGCGACGGTGACCGTGCTCAATGCATCGAGGATCACCGTGCGAATCCGCCACAGCGGGTCGCGGATGCTGCACTTCGAGAACTGCTCGCAGGCATGGTCGTCTGGTGAGCAGGCGGTGACCGCCACCGGGCCATCGATGGCCTGGATGACGTCGGCCACGGTCATGAGGTGCGCCGCACGGCTGAGCTTGTAGCCGCCGCGGGTGCCCTGAACGGACACGAGCAGCCGGCGACGGACGAGCTGTTGCAGCACCTTGGCCAGCAGTTCCAGTGGGATGTCGTATTCCTCGGCGATTTCGCGCGCGCTCGAGGACGCCGACAGGTCCCGCCGGGTCGCCAGGTGCTTGACGGCGATCAGCGCATAGTCGGACTTCTTCGACAGCCTCAGCATGCCCACCCCTCGAGCGTTTCTATATCCGACCCTAAGAGTCCTAGTTTAGATCCCGAAGGGCAATCGCGCAAGAACGCAATTGGGTGGTGGGTAGTGGGTAGTGGGTAGTGGGGGTGGGGGCTTTCGGTCGGGTGTCGGGGGCGAGGGGCTATGGGAGAGCCTGGGTCCCACGACCTACCCACTACCCACTACCCACGACCCACTACCCACGACCCACGACCCACGACCCACGACCCACGACCCACCCCCGACCGAGTCCTCGCAGCTCAATATTTCGGCTGCGTCGGATCGACCTGGTCGACCCAGGCGAGGATGCCGCCCGACAGGTTGACGACGCGCGGGAAGCCCGCGCCGCGGAGGAAGGCCGCAGCCTGGGCGCTGCGCCCGCCCACCTTGCACTGGCACACGATAAGGGCATCGCGATCGAGTTCCTGGTGGCGCCTCGGCAGTTCGCCGAGTGGGATCAGCACGGATCCGTCGATGCGATTGATCTGATATTCCTGCGCCTCGCGCACATCGAGCACCACCAGCGGCTCGCCGGCGTCAAGCCGTTCCTTGAGTTCCTTGACCGTCATGTCGGGCGCCACGTCCTCTCCCTCCCCTCGTCCCGCCGGCGTCACGCCGCAGAACTGCTCGTAATCGATCAGCGTCGTCACCGTCGGCGCGTCCCCGCAGACGGGGCACTCGGGATCCCTGCGCAGCTTCAGCTCGCGGAATCGCATCCGCAGCGCGTCGTAGATCAGGAACCGGCCGACGAGCGGCTCGCCGATGCCGAGCAGCAGCTTGATGGTCTCGGTCGCCTGGATCACGCCGATGATGCCCGGCAGCACGCCCAGCACGCCGCCTTCGGCGCAGCTCGGCACGAGTCCCGGCGGCGGCGGCTCCGGATAGAGGCACCGGTAGCAGGGTCCCCCCTTCACGCCGAACACCGAGGCCTGGCCCTCGAAGCGAAAGATGCTGCCGTAGGCGTTGGGCTTGCCGAGCAGCACGCAGGCATCGTTGACGAGGTACCGCGTCGGAAAATTGTCCGTCCCGTCCACGACGACGTCGTAGCCGGCCAACAGCTCCGTCGCGTTCGCGGAGCTGAGCGCCGTCTCGTGCAACTCGACGCCGACGTGCGGATTGAGCGCCGCGAGCGTGTCCCGTGCCGACAGCAGCTTCGACCGCCCCACGTCATCCGTCCCGTGCAGGATCTGGCGGTGCAGGTTGCTGAGATCGACGACATCGAAGTCGACGAG
>CAZNOC010000476.1:0-2792 GCA_964574545.1 uncultured Bifidobacteriaceae bacterium | reverse complement strand
CCTGGTGGGTGAACCGCAAGGACGCCGAGGGCAACAACCTCTTCCAGGGCGGCTTCATGGGCCTGGACAACATCGGCGTCTTCGACCACAGCCAGCCGCTGCCCCGCGGCGGACACCTGGAGCAGTCGGACGCCACGGCCTGGATGGCGATGTACTGCCTGAACATGCTGACCATCTCCCTCGAGCTGGCATTGACGCGGCCTGCCTACGAGGACATGGCGAGCAAGTTCTTCGAGCACTTCCTGAACATCGCCGACGCCATGAACCACATCGGCGCGCATGACGTGCCGCTCTGGGATGAGACGGACGGCTGGTTCTATAACGTCGCCCACTTCCCCGGCGGCGAGTCGTTCCCCCTCAAGGTCCGCTCCATCGTCGGGCTGATCGCCCTGTTTGCCGTGGACACGCTGGAGCCGGAAACGCTGGAACGGCTGCCCGGGTTCCGCCGCCGGATGGACTGGTTCCTGCGCAGCAGGCCGGACCTGTGCCGCAACGTGGCCGAGATGAGCGTGCCCGGTCTTGGACGACGGCGCCTGCTGTCGGTGCTCGGGCCGGAGCAGCTCCGACGCGTACTCGGCCGGGTGCTCGACGAGGCGGAGTTCCTGTCGCCGCACGGCATCCGATCGCTGTCGGCGCGGCACGGCGCCGAGCCCTACGTCCTGCACCTGGACGGGCAGGAGTACCGGGTGGCCTACGAGCCCGGGGAGTCGCGGAGCGGCATCTTCGGCGGCAACTCCAACTGGCGGGGGCCGGTCTGGTTCCCGATCAACTACCTGGCGATCGAGTCGCTCCAGAAGTTCTTCCATTACCACGGCCCGGACTTCACGGTGGAGTGCCCTGCCGGCTCGGGGCGGATGCTCGATCTGTGGGAGGTGTCGGCAGAGATCTCGCGCCGGCTGATCGGCATCTTCCTGCGCGATGGGAACGGCGCGCGCCCGGCGTTGGCGCACGACCGCTTCCGGCAGGATCCCCTGTGGCGGGACCATCTGCTCTTCCACGAGTACTTCCACGGCGACACCGGCGCCGGCCTCGGCGCCAGCCAGCAGACCGGGTGGACGGGCCTCGTGGCGAAGCTGATCCAACAGGTGGGCGTGACGCCGAGGGAGTCTCTTAAGGGATAGATGAATCTCTTGATCTTCTGATGTGGTGATGTGGTGATGGATGGTAGATGTTCAGATCTCGGATCTATCTTCTGATCTCGGATCTATCCGCGGACCTTGGATCTAACTACTGATCTGTCCCTCGCGGGACGATGGTATCGTCGTCTCGAGGCTGTACTGGCGCCGAGCCCACAGCAGAGTCTGCCACTGACATGCGCGCGGAGTCTGGCAGGCTTTGCGTACTCGACGAAGGCGCTCACGACGAGGTCGACGAATTACGGAGCAAAGACGCGTTGGCGCGGAACTCGCACCTGAAGGCGACCGGAGGTGCGGACGTGGGGAACCAGGATATGCGTGAGCGGCTCGATGGCGTGGAACGGAAGCTGGATGCGCTCAGCGCTTCGGTAGACCGGCGGTTCGATGCGGTAGACCAGAGGTTCGATGCGGTAGACCGGCGGTTTGATCGGCTTGAAGCCCGGAGCGAGGTTCAGGTGGAGGGGTTACGCGACCTTTTCCAGCGTTTCGTTGAAGGCTACGGCGCGGGTCTGGATCACATCCGCGGAAGGCTCGACGAGATCCACGACGCACTGACGACGAAGCTCGCCGATCACGACGCCGTACTCAAGAACCACGCGACCCGGATCGACGCGCTCGAACGGCGCTGACATCGGCCCCGCCGACGCGCTTACCTACTCGATCACCTCGACAAGTTCGGAGTAGCGGGCGAGCGCGCGGTCGGTGGTGACGAGGACGGCGGGCTCGTGCATCGCTTGCGCCACGAGCAGCCGGTCGAACGGGTCGCGGTGGTGCAGCGGGAGCGCGCGCACCGCAGCGGCGTGGGCCGCCGTGATCGCGAGCTCGGTGAACCCCATCTGGATCGCGGCCGCAGCGATGACATCCGGCTCTGCGGCGGCGGGCAGCCGGCCGATCTGGATCTTGATCGCGATCTCCCAGATGCTGGCGGCCGAGAAGAGCACCTCGTGTGCGGGCGACTCCAGGCGTGCGCGCAGGTTCGGGGGCAGCCGCCGCGGTTCGACGGCCGCCCGGAGCAGCACGTTCGTATCAACGAGCAGGCGCAGACCCGCCTCCCTCGAACGCGTCGATCAGATCGTCGGAAAGCGGCGCGTCGAAGTCCGGGGGGACCTCGAACCGGCCCGCCAGGACCCCGAGCTTGCGGCGCGCGGGCTTCCCCACGGGCACGAGCCGTGCCACGGCCTTGCCCGCGCGGGCAATGATGACCTCCCCGCCCTTGTCGACCTCGTCAATCAGGCGAGACAGGTGGGTCTTTGCTTCGTGAATGTTCACGGAGCGAGTCGGCTTTGCCATGACCAGACTTAGTCTAGTTCAAAAGACCTCGTGCGATCAACGCTCGATCGCACCATCGACGCCTGTAGCCACCCGCTCCGGTGTGGCCCTCTCGAACTAGACTCTCGCGGTCATGGCCCGCGCTATTCCTGTCGAGCTGGACGCCTCCTCCCCTGCCGCCCGAACGGCTCATCGTCGAGCGGCTGCGAGACGGGCTGCCGGCGGACTGGACCATCATCCACGGCCAGCGTCTCGCCACCACTCCACGCGGACGCTCCCACGTCCGCGAATCCGAGATCGACCTCCTCGTCATTGCTCCCGGCTGCGGCGTCGCGTGCCTGGAGGTGAAGGGCGGGCGCGAGGTGGGGCGCGACGAGCGCGGGTGGT
>CAZNOC010000475.1:0-2794 GCA_964574545.1 uncultured Bifidobacteriaceae bacterium | reverse complement strand
CGCGGCGGCTGCCGCGGCGCCCGCGGGTGGTGGCGGCCGCTTCGGCCCGCCCAACCCCAACGCGGTGGCCGGTCGCGATCGACAGTTCCGCTTCAACGAACTGGTCGGATACCAGGGCGGGCTGACGCCGCTCCTCTTCGCCTCGCGTCAGGGCCACACCGACGCGGTCAAGGCTCTCGTCGCCGCGGGCGCGGACGTCAACCAGGTGAGCGCCGGCGACCAGACGAGCCCGCTGCTCATCGCCACCATCAATGGCCACTTCGACCTGGCCAAGTGGCTGCTCGACCAGGGCGCCGACCCGAACCTGGCCAGCTTCGGCGGCGCCACGCCGCTCTACGGTGTGCTCAACGTGCAGTGGGCGCCCAAAGCGCTCTACCCGCAGCCGCGCGCCTATCTGCAGCAGCAGTTGAGCTACCAGGACATGATGACGGCCCTCATCGAGAAGGGCGCCGACGTCAACGCCCGCCTGAAGATGAAGGTGTGGTACAGCGGCTACAACTTCGACCTCGCCGGCGTGGACGAGATCGGCGCCACGCCGTTCTGGCGTGCGGCGTACGCCAACGACGTCGAGGCCATGAAGATGCTCGTCGCTTCCGGCGCCGACCCCCACATACCCACCATGCGCCCGGCCGGACGGCCGCGCACGGGTGACGCGGCCGATCGCGACACGATCGGCGACATCTCGGGCCTCCCGCCGGTGCCGATCGGTGGCCCCGGCGTGCCGCCGCTGCTGGCGGCCGCGGGCGCGGGCTACGGCGAGGGTTTTGCCGCCAACTCGCACCGCTATGCGCCGACCGGCTTCCTGCCGGCCATCAAGTACCTCGTCGAGGAGCTCGGCGCCGACGTGAACGCGGTGGACCACGAAGGCAACACGGCCATTCATCATTCGGCCGCCCGCGGAGATACGGAGAGCATCCTGTATCTCGTCTCGAAGGGCGCCGACGTCACCAAGGTCAGCCGCGAGGGCAAGTCGACCGCCGACATGGCGAACGGTCCTGTGCAGCGCGTGCAGCCGTTCCCGGAGACGCTGGGGCTGCTGATGAAGCTCGGCGCGAAGAACAACAACAAGTGCGTGTCCTGCTAGGCTCCAGGCCCTTCCCTCGGAGCCCTGGCCGCCGTATACTCGGCTGGTCGACGACGGTTGAGCTTCGTCCCCGTCCGGTCGTTTGAAACGGTTTCGTAGTGTCGGAGTCCGCATGCAGAGACTCGTCGTGACCGTCGCGGGGGCGCTCGTGCTGGGACTGGCGTGGACCGCCGAGGACCCGCACGCCCGCCAGCGTCCCCTCCCATCGCACGCGCAGGCGACACTGCCTGCCGGCGCGCAGACGGCGCTCGTCAAGGAGTACTGCGCGACGTGTCACGGCGACCGCGCGAAGGCGGGCGGCCTGACACTGGCGTCGTTCGACGCGGCGCCCGACGGGACGCCGCTCGACACGCGCGAGAAGATGATCCGCAAGCTCCGCACCGGGATGATGCCGCCGGCCGGCGCGAAGCGGCCGGACGAAGCCACAGTGGCTCGGCTGGCCGCGTCGCTCGAAGCCGACATCGACGCGGTGGCCGCGGCCAGTCCCGATCCCGGGTGGCGTCCCTTCCAGCGTCTGAACCGCGCCGAGTACACGCGGGCCGTTCGGGATCTGCTCGACCTCGAGATCGACGTGTCGCCGTACCTGCCCGCCGACACGATCAGCCAGGGCTTCGACAACGTCGCCGACGCCCAGGCCCTCTCGCCGACCTTGACCGAGGGTTACCTCCGCGCCGCGAGCCAGATCAGCCGCCTCGCGGTTGGCGATCGCGACGCCACGGCGGGGTCCTCCACCCACATGGTCGCGCGCACGACCTCGCAGATGCGGCACGTCGAGGGCACGCCCATCGGCACACGTGGCGGCATCTCTGTCGTGCACGTCTTTCCCGCCGATGGCGAGTACACCTTCCGCATGATGCTGTTCGGGAGCCCCACCGGCGAGCTCTTCGCAGGGACGACCCTCGGGAGCCGGACGCCGTGGTGGGAGGGCGTCAAGGGCGAGCAGCTGGAAGTGTCGATCAACGGCGAGCGCGTGGCGGTCCTCGACATCAACCCGCAGATGACCGAGTCGGACCCGAACGGGCTGAACCTGCAGACGGGACGCATTCACGTGGCCGCCGGCCCGCAGCGCGTGTCGGCGGCGTTCGTGCAGCGCTTCGACGGTCCCATCGACGACCTGATGGCGCCCATCGAGCACTCGCTGGCCGACAGCCGCATCGGCACCGGGCTCGGGATCAGCGTGCTGCCGCACCTGCGGGACCTCGCGGTCAACGGGCCGTTCGCCGTGACCGGTGTCTCGGAGACGCCCAGCCGCCAGCGCATCTTCTCGTGCCGGCCGACGACGGCCGCGGAGGAGGGGCCGTGCGCGGCGGCGATCGTGCGGCGGCTTGCCGCGCAGGCGTACCGCGGCCCCGTGAGCACCGAGGAGTTCGAGGGCCTGATGCGCTTCTTCGAGATTGGCCGCGAGAAGGGCGGCTTCGAACCTGGCGTGCGCATGGCGATCGAGGCCCTGCTGGCGAGCCCGAGGTTCATCTTCCGTATGGAGGGCGCGCCCGCTCTGCTGCGGGCGGGAGAGCGCTACCGGATCGCCGACCACGAGCTGGCCTCGCGGCTGTCGTTCTTCCTCTGGGGCGCGGCGCCGGATGGGCCCCTGCTCGCCGAGGCGGCACGCGGACGGCTGAGCGAGCCCGCCGTCCTCGACGCCCAGGTGCGCCGCCTGCTCGCGGATCCCCGTTCGGAAGCCCTGGCCACCCGCTTCGCCGGGCAGTGGCT
>CAZNOC010000474.1:0-2801 GCA_964574545.1 uncultured Bifidobacteriaceae bacterium | reverse complement strand
GCGGCGCGACGCCGAGCGACGCCGACTCGGCGGTCAAGATCGACGTGGAGGGGCTACAGTTCTACTACGGCGCGAAGCAGGCCCTCGAGGACATCGCGATCCGGATCCAGTCCAACCTCGTCACGGCGTTCATCGGCCCGTCCGGCTGCGGCAAGAGCACGTTTCTCCGGACGCTGAACCGGATGAACGACATCATCCCGGGCACCCGGGTCCGGGGCCGGGTCCTCATCGACGGCCGGGACATCTACGGCCCCGGTGTGGACGTCGTGCAGCTGCGCCGGCGCGTCGGAATGGTCTTCCAGAAGTCGAATCCGTTTCCCAAGTCCATCTTCGAGAACGTGGCGTACGGGCTGCGCGTGAACGGTCTCACCCGCACCAAGGCGGAGATGGCCGAACGGGTCGAGGAGAGCCTGAAGGCGGCGGCGATCTGGGAGGAAGTGAAGGACCGGCTGCACGAGTCGGCCCTGGCGCTGTCGGGCGGCCAGCAGCAGCGGCTGTGCATCGCGCGCGCGCTGGCCATCCGCCCCGAGATCCTGCTGATGGACGAGCCCGCCTCGGCGCTGGATCCGATCGCCACCCAGCGGATCGAAGAGCTGATCTACGATTTGAAGAAACGCTATACGATCGTGATCGTGACCCACAACATGCAGCAGGCGGCGCGCGTGTCGGACTACACCGCGTTCTTCTGGCTGGGCCGGCTGGTCGAGTACGATCGGACCGACCGGATCTTCACCGCGCCGGCCGAGAAGCTGACCGAGGACTACGTAACCGGCCGGTGCGGCTGACCGGGAAGGCAGGCGTTTTGGAGAGAGTCGTACGGCATTTCGAGGAGGAGCTGGCGACGCTGCAGGAGCGGTTGCTGGCCATGGGCGGGCTGGCCGAGGAGCGCGTCCGCGAGGCTATCCAGGGGCTGTCGCGGCGCAAGCCCGAGATGGTCGGGCGCGTCCTCGTCGGCGACGAGCCGGTCAACGACCTGCACATCGAAATCGACGACCGCTGCTTCAAGCTGCTCGCCCTGCACCAGCCCATGGCGGCCGACCTGCGCGTCATCGTGGCCGCGGTGAAGATCAACACCGACCTCGAACGCGTCGGCGACCTCGCCGTGAACATCGCCGAGGCCGGCAAGCGGTACCTGGGGCACGCGCCGGTGAAGCCGCTCATCGACATCCCCCGCATGGGCGACATCGCCCAGGGCATGCTGCGCGACGCGCTCGACTCCTTCGTCCGACGAGACATCGAGCTGGCCGAGGCGGTGCTGGCCGAGGACGACAAGCTCGACGCCCTGAAGACGCAGATCTTCCGCGAACTGCTCACCTACATGCTCCAGGACGCCGGCACGATCGAGGCGGGGCTCGACTTGATCCTGATCTCGCGCCACCTCGAGCGCATCGGCGACCATGCCACCAACATCGCGGAGGACGTGATCTTCCTCGTGTCGGCCAGGGACGTCCGCCACTCCGGATCGGGATGACCGGCCGTGTGCCCTCCGCTCCGGGGCTGCGCGCGCGGGCGATCCGGCTGCAGCTCCGTCCGGTGATCCTGGCGCATCAACACCATGCCCTCATCGCATCGATGATGAGCATCTCATGCACGAATTCGCCGCTTGCGGGGACTCAGGGGTCTCGCCGTGCGTTAGAATAGGCGGATGGATCGGCGCGCGACGTGCGTGCTGTGCCGCAGGCACCCGGTCGACCCCCGCTGGCGCCCCTTCTGCAGCGCGCGCTGCCAGCAGGAGGATCTCGCCCGCTGGGCGGACGGGGCCTACCGTATCGCCGGGCCGTCGGTCTCACCGGCACCCGACGACGAGGACCCGACCTAACCCGGCGGTCGTCGTGGACACGCCTTAGCCTTCTTCCCAATTCCTATGGCCGACACGCTCACCATCACCGACAACCGGACCGGCAAGCAGTACGAGCTGCCGGTGACCGACGGCACGATTCGCGCGCTGGATCTCCGGCAGATCAAGGCGGGAGACGACGACTTCGGGTTGATGACGTACGACCCGGCGTTCATGAACACGGCGTCGTGCCGCAGCCGGATCACGTACATCGACGGCGATCAGGGCATTCTCGAGTACCGCGGGTACCCTATCGAGCAGCTCGCCGAGAAGAGCACGTTTCTCGAGACTGCCTACCTGATCCTGTTCGGCGAGCTGCCGACAGACGCGCAGATGGCCGAGTGGACCCACGACATCACGATGCACACGATGGTCCACGAGAACATCAAGAAGTTCATGGAGGGTTTCTGGTACAACGCGCATCCGATGGGCGTGTTCGTCAGCACCGTGGGCGCGCTCTCCACGTTCTATCCGGACGGGAAGCAGATCTTCGACGAGGACGCGCGAAGGCAGCAGATCGTCCGCCTGATTGCGAAGGTGCCGACGATCGCCGCGTACGCCTACCGCCACAGCATCGGCCGCCCGTACGTGTATCCCGACAACGGCCTGAGCTTCACGGGCAACTTCCTCAACATGCTCTTCAAGATGACGGAGCTCAAGTACGAGCCGAACCCCGTGCTCGCGCGCGCGCTCGACGTCCTCTTCATCCTGCACGCCGATCACGAGCAGAACTGCTCGACGAGCGCGATGCGGGGGATTGGCAGCTCGCACGTGGATCCGTACTCGGCCCTCGCCGGCGCCTCCGCGGCGCTGTACGGCCCCCTGCACGGCGGCGCCAACGAGGCGGTGCTGCGGATGCTCAAGGAGATCGGGTCGGTCGAGCACATCCCCGCGTTCATCAAGGCGGTGAAGGCCGGCGAGGGACGCCTGATGGGGTTCGGCCACCGCGTGTACAAGTCGTACG
>CAZNOC010000473.1:0-2805 GCA_964574545.1 uncultured Bifidobacteriaceae bacterium | reverse complement strand
GACACGCTGAACTCGCCCGTCGAGAGATCCAGCAGCGCGGCGCCGATGACGGCCTCGTCTCCGCCGGCGGGACGGCAGATCGCCATCAGGAATGCGGGCTCACGCGCCTCGAGGTAGGCGGCGTCGGTCAGCGTGCCGGGGGAGATCACGCGCACGACCTCGCGCTTCACGACGCCCTTGGCCTTCTTCGGATCCTCGACCTGCTCGCAGATGGCGACCCGGTGCCCTTGGCTGACGAGCCGACCGACATAGCCGTCAACCGCGTGAAACGGCACCCCGCACATCGGGATCGCGGCCCCGGTGGCATCCTTCGAGCGGGACGTCAGGGTCAGATCGAGCGCGCGCGCGGCCGTGAGCGCATCCTCGTAGAACATCTCGTAGAAATCACCCATCCGGAAGAACACGATCGCGGAAGGGTACCGGCGCTTCGCGTCGAGGTACTGCCGCATGGCAGGCGTGACGGACGCGCCGTCCGCGGGCAGGGGCGGCGCGTGATCGAGCGGCTGGGACACGGGCGGTGGAACCTCGTCGAGTGGGCGGGGAAGTGGGCGGCGCCGTCCGACAGCTCCGAGTATAGGGACGCGATGCGAGCGCAGTCAAGGTGTTGACTACGTGAGGTTTCTGGCTGCAAAGTCAGTGGCTCCGCCGAAGTCCTTGGTGCTGACCACTCCGGATCGGACGAGCCCGCCTCTCCCGGGAGCGCTATCCTGAAGGGGACCATGCGTGTGCTGGCTCTCGATACGACGACCCGCGGCGGCAGCCTCGCCGTGCTCGACGACGACGAGCTGCTCGCCGAGATCGCCGGCGATGCCAGCCAGACCCACACCGAACGGTTGCCTGCCGAGTGCGACAGGGTCCTCGGCCTGGCGGGTGTGGCCCGGACCACCATCGACCTCTTTGTCGTCGCCACCGGCCCCGGCGCGTTCACGGGTCTCAGGATCGGCATCGCGGCGGTTCAGGGGCTCGCGCTCGTCCTGGATCGACCCGCGATCGGCGTGTCCGCCCTCGACGCGGTGGCGTGGAGCGCACGGCAGCTCGACGGGATGCCCGCGTCTGTCGCCGTGTGGATGGACGCGGCGCGCGGTGAAGTGTTCGGGGCCACCTACGCCTGGCCGGAGCGCATAGGCGCCGATCCGGCCCCCATCGTGCTGCCGCCCGAGGCAGGACTGCCCGAACACGTGCTCGTCACCTGGGAGCGTCTGCTCCCACCACGAACGCTCTTTGCGGGCGACGGCGCGCGCCGTTATGCCGACGTGATCACGCGGTCCGGCCGCTTCTCGGTGAGCGCTCACGCCCCGCTGCTGGCGGGGCCGCTCGCGCGAATCGGGCGTGCGCGTGCCCTCATGGGGAAGGCGGGGCCGCCTCACGCTCTTCAACCCCTGTACGTGCGGCGCCCGGACGTCGAGGTCGAGCGGGAACGACGGGCCGGCCTCGCCCGAATGCCGTGACCTGGACCTTCGAGCGCCTGTCCGGAACCGCGGACTTGGAAGAGGTGCTTGCGGTCGATGCCCTGTGCTTCAATCACCCCTGGTCGCGAGGGGACTACGAACGGGAACTGGCCAGCCCGGACCGATGCTTCATTCACGTGGCGCGCGCGCCGGGAACGCCGGTCGCGGGCTATTGCTCGTTCTGGCGGATATTCGACGAGATTCATATCAACAATTTCGCCGTTCGACCCGAGTGGCGAGGGAGGGGCCTCGGCTCGGCGCTTCTGCAGCACGTCCTTGGGGAAGGACGCCGCCTGGGAGCCCCGAAGGCGACGCTCGAGGTTCGGCGCTCGAACGAGCCGGCCGTCCGGCTCTACGAGCGCGCCGGATTCCGCCAGGCTGGTCTCCGGCGGCAGTACTACGCCAACCCGCTGGAGGACGCGCTCATCCTCTGGTTCGAGCCCCCGGCGCCATCGTCTTGAACCCCGCGCGAGCCGGTGGTAGAGTGCCTGCTTAGGGGCGGTCACGTCGAGTGGCCGACGCCCGGAAGGGAGGCCGAGCACACGATGGCTGATGCAGAGGACTACAAGGACCTGCTGCTCGAGACCAACGAGGAGTTCCGCCAGCTGGCCGCCAGGCACCACGAGCTCGAAGACAAACTCGGCGAGCTCACCGCAAAGCCCTACCTATCCGACGAGGAACAAGTCACCGAAGTCACGCTGAAGAAACAGAAGCTCCACTTGAAGGATCGGATGGAGGACATCCTCCGTCAGTACCGGAACGGCATCTCCGGCGCGGCTCAGCCCGCCTGACACAGGGGTGCGGCGGGGCGGCGGGGCGCTCGCTCCGGCCTCGTCGATGCCCGACACCGCGCGACGCCCGGGCCGATGGGCGGCCCGGGCGACCGCGCCCAGCCCCCCAGGTTCGTGTTCACGCCAATGCAGATAGATCGGGCCGGATGGCCTTTCGTGCTCGCGGCCCTCGGCGTGGCCCTGGTGGCCGGGGTCTGGCAAGGCCTCGGGTGGGCCGCGCCATTCCTCGTGCTCTCCGCCTTCTTTCTCTTCTTCTTCAGAGACCCCTCACGCACGGTTCCGGCGAGTCCCGGCGTGGTCGTGTCGCCGGCGGACGGCCGGGTCATGATGGCCGGCCCAGCGGCAGACCCCGGTGGCCCACCGGGCGAGTGGGCGCAAGTCACAATTTTTCTTTCGCCGATGGATGTGCACATCAACCGCACACCGGTGTCCGGCCGGGTCACCAAGGTGGAGTACCATCCCGGCCGATTCCTGCCCGCCTACCGGCGCGAATCGGGAGCGGTCAACGAGCGGACCGAGATCTGGGTCGATCACGCCGGCACCCCGATCGTGTTCCGACAGGTCGT
>CAZNOC010000472.1:0-2827 GCA_964574545.1 uncultured Bifidobacteriaceae bacterium | reverse complement strand
ATGTTGGCCGCGATGGTGTCGTCGAACAGGACGGTCTCCTGCGTCACCATGCCGATCTGCGCTCGCAGCGACGCGATGGTCACGGTACGGATGTCATGTCCGTCGAGCAGGATCGCGCCCCCCGTGACGTCGTAAAACCGCGGCAGCAGATTGACGAGCGTCGTCTTGCCGGCGCCGCTCCGGCCGACGATCGCGATCATCTGCCCGGCCTCGACGCGGACGGACACCCCGCGCAGCGTGTGGCGGCCGTGGCCGTCCTCGTAGCCGAAGGTCACGTCACGAAATTCGATGGCGTCGTGGAACCGCGGCAGCTCGACGGCGCCCGCCGCATCCGTCACCTCGGTATGGATGTCGAGGAGTTCGAAGATGCGCTCGGAGGCCGCCACCGCCTGCTGCAGGTTCGCGTTGACCCGGCTCAGCTTCTTGACGGGTCCGTACATCAGCAGCAGCGCGGCCACGAACGACGTGAACTCGCCCTGCGTCAGGCGACCCTCGGCAATCTCGCGGCTGCCATACCAGATGGCCCCCACAACGGCCACGCCGCCAAGGAACTCCATGATGGGCGGCAGCAGCGACAGCACGCGCGTCACCTTGAGGTTCGTCCGGTAGAGGCGGTGGGCCGCCGACCCGAACTTCTCGGCCTCACGCGTCTCGGCGCCAAAGGCCTTGACGATACGGTGGCCGCTGAACGCCTCGCCGGCGACGTGGGACATGTGCTCGAGGGCTTCCTGACTCCACCGCGTGACCTGGCGCAGACGGCTGCCAAGGCGCACCAGCGGATAGACGACCAGCGGCGCAGCGGTCAGGCAGACAAGCGCCAGCCCGGCGTCGTAGTACAGCAGCAGCGCGGCAAACCCCACCAGCGCCAGGCTCTCTCGTGACAGGTCGCCGACCGTCTCGGCCACGGCCCGCTGCACCATGTTGACGTCGTTGTTGATGCGCGACAGCAACTGCCCCGTCGTCCGGCGCGCGAAGAAGGCCGCCGACTGGACGAGGAGGTGCGCGTAGAGCTGCGTGCGGACGGCGAGGACGACCCGGTGCCCCAGGTCGTCCATCAGGTAGCTGGAGAAGTACGCGCCGACGCCCTTCAGGAAGTACGCCAGCAGGATCATCGACGCCACGAAGCCGAGCTGATCCTGGCGGCCCAGGACGTCGTCCACCATCGGCTTGATGACCCAGGCCAGGCCGGCCGAGGCGGCGCCGTACACGACCATCGCCGCAAACGCGCCCGCGATGAGCGCGCGATGCGGCCGTGCGTAGTCCAGCAGTCGCAGAAACGCGTTCATCGTCCGGGGGACGTACTCCCGTGCCTGGGGCGGCTGCCGTGGGCGGCCCCCGCGCCATCGTAGCCGCGGGGATGCGCAGCGCGCCAGCGCCACGTGTGCGTCACGAGGTCCGTGAGCGACGAGTAGCGCGGCACCCAGCCCAGCTCCCCCCGGATGCGGGCGCCGTCGGCGAAGAGCGCCGCGGGATCCCCGGGACGCCGGGGCCCGAGCGTCCACGGGACGGGGCGGCCTACCACCGATTCCACGGTGTCGATCACCTGGCGCACCGACCACGGCGTGCCCGTCCCGACGTTGAAGGCGGTGCTTTCGCCTCCGTTCTCGAGACGGGCCAGCGCCAGCAGGTGTGCCTCGGCCAGATCGACGACGTGCACGTAGTCGCGGAGGCAGGTGCCGTCGGGCGTTGGATAGTCGTCCCCGAAGACGCGCAGGGCGCCGCGCCCGAGCGCCGCATCCACGGCCCGGGGGATGAGGTGAATCTCCGGGTCGTGATCCTCTCCCAGATCCCCTTCGGGATCGGAGCCCGCCGCGTTGAAGTAGCGGAGCGCCACGAACTGGAGCCCGTAGGCGCGCGCGTAGTGCGGCAGCGCCCGCTCGATGGCGAGTTTCGTCTCGCCGTAGGCATTGATCGGCCGCGCCGGGTGCGCCTCGTCGATGGGCGTTCGCTCGGGCTCGCCGTAGATGGCGCACGTGGAGGAAAAGACGAGGCGGCGCACGCCTTCGGCTGCCATCGCATCCAGCAGCGACAGCGAGCCGGCCACGTTGTTGTGATAGTACCCGCTGGGATCGGTCACCGACTCGCCCACGGCCAGCCACGCGGCAAAGTGCATCACCGCGTCGATCCGGTGGTCGGAGAGCGTCTGCCGCACGGTGACGACGTCATGCGTCTTCGCGTGCACCAGGGGCACGCCGGGCACGGCCTCCGCATGGCCCTGGGACAGGTCATCGAGCACGACGACGGTGTGACCCGACGCGCCAAGCGCCTTCACGACGTGGCTGCCGATGTACCCGGCGCCCCCGGTCACCAGGACCCGCGACATCTCACCTCCCGATCGACAGGTACGTAAAGCCTTGAGACTTCATCTGCGACGGCTCGTAGATGTTGCGGCCATCGACGACGACCGGCTGCTTGAGCAGGCTGCGCATCCGGGCAAAGTCCGGCTCGCGAAACTCCTGCCATTCGGTGACGATGGCGAGCGCGTCGGCGCCCTTCAGCGCGTCGTAGCCGCTGGACGCGTAGGCAATCCTCGACCCGAAGATCCCTTTGGCCACCTTCATCGCCTCGGGATCGTAGGCCTGCACTTTGGCGCCCTTGTCGAGGAGCATCTGCACGATGGTGAGGGCGGGCGCCTCACGAAGGTCGTCTGTCTTCGGCTTGAAGGCCAGGCCCCACAAGGCGATCGTTCGTCCTTTGAGCGACCCGAAGTGGGCTTCCAGTTTCCGGACGAGCACCTTCTTCTGCAGCTCGTTGACGGCCTCGACGGCCTTGAGCGTCTTGAAGTCGTACTTCTTGTCGGCCGAGAAGCGGATGAGCGCCTTCACGT
>CAZNOC010000471.1:0-2831 GCA_964574545.1 uncultured Bifidobacteriaceae bacterium | reverse complement strand
CGGCTGGCAAGGCGTGACGACTGAGAATACTGAGCGTATTCGAAGGAGGAGCAACGCAGGCAGACGGGATGCCCCGCCCGAAAGGTGCTAGTGATTCAGCTGATACGGGCCACTAGCCCGGGCTAGTGGATGTGCTTCTTCCAGTCGCTCTTCCAGTCATCGTCCGATCGGCCGCCGCGATGGACGTCGAACTTTGACCGGGCGCGCTGCATCTTCCACCTGAGCCAGCGATACTTGATCTCGTCGAACGGCCGCACCCGCAGGCTCTTGAGGTAGACGTAGCCCACGACCAGGCCGCCGAGGTGCGCCCAATGCGCCACCGGGCCTCCGGAGCTGCCCATCGACGACAGGAACGCGATGGCGCCGATGATCATCACGAAGTACTTCGCGGGGATCGGAAAGACGAAGTAGAGGAAGATCGGACGGTTGGGGAAGTACATCCCGTACGCCAGCAGGATGCCGTAAATGGCGCCCGAGGCGCCAATCGTCACCGCGTAGTACACGCTGTCGCTCCACAGCGAGACGGCCAGGGTGACGATGGCCGCGCCGACGCCGGTGACGAAGTAGTACTTCGCGAAGAAGCGCGGGCCCCACATGCGCTCGAGCTCCGTACCGAACATCCAGAGCGCAAGCATGTTGAAGAGGATGTGCATCACATCCCCGTGGAGGAAGAGGTACGTGAACGGCTGCCAGATGGCCAGGTTTCCGAACACGGCCGCCGGCACGAGGCCGAGCTGTACCGTCAGGAACGGCAGGAGGCGCGACAGCACGAACATCACCACGTTGGTGATCACGAGCAGCTTGATGACGGGCGTCAGCGCGCCGGGACCGAAGCTGAGGGTGGGACCGCCAGCGTAGCGTGACATGCAGTCGGGATCGTACTACACCCGGCCGCTGCCGGCCTCGTCCGGTGCCACTTCGGCCACGACGGGCGCGGGGGCCAGCGCCGGAAGCGGCAGCGCGCAGATCGCCGCCGCCAGAGGCACGAAGCCGGTGAGTGCCAGCGCCGCCGGCAACCCGGCCCGGTCGGCCATCATGCCGACGAGCGGCACCATCAGGCCGCCAGTCCCCCAGGCAAACCCCATCATCAGCGACGAGACGGTCGCCGCGCTCACCGGCGCTATCGCCTGGCCGAACGTCACATTCACCGGGAGCGTGGACTGCAAGAGGAACCCGCCGACGGCGAGCAGCACGGTGAGCGTCCAGCCGGTCGCGAGCGGCCCGGCCACCAGGAACGGGACGGCCGATACAAGCGACAAGATAATCACGCGTCGTGGCCCGAAGCGGTCGGCCAGTGGACCTCCCAGAAACCCGCCGATCCCGCTGACGAACAGGTACAACGACACGGCCGCGCTGGCCTCCCCGACGCCCATGCCCTGACGCGTGAGCAGCACCGGCATGAAGGTGGCCAGCCCGGCGGCGGTCAGCGTGCGCAGCACGACGATCAGGTACAGCAGCGTGAGCGGGCGCGCGTGCGGCCACAGGTGGCTGAACCCTCCCGCCGATCCCTTCGGAAGAGGCTGGATTCCGGGCACACGACGAAGTGTGTACGACAGCGCCAGCAGTCCCGGTACGGCAATGAGCGGCGACCAGCCCAGGCCGAGGGCCGCAATCGTGGGGGCAAACACGAGCGGCGCGACCGAGAAGCCGAGCGACCCGCCCGTGATGTGCACCGACATCGCGAAGCCCTTGCGATGGTCCGACACCCTGTGCACGAGCGCGGCGGCAGGCGGGTGGAACGCCGCGCCGCCGAGCCCGCCGGCCACAAGCACGATCGCCAGGGTCAGCGGCGACCATGCCCACCCGATGAAGCTCATCATCAGGACGGCCACAATCGGTCCGGCGATCACCAGCCGGCGGGGCCGCCAGCGATCCGCCAGCGCGCCGAACCCGAGCTGCGATACCGAACTCGCGAGCTGGAAGATCATCGCCAGGGTGCCGGCCATCGTCAGCGACAGGCCGAGCCTCGGGATGAGCAGCGGCAGGAGCGGAGCGTAGATGTTGGTGTAGGCGTCAACGACGAAGTGCGTCGAAGCCATCAACGGGATGACGGGATGCAGTCCGAAGAACCGACGAGGCGCCGGCTGCGTCTGTGTGGCGTTCATGGCCGGCGTCCGCCCATACGCCGCACACGGCCGAGCACGAGCGCGCGCGCTTCCTGGAACTCCCGCACGCCGAAGACGTGGGACGCCGTGGCGAGCACGACCAGTCCAGTACCAATCGCACCGCCCAACCGGACGATCTGCGGTAGCAGGTCGTCGCCCGGCAGAAGGGAGCGGAGACCCGCGTCCGCTCCCCATACGGCCGCCGCCATAGAGACCGACGCCGCAAGCACTCTGCCGAACGTGGCCGCGATCCGATCGCCCTCGACGCCGCCGATCTCGCGGCGCAGCAGGTACAACTGCGCGCCGGCGTTGAGGAGCGCCGTGATCGAGGTGCCAAGCGCCAGGCCCTGGTAGCTCATCACACGCACGAGCGCGAGGTTGAGCGCGACGTTGACCACCACCGACGCCATGCTGACCATCACCGGGATTCGGCTGCGCCTGAGCGCGTAGAAGGTGGGGGCGACGATGCGCACGACGGAGTAGCCGACGAGCCCGATGGCGTAGAAGCGCAGCGCGGCGGCGGTGGCCGCCGTGTCGGCCGGCGTGAAGCTGCCGCGCTCGAAGATCACGCGCACGATCGGTTCGGCCAGCACCAGGAGCCCGAGCGTCGCGGGCACGTTCAGGCTCATCATCAGCCCGATGGCCGAGGCCACCGTCGATCGCATCCGGGTATGGTCGCCGCTGGCCGCGAGCCGCGACAGCGCCGGCGTCGAGGCGGCGGCGATT
>CAZNOC010000470.1:0-2832 GCA_964574545.1 uncultured Bifidobacteriaceae bacterium | reverse complement strand
ACGGCGCCTCCTCCGGCCAGCCCGCGTACCCGTCCCCGTCCCGGACGTGCACGTTCGCATAGCCCAGCTCCTCGAGCAACGCGGCCGATCGCGCCGCGAGCGGCGAGACGATCTCGATCGTGTACACCTCGGCGGCGATCTCGCCAAGGACCGCCGCCTGGTACCCGGATCCCGTGCCGATCTCGAGCACCTTCGCGCCGGGGCCCACCTGCAGCGCCTCCGTCATGAAGGCGACGATGTAGGGCTGAGAGATCGTCTGGCTGAACCCGATCGGCAAGGGGAAGTCGCCGTAGGCGTCGTCGCGGAGCTCGTCCGGCACGAACCGGTGCCGCGGCACCGCCTGCATCGCGGCCAGCACCCTGCCGTCGCGTACCCCCCTCCCACGAATCTGCTCTTCGACCATGCGCGCGCGCCGCGCCGCCTGCACGTCGTCCGAGGGCGCGGCCTCGTGTCCGCCGCTGCCGGTCGCCGCGCAGGCCGCCGCCCACAGGAGCGCCGCCAGGCCGATGGCCGCGGGCAGGGTCGTGGTGATGTGGCTCATGCGTCCTTCAACCCTCGTTGACGATTATCCCCTGACGGGACGGCGTCGCGCGTCAACCTTTCCCGGGGCGGCTTCGTCTCATCTCGGGACGAATCCGCCGGACTTGCCTTGACTGGCACGATGCCTCAGGCCACCGTCACGGCGCAAGGTGCCGACCCATGGACCAGGTACGACACGCCGTGCGCTCGCTGCGGCGCACACCGGTGTTCACGCTGCTCGCCGTCCTGACGCTCGGCCTCGGCATCGGGGGCACCACCGCCGTCTTCAGCGTCGTCAACAGCGTGCTCCTGCAGCCGCTGCCGTATCCCGACGCCCACCGACTCGTGATGATCTCCGAGGCCAACGCGCGCACCAGGACGATGGGCGTGTCGTTCCCGAACTTCAACGACTGGGCCGCCGACGCGCGCAGCTTCGAGGCGATGGCCGCGTGGAGCGGAGGGCGGTCCACCGTCCTCGGCGGCCTGGAACCGGTCGTCACAGGCGTCTACCGCGTGACGGGCGCCTTCTTCGACGCCATGGGCGTGCGGCCGATGCTTGGCCGCGCCTTCGTCGGCGAAGAACTGCGTGAGCACGGCCCGGCCGCCGTCGTCGTCGGCCACGGCTTCTGGCAACGCGTGCTCGGCGCCCGCACCGATCTCGGCGCGCTCACGCTCCGAGTCGATGGCCAGGTGGCGGCCGTGGTGGGCGTGATGCCCCCTGGCTTCGAGTACCCGGCCGGGGCGGAAGTCTGGACGCCAAAGGAGCGGGTGCCGGATGCCTCAGGCCGCACGGCGCACAACCTGCGCGTCGTCGCGCGCGTCCGCGAAGACGTGTCCCTCGCACAGGCACAGGCGGAGATGTCGGCCATCGCGGGACGCCTCGAGGTCATCCACGGCGACGATCACGACGGGACCGACGCCGCCGTCGACCTGCTGCAGGAACGCCTCGTCGGCGGGTCGAGGCCGCTCCTGCTCGTGTTGCTGGGCGCCGTCGCGGCGGTGCTGCTCGGGGCGTGCGTCAACGTGGCAAGCATGCTCGTCGCGCGGAGCACGGACCGGCGGAAGGAACTGGCGGTGCGGCTGGCGCTCGGCGCGAGCCGTCCGCAACTGGTCCGGCTCCTGCTGACGGAGAACCTGATGCTCGGGATCTCCGGCGGGTTGCTCGGACTGGGCCTGGCCGGTGCGCTCGTACGCGTGCTCGTGACCCTCGCGCCGCCGCAGCTGCCCCGCCTTGGCGAGATCGGCGTCGATGGCCCCGTCATCCTCTTCGGCAGCGCGGTGGCGCTCGTCACCCCCGTGGTCTTCGGCCTGTGGCCCGCCCTCCGGTTCTCGCGCCCGGACCTGCGGGAAGCAATGGTCGAGTCTGGGCGCGGCATGGCGGCGGGCGGCCGGGCACGCGCGCGTCTCGCCCTCGTGGGGATCGAGGTGGCGCTCGCCGTAGTGCTCGTCTGCGGGTCGGGTCTGCTCGTGCGCAGCTTCATCAGCCTGATCTCGGTGGACCCCGGCTTCCGGCCCGAGGGCGTCGTCACGATGCAGACGACGGTGCCGGGCGATACATACGCGGAACCGGAGCGGGCCGTGCAGTTCTACACGGCGCTGCTCGACCGCGTCTCCGCCGTGCCGGGCGTCCAGCACGCAGGGTTGATCAACACACCCCCGCTCAGCGGCATGGACGCCAACGGCGCGTTCCTCCACGACGGCCAGGCGTGGGAGGAGATCAGCCACGACTGGACGGCGCAGTCGGCCTCGTACCGCGTGGTATCCGGGGACTACTTCACGGCGATGGGCATTCCGGTGCTGCGGGGCCGGGCATTCGACGGACGGGATGTGGCGGGCGCGGAGTACGTGGCCGTCGTCAATCAGGCTCTTGTCGTGAAGCACTTCCCGGACCGCGAACCGATCGGCGCGCGCATCCGCTTCGCGGGGATGGATCAGGACAACCCGTGGCTGACGATCGTCGGCGTGGCCGGCGATGTGCGGCACCGGCTCGCGACCGACGCCGTACCCGAGGTCTACGTGCACTACCCGCAGCGGCCGCTCCGCATGTCGTACTTCGTGACGACGGTCACGCGGCTGCTGCCGGGCGCGAGCACGGCGGCGGTCGCGCCGCGGCTGCGCGACGCCGTCCAGTCGATCGACGCGGACGTGCCCGTCGAGCTGGGGACCATGACGGCCTCGGTCGCCCGCGCGGTCGCCGACCAGCGGTTCGCTGTGATGCTGATGGGCGGATTCGGACTGCTGGCGTTGGTGCTCGCGGCGGTCGGTATCTACGGGGTGCTGGCGCAGACGGTCGCCGCGCGGGCGCCGGAGATC
>CAZNOC010000469.1:0-2833 GCA_964574545.1 uncultured Bifidobacteriaceae bacterium | reverse complement strand
TTCAGCGGCGCGAGCGGCCTCGCGTCCATGCGGAACCGAAATGCCAGCAGCAGGGCGACGAAGGACACG
Source organism: uncultured Bifidobacteriaceae bacterium (assembly GCA_964574545.1). Taxonomy (GTDB): domain Bacteria; phylum Acidobacteriota; class Vicinamibacteria; order Vicinamibacterales; family UBA2999; genus JAUXWO01. The sequence continues at coordinate 2,764 of CAZNOC010000469.1, read as the reverse complement.
ACAACGGCGATGGCGATTGACAGCGCGACGACGGCCGGATTCCACACGGTCACGGCGTCGAGGCGCATGGCCGCCATGCCGACGTAATGCATGGCCGAGATGCCGCTACCCATCGCAACGCTGCCCGCGAGGAGCGCCGCGATGCCCATCCGGCGCCGGCTCACGACCGTCAGCGCGACGCCCGAGGCGAACATGGCCGCGAGGAGCGAGGCGATGACGATCGGCAGGTCGTACCGCACCGGCACGGGCAGCTGGAACGCCAGCATCCCGATGTAGTGCATCGACCAGATGCCGAGTCCCATGCTGCCGGCACCTCCCGCGATCCACCTCAATCGGGCCCCGCGGCCCGCCGACGTGGTGCGTCCGGCCACATCGAGCGCCACGTAGGACGCCAGCATCGCGATCACGACGGATAGCGCAACAAGCGCGGCGTCGTGCCGGCTGGCCATGGCGGCGGCGTCAGCGTCCATTCAACGGGTCTCCAATCGGACGCCGCTCCGGGTCAGCGAGCCGCATCCGGCCTCCTGCCTCGAGCACGGCGATGGCCTTCTCGAGTCGTTCCCGGACGTCGGCAGCAGGATTGCGCGCGAGGAGGTCGCGCAGCGCTCTGAGGTGGGCAACGCGACGCGCGTCACTGGCTGGGGCCCGCACGTCGGGCACGACGCCACGCCCCTGCCAGTTGCCTCCGCTCACGGCCGACCGCACCTGGCCGTTCGGTACCGTCACGTCGATGTGCGGCCCCGCCGGATAGGCTCGCCCCGGGTTGGCGGCGCCTGGCGTGGGCTCCCCGACGACCAGCGCGCGTCCGCGCTCCTGCAGGAGGAAGGCGACGCCCTCTCCCGCCGAGAACGTGCGGGCCGACGTCAGCACGTAGGCAGGGCGTGCGCCGCTGCGGCCGGCCAGAACGCCCGCGTCCGCTGCGTACATCATCGACGCCCCGCGCCGTGGTCTGATCTCGAAGAGCGGAATCCCGGGCTCATCGAGGAAGTAGCCCACGAGAAACGCGGCCGTGTCGGGGGCGCCGCCACCGTTCTCGCGCAGGTCCAGTACGAACGCATCCGTGTCGCCGAGCGTCGCCATCGCCGCGGCCAGCGTCTCGCGCGCTTCGCTCAGACGATAGAACCCTCGCAGCTCGAGATACCCGATGTTGCCGGACAGTCGCTCCGGCGATCCGATGTTCCAGTTGACCGCCCGCCCGGCCGCAGCCCGTTCCTCGTCGGTCTGGCGTGGGGCCGTGTCCGCCATCCGCGGCCGCTGGACGACGCCGACGTGGAGGTGCTGGTCCGCGGTCACCGACCGCAGGTCGCGCGTGAGCGCCGCCGCCAGGGCGTCGAGCGTGGACAGCGAGTCGTATCGTCCCTCCCCGGCGTGGCGTCGCAGCGCCCCCGCGAGGCGCCCCGCCGCCTGCTCGTCGAAGTACTCGCGCTCGACGATGGCCGCGACGGCTTCGACCGTCTCGAGTCTCGCGTCCGGGGTCAGGGTGTCGCCGGCCTGTGATGCGACGCCGGCCGAGAGCGCGGTCAGCGACGTCGCGGCGGCGACGATCCAGCGAGCGCCCGTCACCGCTTCTTCGCGCGCGGCGGCCTGGACGCCGCCCGCGCTTCCTTGTACCGCCGGACGTACTCGTCGGGGGTCACGCCGGCGACGATGGGGCCGAGCCCGTCCAGGGGCAGATCGTCCGCGGTCTTGAAGTGGATGCACGACTGGCCCATGTTCAGCCGTTTGCCTGCCGTGGCGAACGCCTTCCTCAGGGCCGTGAGCTGGGCCGGTCTGGTGTACGGCCCCATCAGATAGAGCGTGTTCCGGCCCTTCTGTGCCGCGAGCGCGGCGTAGCAGAGGGGCAGGCCGTTGTAGGTCTCGGCGAACAGCGTCAGCGGGACCTCGTACGCGATCATCCCGTAGCGCATCGTCTCGCGGTAGCCCTTCGGCAGGTGGGCACGCACCATCCGGCGCACCGCCGTGATCTCCTTGCGGCGATCGGGCGGGAGTTCCTTCAGGTACGCGGCGACGGTGGGCGCCTTGCTCTGGACCATGAGTTCACCGGACCCGAAACGGGTGGAATCGCGGCTCGCAGGTGCGTCGCCTTGGCATCGGCGCCTCTGCACTGGCTGGCCCCGTGATTCTACGACGGAATACCTCCTGGCGCAGCCCATCAGGCGGCCGTGGGCGCGCCTCCCCGAGGCGATGTGAAATGGCGGCCCCTACCACCGAACACGCAGGGTGATCGCGACACGCCGACTATCCGGCGCTCGTGCGGAATGTCCTTGCGTCATCGGCGCCTGGTACACCGTCGTCCGCCCGACGACAAGGGCGTCGATGCCGGCGCCAATCGCCGCGTATGCGCCGGTTGACACGAGGAACGCCGTTGCCCGAGCGGCCGGACAACGGCCACCCGGATCTGAGCCGGGGCAGTCCGAGATGCCCGCGACGATCACTCCCATGGCGGCGCCGCCGCCTTCGCGCAGACGCTCGAGAGTCTCCTCTACGGCGTCCCGCCGCTCGACGCCGCCACGTACGCAGCCGTCGCGCTGGGCCTGGCGCTCGTCGCCACGCTCGCCGCGCTCGTTCCGGCGCGACGGGCGACGAAGATCGATCCGGCCATCACGCTGCGCTGCGAGTAGGCTCCGGCCGATAGCCGATAGCCGATAGCCGATCGCCCCGCCCGGCTCCCGCCTCAGTCTCCGAAGAATCGGGCGATGTCGTCGATCTGTTGCGTGACCGGCGCGGGCGGGAGCGAGGCGAGGAACCGGCGGCCGTAGCCCAT
>CAZNOC010000468.1:0-2834 GCA_964574545.1 uncultured Bifidobacteriaceae bacterium | reverse complement strand
TCGATGCCGCCGTGCGGCAGCACACAAGCCGCGCCCGCGAGTTTCTGGAGCGCGATCTGCTGCCCGCCTGGTCCACGGCGACCCTGAACCGAGGCGATGCCGAGACCCCGCTCGCCACGGCACGCATGCTCGCGGACGCCTTCGCACGGCTGACCGGAGATCAACTCGGCCGCGACGTCGTCGTCACGATCGACCGGGTGGAGGCGGCGGGCGGTGCGGCAGCGCAGGCGTTGGCGGCCGCCCACGCCGCATACGGCCGTGCGCTCTCGTCGGTGGACATCCGCAGCGAGGCCGCCATTGCGGCGCTGCAGGAGGCACAGGCGGCCCTGCGACGAAGCGCCACCCCGCTGGAGGCTCGCGCCGCGGTTGATCTTGGTGGTGCGTACTACTACCGAGGGCGGTACGACGAGGCTCAAGCGGCGCTGGCATCGGTCGAGGTTGCAGCGCGGCGCGGCGCGTACGGCGATGTCCTAGCGAGAGCAGCTTGGGTCAACGGGATGGTTGCTTTTGCTCAGGGACGCCTTGGAGACGCGCAGTACTGGTACGAGGAGACCATTGCCGCGGCGACCTCCTTGGGTGACGGCGAGCAGCTGGCTGGCGCCAGCCTGCTACAAGCGAACCTACTCGACTACATCGGCGATCAGACCCAGGCATGGGGATTTCGCGTGGTTGCCGCCTCGGAGACTCCTCTCTCGACAACCGGCACTGTGTCGTACGGATTGCTGTTGAGCGCAGCGGGCAATGCGCTCGGCATCGGCAGTCCTCACGCCGCTCTGGTACTTCAACAGTTCGCCTTAGGCGTCGCAGAGCGAGTGAGCGTCAGTGCGCAGATCGAGACGATCGCACAGCGTGCACGCACCCTCTGGATCACGGGAAGCGGCTCCGACGCTCGGGAGGAACTACGCGGCGCGCGCGCGCGCCTGCAGCGCATCACAGACCAGGCCCTTCGAAGTAGGTCGGAATTCACGATTCTGTCGGCCGAAGCCGATGTGCTCCACGACATCGACGTGGCGGGAGCCGCCGTTGCAGCCCGGAGCGTCCTTGCACGGCTCCATGCACAAGGCAACCGCCTCGGTGTTGCGCAGCTGTCCTTGACGCTGGCTCGAGCTCTGACGTCAAGCGGGGACTTGATTGGTGCTCAAGAGGCTGTCAATGATGGCCAGGCTGCTTTCGACGCCGAACGTCAATCCCTCTCGAACGAAGGGCGGATCCGCTACTCCGAGCGATCGTGGGGGCTCTTTGAGCGGGGCATCCAACTCGCCCTGCTTCGCAGAGATCCAGAGACAGCCTTCCGCCAAAGCGAACGCGGTCGCGCCCGCACAATTACGGAAACGCTTCAGTGGGGTATTGGCAACGGACCCACGCTTCAGGGGGTTAGGGCTGCACTTCCTCCGGGTGTCGCCCTGCTTGTTCTGAACCAGTTCGGTGACGAGCTCGTCTCCTGGTTGATTCAAGCAGGTGGTGTCTCTTCCGCATCAATTCCTGTTCTGCGGACACGTGCCGAGGGATTGGTCGCCGCGTATACCAGCGGGCTCTCGACCGGAAGCGGGGGCACGCACGCCAGCGGCGAGCTCTTCGATGTCTTGATTAGGCCCCACCTCACAAACCTGCACAGCGCCCGTCTCCTCGTCGTGGTCCCTGACGACCCATATAGCTCGGTGGCCTTTGCTGGTTTGCTGGATCGGCGCCGCAGTCGATTCCTGATCGAAGACATCGCACTGGCTGTGGCACCAAGCGCCACAGTGTTCCTTAGAGCAACGGAGCGCGCCGGCGCACACATCCACGAGCCCAGCTCTGCGCTTGTGATCGGCTCTCCGACCGCCTCCTTCGGGGCGCGGCTTTCACCAATACCGGCATCACGCGAAGAGGTTGTCGAGATTGCTTCGCTTTATGCCTCGGCAGAACTCCGCGCAGGTGTCACAGCCACTCCTGATCGCCTGCTTGACGATGGCCCAGGGCGCGATGTCGTGCACGTGGCGGCCCACGGGATGACCAACGCCGAGTACCCGATGCTATCGCGGCTGATGCTGGCCGATGCGCCGGGCCGGCCGCACTCCGGCGCGGTGTTCGCGAGCGAGGTCGCGGCGCGGGACTTCTCGCGCACGGGCCTCGTCGTGCTGGCCTCCTGCGACAGCGGCGGCGGCCCATCGGCTCGCGGCGAAGGCGCGCTCAGCCTGGCGCGTGCGTTTCTCGCGGCGGGCGTCCCCACGGTGGTGAGTGCACTCGGCCCTCTGGACGACACCCTCGCGCGGCAGATGTTCGTCGAGTTTCACCGCGCGTACGCGCGCGGTGCATCAGCTGCGGAGAGCCTGCAGCAGGTGCAGGTCCAGGCGCTCCAGCGGACCGGCCGGCAGCCTGGCGCGTGGGCCAGGCTTGCCGTGTTCGGGGCAAGTCACACCACCCCTAACGACCCGCACCGTGGGAGTCTCCCGTGAACCGCAGACGCTTTCTCCGTTCCGTTTCCACTGGCGTGGCCGCCGCCCTCGCCGCCACCGCCGTCCCGCACGCCTCGGCGCGGCAGGGCGGGCTCACCGTGCGCTTCGTCGGCATGATGGGCTTTGTCAAGCGCACCGACGGCACGCTGCTCGCCGTCACCCCCGGCCACCACGCCATGCAGCACTTCGCGCACGTGCCGTTCGCCATGGCGCGTACCGGGAGCGCCCTCGCGACCACACTCGGCATGCAGCCCGCGCCCGGCGTCGTCGCTGAGGCGTTCGACCAGCAGGTGACCGGCTCCGGCCCGGACGACTTCGTCTTCCTGTGCCTGGAGCACACGTCGCTCGAGGTCGCCGCGCAGGCCGGCGACGTTGCCGTGGACAACCGCGCCGATCACC
>CAZNOC010000467.1:195-2842 GCA_964574545.1 uncultured Bifidobacteriaceae bacterium | reverse complement strand
GGACCCGTCGGACCCGTCGGACCCGTCGAACCCATCGGACCGTTCACCGTCCACCGTCCACCGTCCACCGATCCCCGATCCCCGCTCGCCGAGCTGCCCGGCCCGAAATTTAGCCGGGCCGATCTGGAGGTGTTGTCCTCCGGCAGGATCTCGTCGCTCTTCGGCCCGCTCTTCGAGCAGCAGGATCAGTGGGTCCGGCAGGTGCGGATGCCGGAGCCTCCGCTGCTGCTGGCCGACAGGGTCACCGGCATCGACGCCGAACCGGGTGTGCTCGGCACGGGCACGATCTGGACGGAGACGGACGTCACGCCGGACGCCTGGTATCTGAATGACGGCCGCATCCCGGCCGGCATCATGATCGAGGCGGGCCAGGCGGATCTGTTGCTCATCTCGTGGATGGGGATCGACTTCCTCAACCGTGGGGAACGCGTCTACCGCTTGCTGGGCTGCGAGCTCACCTACCATGGCGGGTTGCCACGGGTGGGGGACACGCTGAAGTACGACATCCACATCGACGGCCACGCCAGTCAGGGCGACGTGCGGCTGTTCTTCTTCCACTACGACTGCCGCGTGGGAGACGATGTGAGGCTCAGCGTGCGGCAGGGGCAGGCCGGCTTCTTCAGCGACCGCGACCTGGCCGAGTCGGGCGGTGTGCTGTGGGACATCAGCACCGCCACGCCGCTGCCGGATTGCCCGGTGACACCGCCCGCCGTGCTGTGCACGCGCACGCACTTCGGCCCGCGCGAGCTCGAGGCGTTTGCCGCCGGCCGGCCGTTCGACTGCTTCGGTCCCGGCTTCGAGCACGCCGAGACGCACGTGCGGTCGCCGCGCATCCAGGGCGGCCAGATGCTGCTGCTCAGCGAGGTCACGGACTTCGATCCGGCAGGCGGTCCATGGGGACGCGGCTACTGCCGAGCCGAGACGCACATCTCTCCGGACGACTGGTTCTTCCAGGGACACTTCAAGAACGACCCGTGCATGCCCGGCACGCTGATGTTCGAGGGCTGCCTCGAGCTGATGGCGTTCTACCTGACGGGCCTTGGCTACACGCTCGACAAGGACGGCTGGCAGTTCGAGCCGGTGCCGGAGGAGAAGTACCTGCTCCGGTGTCGTGGCCAGGTCCTGCCCACCTCGAAGGACGTCGTCTGCGAGCTGTTCGTGGAGGAGGTCACCGACGGCCCCTACCCGACGATCTACGCCGACCTGCTCGGGACTGTCGATGGGCTGAAGGCCTTCCACTGCCGGCGCATGGGTCTTCGGCTCGTGCCCGACTGGCCGTTGTCCACGCGGGAGGATCAGGTCATCCCGGATCGTCCGGGTCGTCCGGTGGCCGAAGTGGACGGCTTCGCGTTCGGCAGCCGCTCGCTGCTTGCCTGCGCCTGGGGCAAGCCCTCCGAGGCCTTCGGCCGCGCGTTCACGCGGTTCGATGGGACGAGGCGCCTGCCTCGTTTGCCGGGGCCGCCGTATCTCTTCATGTCCCGGGTCACGCACGTCGAAGGGCCGTACGGCGTCTTCGAGAAGGGCGCCGCGGTGGATCTGGAGTTCGATGTGTCGCCGACGGCGTGGTACTTCGACGCCAACGGCGCGCGCACGATGCCGTATGCCGTACTGCTCGAGGCGGCCCTCCAGCCGTGCGGCTGGCTCACCGCCTACAGCGGCGCGCCGCTCGCGAGCGAGACGGATCTCGCGTTTCGCAATCTGGAAGGGACGGCGACGCAGCTCGTCGAGATCCTGCCCGAGTCGGGCACGCTGCGCACGCACACGCGCTGCACGGCGGTGGCCACGATGCCCGGCATGTTCCTCGAGAGCTTCAAGGGCACGTGCTACCTGGATGACGTGCCGGTGTACGAGTTCACGACCAAGTTCGGCCACTTCTCGCCCGACGCGCTGGCCACGCAGAAGGGGCTGCCGACGACGGAGGCGGATCGGGTGTGGGTGAACGCACCGAGTGACCGTCTCGAGGATCTGACGCGGCGGCCGGAACGCTACTGCGCGGGATCGCTGCGCCTGCCCGACAAGCGCCTGCTGATGCTCGACCGCGTCACGGGCATCTGGCCCGAGGCCGGCGCCGCGGGCCTGGGCCGGCTGCGCGCGGAGAAGGACGTCAACCCGTCGGAGTGGTTCTTCAAGGCGCACTTCTTCCAGGACCCGGTGCAGCCGGGATCGCTCGGCATCGAGGCGCTGATCCAGTTGCTGCAGTTCCACATGATCGACCGCGACATGGGCGCCGGCATGACGATGCCACGGTTCGAGCCGATCGCGATCGGCCGGCCGATGAGTTGGAAGTACCGCGGCCAGGTCGTGCCCCGCAACAAGACGATCCTCACCGAGATCGAGATCACGGAAGTGGGCCGTGACGACCGCGGCGCGTATGCCGTGGCCAACGGCTGGCTCTGGGTGGACGGCCTGCGCGTCTACTCGGTCGAGCACATGGCGATGCGGGTGGTGGACGGGGGCGGGCGGTGATCGGTGGACGGGGATCGGTGGACGGTGGACATTGATCGGTGCACGGTGGACGGTGGGCGGTGGACGGTGATCGGTGCACGGTGGACGGTGGGCGGTAGACGGTGAGCGCCGCAGGACGGCCAGGTAGGGGCTGATATGGCGTGGGTCATCCTCGTTGTGGCGGCGCTCTTCGAGATTGCCT
>CAZNOC010000467.1:0-185 GCA_964574545.1 uncultured Bifidobacteriaceae bacterium | reverse complement strand
GAAGGCGACGGAGGGGTTTACGCGCGCGACGCCCACCGCGTTCGTGCTTGTCTGCCTCGCGCTCAGCGTCGGTCTGCTCGGCCTTGCCGCGCGGACGCTGCCGATCGGAACGGCCTACGCGGTGTGGACTGGCATTGGCGCCGTCGGTACCGCCCTCATCGGCATCCTCTGGCTCAACGAACCTG
>CAZNOC010000466.1:0-2845 GCA_964574545.1 uncultured Bifidobacteriaceae bacterium | reverse complement strand
GGGAGCAGAGCCTGGTGGCGAACGCGTCGTTCGGGGGCGGATGGGACGACAACCTCGTTGCCGACGCTAGGGGGGACCGTCCAGCCCGACCTAACGATCTCAACACAAGCGCCAGGGGAGGACTTGGCCAGTTTTCCGGATCGCTGGCCTACTCACTGAGTCGGAGTCGCTTGAGCGTCAGCGCCGTGGCGGGAACGAGTGGCAAGTACTACCCGTCGCTGAGTGACGATCTCCTTCGTAGAGATCGCGGTTCCCTCTCGGCAACCCTGCGTTTGCCGGCTGGCTTCTCGGTTGCCGGGTCGGCGGCGTACATGCCCTACAATCTCAGTAGCATGTTCGTGCCTGCCTTCGACGCCCCGGGGGTGGGGACGGCGTCGGGGCTCGAGATAGCCTCATCAACCGAACACTACTTCGCTTACGGCGGCGGTGCGTCGTTCAGCCGCCAAGTGTCGCGTCGAACCTCGCTCTCTGCCGACTACCAGTATCGAGTGCGAGAATCGTCGCGCGATGAGGGGCTGTTCGAGAACCAGAGTGCGGGTGGCTTGCTGGCCTACGAAGTGGGCCGAGGACTTGGCATCAGGGCCGGGTATCGCTACTCGGAGGCTCGCTACGGATCGAGTGACCAGCGTCCGCGGAATCACCTGATTGACGCCGGAATTGACTACAGCAGGAGTCTATCCTTCTCGCGCCGGACAACGCTGTCATTCTCGACCGGATCCGCCGCCACCAGTGTCACGCGTAGGACCGAGGCGGGAGGGCCGGACGAAGCTACGCAAAGTACAAGATTTCGTCTCGTTGGGGACGCGAGACTGAATCACGAAGTGGGCCGCACTTGGAACGCGGCGCTGGCCTACTCGCGCGGCGTGCGTTTCAGCGAGACTTGGCCCGATCCCGTGTTCAAGGACGCGCTATCGGCAGTGCTGGGTGGCTTGCTTACCAACCGCATCCAGCTCCAGTTGAGCGCCCAGGCGTCCACGGGCCAGGTAGGTCTGGTCGATGAAGGCAACGGAGGATTCGATATCTACCACGGCGCGGTCAACTTGGGATACGCCTTCAGCAGGCATGTGGAGCTAGGAGTCGCGTACTCGTATTACCATCACCGGTTCGATGAGGCTGCCCTAGTGGCCCCGGGATTCCCCAGCGAGGTCGGCCGGCAGAGTCTGAGAGCACACCTGAGTATCTGGGCCCCACTGTTCCAACGCTCCAGGAGATCCAATGCTACCCGGTAAGAAATACGCGCCCGAAGACTTCCTGCTGATCCTCTGGCGCCGGAAGTGGCTCCTAGTCGTCCCAGCGTTGGTATTCGCCTCCGCAACGTTCCTGTACGCGAAGTCGCTGCCAGACCGCTACCGTTCTTCGAGCACCGTGGCGGTCATCCCGCAGCGTATTCCGGACCAGTTTGTGCGCTCAACGATCACTGAGAGCGTCACCGCGCGCCTCAACAGCATCAGCCAGCAGATCCTCAGCCGCACCAGGCTCGAGCGTCTCATCGAGGAGTTCAACCTCTACGAACAGGAGCGCGAGACGATGCTCATGGAGGACATCATCGAGATGATGCGCCGCCGCGACATCAGGGTCGATATAGTGCAGCCCCGCGGGAGGGGACGCAACCAGGACGCCAGTTCCTTCACCGTGGGCTTCGAGTCGTCGAACCCGCGGACGGCCATGCAGGTCACCGAGCGTCTGGCGTCGATGTTCGTACAGGAGAACCTCGAGGGCCGCGAACTGCTGGCCGATTCCACGAGCCAGTTCCTTCGCGCGCAGCTCGAGGAGGCGCGGCGGCGCCTCGTGGAGCACGAGGAGAAGCTCGAGACGTTCCGCCGGCAGAACGCCGGGCGGCTCCCCTCTCAGCTCCAGTCCAACCTGCAGATGCTCCAGACGACGCAGATGCAGCTTCAGGCCAACGCCGAGGCCGCCAACCGCGAGCGCGACCGGTTGCTGGTGATCGAGGCGGCGATCGCGGAGGGTGTGAACGCGTCGAGCGAGGTGCCGCCGGCTGTGACGCCGTCGGTGGACGGCACCACGACGGGCACGGCCGCGCAGCAGCTCGAGGCCGCGCGGGCCGCACTCCGCGGCCTGGAGCTGAGGCTGACACCGCAGCACCCCGACATCGTCCGGGCCAAGCGGGTGATCGGAGAACTCGAGGCAAAGGCGGAAGCCGAGGCGCTCGCCGCCGCGGTATCGCCGGCGTCGCTCCCGGTCGTCGTGTCAGGCCAGCCACGCGGGCGGACCAACCCGCTCGTCGCGATGCAGATTGAAGCACGCGAGATCAGGGCACGCCTCGAGAGCCGCAAGCGGGAGGAGGAGCGCCTGCAGCAGACGCTCTCCTCTTACACGTCCAGGCTCGAGGCGGCGCCCGGGCTGGAGTCGGAGCTGACGGAGCTGATGCGCGACTATTCAACCCTGGAGGCGCAGTACACCAACATGCTCGAACGAAGTGAGGAGGCGAGCATGGCGGTCAACCTCGAGCGCCGCCAGGTGGGCGAGCAGTTCAGAGTGATCGATTCCGCCAGACTGCCTCAACGACCGACCAGCCCGGACCGCCAACGAATCAATCTGATCGGACTGTTGACGGGTCTCGGCCTCGGTCTGGGCCTGATCGCTTTGCTCGAGTACCGCGACACGCGCCTTCAGTCGGACCACGATGTGGTCATCAGCCTGGCCCTGCCCGTGCTGGCCGTCATCCCCCGGATGATCACGTCCGGGGAGCGGCAGCAGATCCGGCGCAGGAAGCTGCTGCTCGGGCTTGCAGGATCCGCGGCCACGGTGCTCGTGGTGGTGGCGGTCCTGGCCTGGAGGATGCAGCTCATCCAGGCGTGGGTGCCCTGATGTACACGTCCTTCTT
>CAZNOC010000465.1:0-2857 GCA_964574545.1 uncultured Bifidobacteriaceae bacterium | reverse complement strand
CCGCGTGCCACTCGTCGTCGTCCAGGATGCCGTCGATAGTCGGCGCACGGGGCATCAGCGCGGCGGTGACCGCCGCCGGGCTGGCCGTCTGGGCCGCCGCGTTCAGCGCCTGCCCGAACGCCAGCAGCACGCCGAGTGCTCCAGCGATCTCGCGCATCCCACCGATGGTGGTTCACCCGTTGCGAACGGCCGCGCCGTTTTCAACCAGTGGCTGTCTGGTCAGGTTCGATGGTGAGATCCGAGGCATGAAGGAGCAGGCTCACGCCGGCGCGTGCTGGGGCTCGACGTCGAGCGCTACTGATCCCGGAGGGGGACGAGCCGTGGTGCGGCTGGACGGACGCAGGCACTGGCTGACCGTGGTGGGAGGCGGACCGTCTGTTGTCGCCTATCGACCGTTCATCGGAATGCTGAGGCGGCTCCTCCGGGAACGCCGCATTCTTCTTCGATTCCGGAGGGTGCATGTACGTCAGAGTGATCGGATGGGCGGTGGCGCTGCTGCTCGCTGCGTACGCGCCGACCGCGGCGTCGACGCAGGCTCGCGGCGGTGGCGTGGTCGAAGGCCGGGTTGTCGATTCGACGGGCGCGGCCGTGCCGGGGGCGGCGGTCACGGTTGCCGGGGATTCCGGGGACGCGACGGTCGTCACAGCGCCGGACGGGGCGTTCCGCGTCGAGTCGCTGGCGGCAGGCCGCTATCGGATCCGCATCGAGCTGGACGGCTTCACCCCCTACACGCAGGTCGTGGACCTCTCCGGCGACAGGCGCCTCGATGTGCAGCTGACGACCGCGCCGTTCACGGAGACGGTGGCCGTCTCCGCGGGGTCTCCCTTTCGCGCGGTCGACGCATCCACGGGCACGCGAATTCCGATTCCGCTTCGCGATCAGCCCCAGTCGGTGCAGGTCGTCACGCGCGAGCTCTTCGAGGAGCGACAGGCTGTGCGCATTGGCGAGGCGGCCGACAACGTCAGCGGCGTGCAGCGCGCCTCCGGCTATGGCGGCGTGTCCAGCAGCAACTACTTCATCCGCGGGTTTCGCACGCGCAACAACCTGCGAAACGGCTATCGAGAGGAAGGCTTCCTCGGTGCCCGTGACCTGGCCAACATCGACCGCGTCGAGTTCCTGAAGGGGCCGGCCTCGATCCTGTACGGAGGCGCGGAGGTGGGCGGCGTGGTCAATACGGTGACCAAGCGAGCGCTCGAGCGGCCCCACGCCCGCGCGACGCTCACTGTGGGGGGCGACAACCTGATGCGGCCGTCGATTGACATCGGGGGGCCGATCGCCCGCGACGGCTCGGTGCTGTATCGCCTGAACGCCGCCGTCGAGAGGGCGGACGGCTTTCGCGACCTCCACGGCGCGACCACCAGCTACTTCCTGGCGCCACGCGTCGCGTGGCGCCCGAGCGACCGGACGATCGTCGAATTCGACGGCGAGTTCCAGCGATACGACTACACCTTTGACATCGGCTTCCTGGCGCAGCCGGAGTTTCTCTCCGTGCCGCTCACCAACTTCTACGGAGAGACATTGAACCGCGGCCGCAATCAGCAGGGCGCGCTGCGCCTGGAGCTGACGCAGATGCTCACGCCCCGGTGGACGGTCCGGGCCGGCGTGAGCGCGCTTGGCAGCCACGCCGATCCGCGCTACGTGTCAATGACGGGCCTCCGCCCGGACCGCCGCACGATCAACCGCATCGTCTGGGACAGCGACGAGGACGCCGACGACTACACCGTCCGCGGCGATCTGCTGGGCACGCTGCACACGGGTGGTCTCCGGCACACGCTCGTGGCGGGGGTGGAATAGACACGAAAGCTCTTCAAGTATGACTTCCTCGGGTACTCCATCGCGCCCATCGACGTCTTCGCGCCCCAACACGGCGCCGAACCTGGACCGTTCCTCTTCGGCTTCAGCGACGATCAGAAAACCGACGTCAGGTCCGTCTACGTCCAGGACCTTGTCGAGCTGACGGAGCGTGTCAAGCTGCTCGCCGGGCTGCGCGCCGACGGCGCGTCATCGCTCTTTCGCGACTACGAATCAGGCGAGGTGCTGGGGGAGCAGGACGATACGGCGCTGACCCCACGGGTCGGGCTGGTCGTGGCCCCGACCACCCGGTCGGCCGTCTATCTGAGTTTCTCGCGGTCGTTCTTCCCCCAGGCGCCGACGGTCTTCAGTCCAGCCAGCCGCGACGATGTCGGGTTCGAACCGGAGCGGGGGCAACAGATCGAAGCGGGATGGAAGCAGGAGTGGCTCGACGGGCGCCTGAGCGCGACCGCCGCCGTTTACGCCATCCGTAAGACAAATGTGATCACGCCGGACCCCGACAACCCGCAGTTTAGCATCCAGACGGGCGAGCAGAAGAGCCGCGGGTTCGAGCTGGACGTGACCGGCACCCCAAGCACCGGCTGGCTGCTCGTCGGCAGCTACGCGTGGACGGACGCCTACGTCAGCCGCGACAACCGCCTGCCCGTCGGCGCCGCACTCATCGGCACGCCGCGGCACGAAGCCGGCCTCTTCACGTCCTACCGCCTGCCGGCAGGCATCGGCCTGGGCGTCAACGTCGTGGCCGCGAGCCAGCGCGCCGGGGCCATTTCCCTGACGCCGACGCAGATTCCGGGTCACGGCCGCGCGGACCTCCATGCCTCGTATGTACGCGATCGCTGGGAGTTGCGGCTCGCGGTCCGCAATGTCTTCGACGGCCGTCACTACGACAACCACGCGTTCTTCATCGTTCCGCAGCCGCCCCGCCGCGTGCTGATGACGCTCGGCACGAACCTGCTTCGACGGTGAGGATGCGCACGGTCGTCCGCATCGCACGCCGCGACCTGGTCGACGCCTGGTGCGACCGCACGGGCCCGGTTCTGCTCAC
>CAZNOC010000464.1:0-2870 GCA_964574545.1 uncultured Bifidobacteriaceae bacterium | reverse complement strand
GCCTTCATGGGCATCAACCTCGACAACAAGGCCCTGCCCGGCGTCTATATCGCCATCGTCATGGGCAGGAATTCGGGCTTTCTGACCGCGGCCTCGGCGCTCGGCAAGAAATTCCCCGACGACGGCCCGCACCTCATCTACCTGCCCGAGCGCTCCTTCGATCCCGAAGCCTTCATCGCCGCCGTCAAGGCCACCCACGAGCGCCACGGCCGCTGCATCGTCGCCGTCTCCGAAGGCATCCACGACGCGTCGGGCCAGCCCATCATCGGCCAACTCGGCAAGGCGCTCACCAAGGACGCCCACGGCAATCTCGAACTCTCCGGCACTGGCGCGCTCGCCGACCGCCTCGCCGATCTGGTCAAGGAGCGCCTCGGCATCAGCCGCGTCCGCGCCGACACCTTCGGCTACATGCAACGCTCCTTCGTCGGCTGCACCTCCGACATCGACCAGCGCGAAGCCCGCGAGGTCGGCGAAAAAGCCGTCAAATACGCGCTCTGGGGCGACAGCGACGGCTCGGTCACCATCCAGCGCGTCGGCAACTACCAGGTCGACTACGAACTCGTGCCGCTCGCCGACGTCGCCGCCAAGACCCGCACCATGCCCGACCACTTCATCGACGAAGCCGGCACCGGCGTCACCGACCAGTTTCACATGTACCTCCGCCCGCTCCTCGGCCGCGGCATGCCCGACGAATTCCGCCTGCAAACCAGCAATCGGGTGCCGAAGATCAGGAAACGCAGCTAAAGTTCAGGAAAAGAAAAGGAAGTTCGGGGAGGCGCCGCCTCCCCGCGCCCCACCGTTCTTTTCGGTTATGGGTGCTGGCGAGCGGGTGCGGGGCGAAAAGCCGACCGGGTCTCGACATGCCGGAAGAGCAAGGCGGCGGGCACGACAGCTGCGAACAGCACCATGCCGAGCACCAGGGGGCCATGGGGATCGCCCGTGGCGTCGAAGACCGCACCGGCAACGGGCGGGGCGGCCGTCACGATGGCGTAGTAGACGGTATAGAAGATGCCGATGCCGAAAGCGCGCCGTTCAGGCGCCATCGCCGCACCGGCAAGGGCAATGATCACCCCGGCCGGCGCCATCCCGACGAGGCCAAAGAGAAGGCTCGCCGGCAGCCCCGCACCCGGCACTGCGAGGAGGGCCAGGACCGCGATCAGCACGGGATTGACCAGAGCACTCTCACCGGCGCGCTGGTGCAGCCAGAGCCCCGCCTGGTAGGCGACGAGGGTCGCGGTCAGCGCGAGCAGCGGGCTCGCCGCGAGGTAGACCCAGATCTGGTAGAGGTCGGCACTCATCGTCCGGCCTCCGGCCCGCTCCCGGAAACCGCGCCGGGCGACGGCCGGGCAAGGCGCTGCATCAGCCAGCCGGTGACGGCCATGGTGATCGCGGTGCCGAGCAGCAAGGCGCCGGCGATCGGCAGCCAGGCTTCGGCCAAGAGGTCGAGATGGAGCACGACGCCGACGCCGGCCGGCACGAACAGGAGGCCGAGATGCTGAAGGAGGCCGCGGGCGAAGCCGTCGAACGCGCCGCCACCGCCGCCCCTGACGACGAGGGCGACGAACAGGAGCGCCATGCCGACCACGGGTCCCGGGATCGGCAGGGCGAACGCGGTGACGGCGACCTCGCCGGCAAGCTGGCAGACCAGGAGCACGGTCAGGTGGCTGAGCATCGGATTGAACGCCCATTACCCCTTCGCGGCATCGTCCTTCATGTGCTGGAACAGCTTGTCGGCGCGCGCGGCCAGCAGCGCCTTGCCGTCGCGGGTGTTCCAGTCATAAACGCCCTTGCCGGATTTGAGGCCAAAGTTTTCGGCCTTCACCAGTTCGGCAATAGCGGCAGGCGGAGACTTCGAAGTGTCCAGATCAGGAAGCAAGAATTCCGCGAATTTGTGCATGATGTCGAGGCCGCCGAGCTCGGCGCTTTCGACGGGTCCGGTGATCGAATAGCGCCGTCCGAGCGACAGTTTGAAGGAATTGTCGATGGCCTCGGCGGAGGCGATGCCGTTGTCCCACATCGACCATGCTTCGCGCAGCACCGCAAATTGCAATCTGTTGATGATGAAGCCGTCAACCTCCTTGTTCATCAAGGCGGGTGTCTGGCCCACCGCCGTCATCACGTCGCAGGCCCATTGCACAACGTCGGAAGACGTTTGGGGTCCGCCGCAAATCTCGACAATCGGAATCAGTTGCGCTGGATAGATGAAGTGCATCGCTACGGCGCGCTCGGGGTGTTTCATCCTGCCCACCATCAGGCTGATCGGCTGGCCGCTGGTGGAGCCCAGAACGATGTCCGGCGCGCAGATGCCGTCCAGCTTTCCAAACACTTCGATTTGCGTTTCGCGCACCGCTGGCACCGCTTCGATTACGTGATCGGCACCTGCCGCATCGCCAAGGTCGGTGCTGATGATGATCCGGGCGAGGGCTCCTGCCGCATCATCGGTGCCGGTCAATCCGCGCTCCACAAATGCGCTGAAGTTCCCCCGTATCACGCCGAGCGCCTTCTCCAGGCTTGCCGGATTCCGGCCAATTAACGTCACACGTTTTCCTGCGCGGGCGAAGACCTGCGAAATCCCTTGCCCCATGAGGCCGTTGCCGATGATGGCGACGGATTCGATCTGGTCTGCCGGCTTCATTGGATGTCTCCCTGACCTTTTGACCGACATTCCCCAAGTGGCTTGCCGTTTGATTGCAAGGTCACCTGATTTTGCCGCCAGATCAAGTGATTTGCAGTCCAAGCCTGGTCTGCGGTCACCGGAACGCTCGAATGTGGGCGGATCAAGCCGCGAACCCGCAGCATCCTGGCCCGGCAGCGACGGTTTTCAGCACGGCGGACAGACCTGTCCTGCCGCTTTCGTTCAGTTTGGGTCC
>CAZNOC010000463.1:0-2874 GCA_964574545.1 uncultured Bifidobacteriaceae bacterium | reverse complement strand
TCAGCGAACCTGAGGATGTCTTCCTGGGAGAAACGTATCGACACGATGGCTTATCGAGAACAAAGCAAGCCGGCGACCACCCTGGTTCCGGTCAAGATCTGACCATAACATACTGATACATAGTAATTTAGAGAATATTGCCTCGCTTCGCAGCCGTGCCGTCAATCCACAGGTGTGGTGGACAATAGTCTGCCTGTCTGGGGTCTTTCGGCTCCGGAGAGGGGCTGCGGAGGGGACAGACCCCTCTAACAATCCGCGGATTTCGCGGATTTCGCGGATTCATTCGACGATCGGCGTTTTCGGCGCGACGGCACGGCTGCGGCCCCGGCGCGACCGAAGGCCTACATCTGCGTAAGCCGCGTATTCAGGGGATGCATGCTTATCGCATGGGGTCTGCTTATCGCATGGGGTCTGTCCCCCTGTCCGGATCTGGACAGGGCGGCTGCGGGCCCCGGTGCGGCCGAAGGCCGCGGAGGGACGAGCGTGGGCGGGGCGGGGGTGAGCCGGTCTCGGTCGGCTGGGCGGCTCACCCCCGCCCCGCCCGCGCTCGTCCACGCCGCCGGTCCCGGACCGGCGGCAGCGGGGCCCCACGTGCTACCTCTGCGTCATCCGCGTAATCAGCGGATGAACCCACCGAGGAATGCTATCGTCGCCTCATGATCCGAGTCGCCGCGATCCTGCTCCTGGCGCTCGTCACGTCGGGGCCGGGTGGCTCCCATGTGGCGGACGGGCGGGAGTGGTTCGTCGCGCCAGACGGCGCAGGCTCTGGATCGCGCGAGGCGCCGTTCAGGCGGATTGGCGACGCGCTCGGCGTGGCTCAGGCCGGCGACACGATCACCGTCCGGCCAGGCACCTACGCCGAGTCGCTCACCACCGCGCGCGGCGGCGGCGCGGGACAGCCGATTCGGCTGCGCGCCGAAGGCCCGCGCGGATCCGCCATCGTCACCGCCTCCGGACGGGTGATCCGCGTCAACCATCCCCACGTCACCATCGAGGGGCTGGTGTTCGACGGGCAGTTCGGCCCCGCAGACACCGTCAGCGTCTCCAACAGCGCCGACTACCTCACGCTGCGCAACGTCGAAGTCCGCCGGTCGAGCCGCGACCTCGTGGACATGGGCAGCCCGCGCGGCGTGCTGATCGAAGGCAGCCTGATCCATCACGCGCTGAACGCCGCCGGCGGACGCACCGATGCGCACGGCATCGCCGCGGCGGCCGTCCACGATCTCACCATCCGCGACACCGAGATCCACACCTTCTCCGGCGACGGCATCCAGATCGATTCCGCCCGCCTCGCGCCCGGCTGGGGCAACGTGACCGTCGAAGGCTGCCACATCTGGCTGGCGCCGCTGCCCGCGCCCGTGAACGGCTTCGCCGCGGGCGTCGTGCCCGGAGAGAACGCCATCGACACCAAAGCCGCGGCCGCCCATCCACGGGCCACGCTCACCGTGCGCGACACGGTGGCGTCAGGGTTTCGCGACGGGCTGATCAACAACATGGCGGCGTTCAACCTGAAGGAGCACGTCGAGGCGACGCTCGACGGGGTGACCGTGTTCGACTCGGACATCGCGTTCCGCCTGCGCGGCGGGACATCGGCCGCGCGCGGCGGCGCGTGGGTCACGATCATGAACGCCGTCGTCTACGACACGGCCACCGCGTTCCGGTACGAGGACGACATCGAACGCCTTCAGGTGTGGAACTCGACCGTGGGAAGCGGCGTCGATCGCCCGTTCCGGGCGGCCTCATCCTCGAGCCGCGGCCTCGAGATCCGGAACCTGCTCGTCTTCGGATCCCTGCCGTCGGAGGCCGCCCACCCGTCGAACCTCGGCGCCGGACCCGACACGTTCGTCGATGCCGCCAGGCACGACTACCGCCTTGCCCCCGGCACCCCCGCGATCGACGCCGGACTGCCCCTGCGCGACGTCACCCGCGACAGGACAGGCACCCCGCGGCCGCAGGGATCAGGCGTCGATGTCGGCGCGTACGAGAGACGCCAATGAGGGGTCCAGGACCGTCGCTCTGATACGTATCGCGCGCGTAATATGATACGTAGGCCATGGCCAAGCTGACCCTGAGCGTCGATGAAGCGGTCGTGCGGCGCGCGAAGCGCTACGCCGCCGGGCGCGGCACGTCGGTCTCGGAACTGGTCGAGCGCTATCTCGACCTGCTCGCCCGCCCGCTGCCCCGCCAGGAAATGCCCCCCGTGCTTCGCCTTCTCCATGGCGCCGGCAAGGGGACCGATGCCACCGCGCATCGTCGCTATCTCGAGCGGAAGTACCGGTGACCAAGGTCCTGCTCGACCTCAACGTCCTCCTGGACGTCATCCTCGATCGGAAGCCGGGCGTACAGACCGCCGTGCGTCTGTGGGCCGTCCTGGAACAGGGCGGCGGTCAGGGGTTCATCCCGGCCCACGGCGCCACGACGGTGTTCGACATCCTCGAGAAGGCGCAGGGGCCGGTGTTCGCCAGGCGAGCGGTCGAGCAACTGCTGCACGTCTTCGCCGTCGCGCCCGTCACCGACGTGGTGCTCCGTCGGGCACTCGTGCTGGCCTGGCCCGACTTCGAGGACGCGGTCTGCGCCGCATGCGCCGAAGCCGCCGGCTGCGACGCCATCATCAGCCGAGACCCGGACGGATTCCCCGACCCTCCGATCCCGGTCATCGATCCCGCCGCCGCGCTCGGGCTGTTGACGCGTCGCTGACCCCGGCAAGGATTTGCCGGTCACGTAAGCCATGATTCCAGATATGCATCGCCGCTGGGTTGATGCCCCTCGCCGCCTGCCACGAGGACGGTCCGCAGATTACGCAGATTTCGCGGATGGGAGGCCACTACTCGGCGGCCCGATCGATGCCAGAAGCATCGGAGAGCGTTGTGGGTC
>CAZNOC010000462.1:622-2878 GCA_964574545.1 uncultured Bifidobacteriaceae bacterium | reverse complement strand
GGGATGACGGGCTCGAACGCCAGCGCGTCCTCCTCGAGGGTGCGCTGCAGGTCGACCAGAAGGCGGTCGCGGTCGGGATCGCCCGCGAGGTCGTGGTAGCCCACGAGTCGGATGCCGTCTCGCTCGAGCTCCTGGACGAGGGGCGCGAAGCGGGTCGGGTCGAAGTCGGACCCTGGGCTCATGACCATCCGCGTTCGCAAATCTATCGTATTCCGCTGCCATCGGTGCTATGGTATTTCCAGAACAGGGAGTGGGGGCCGCAAGAAATGCCGCTCGATGACGAACCACGAACCGAGAGCGAAGTGCTTCGACGGTGCGCCGCGCAGATAGCCAACCGGCTGCCGAGGGGCTGGACTGCGACGCTCGTCGAGCAGCCAGTCAACGTGCAGGGCGACGGCGTCATCGAGATCACGTCACCGAGTCTCGAACGCGCCGAGTTGCATCTGGAAGTGAAGCGCACGGTCGATGGACGGGACGTCAGCGAAGTGAAGCGGCGCCTTGGTGGGCGCATATCCGCGCCCACGCGCTCGCGCGGGGTCGTCATGGCCACGTATCTGTCGCCGCAGGTTCGCTCACGCTTGGACGATGCAGGCTTGTCGTTCGTCGATGCAACGGGCAACATGCGAGTGGAACTCACGCAGCCGGCACTCTTCATCGCGGATCGAGGTGCAGACAAGAACCCGTGGCGCGGTCCCGGGCGGCCCCGGGGCACGCTGAAGGGCGAACCGGCCGCGCGGGTGGTTCGAGCGCTCGCCGACTTCGACAGGAGTTGGCGGATGCGGGACCTCGTAGCGGTTGCTGGTACTTCGACGGGTGCGGCGTATCGCGTCGTCGCGTACTTGGAGCGCGCGGGGTTGGCTCTTCGTGATGAAGACGGCACGGTTCGCGTGAAGGATTGGGGTCAGTTGCTGAGATCGTGGAGTTCTGACTACAGCCTCATGGAGAACAGCCGCGTCACGAGATGGATCGCCCCGAGAGGCATACCCGGCCTCCTGAGTCGAATGGCTCAGGACCGTCCTGAAGGCAAGTATGCGTTGTCCGGAACGCTCGCTGCGGCACATTGGGCTGAGTACGCCCCGGCAACCCTTGCCATCATCTACACGACCGATGCCGAAGCAGCGGCTCGGCGCTGGGGGCTCCAGCCGACCGAAGCTGGAGCCAATACGGTTCTTGCAGAGCCGAAGTATGATGTCGTCCTTGACCGCGCCTGGTCCAACGACAAGGGCATCTTGATCGCGGCGGCTTCACAGGTCTTCGTCGATCTCCTGACCGGCCCGGGACGAAGCCCCACCGAAGCTGAGGCACTGATCGCTTGGATGGAGAGGCATGAGAGCGCGTGGCGACACCGTGACTGACGACATCCTGGTTCGCACTCGGACAGCGATGCTCGACGCCTTCGAGGCACTCGAAGCGCACTTGGGCTCGATCGTCGTCATCGGCGCACAGGCGATCTACCTGCGAGAGACGGCCACACCCGTGGCCTTGGCGCCGTACACGAAAGACTCCGACCTGGCCATCGATCCCCGACAACTTGGACCGGCACCGACGATCGACGAGGCGATGCTTCGCGCGGGGTTCGCCCATGATGATGCGAATCCGCAACCTGGAATTTGGCTGCGACGCGACGGCGAACAAGTCGACGAGGTGGACCTGATGGTTCCAGAGCTATTCGCTGGAAGGCCAGGTAAGCGGTCGGTTCGGATGCCGCCCCACGACAGCCTCGTGGCGCGTCAAGCTCGGGGTTTGGAGGGCGTGTTCGTCGACAACGACGTGATGGAGATCCAGGCTCTTCGACCCAGCGACGCCCGCGTGGTTCGAGTCCGCGTGGCTGGTCCCGCGGCCCTTCTCGTCTCGAAGCTGTTCAAGCTGGGTGAGCGTGCCGAGAGGGCCCCCGATCGGCTGCTCGACAAGGACGCCCACGACGTCTACCGCATTCTCGTCAGCGCAGACCCGATCGACGACCTTCAGCGGCGAGTCCATGCACTCCTGAACCACGAAGTCAGTAGGGAGGTCGCCGTAGAAGCGCTCGGCTACCTCGAAGATCTATTCGCCAAGGGGCACGGCGCCACCGGTTCGATGATGGCAGGCCGAGCGGAGTTGGGCGTTGGCGAACCCGAGACCGTTTCACGGCAGGTGGCGATCCTGGCCGAGGAGCTCCTGAGCCTCTTCGAGAGCGAGTTGGGCCGGGAGTAGGCCCTGGCACGCGCAACAGGGGCATCGGCGGGCTCTAGCTTCCATGGAACGGGAAAGATCGCG
>CAZNOC010000462.1:0-612 GCA_964574545.1 uncultured Bifidobacteriaceae bacterium | reverse complement strand
GACTGGCGAAGCGGGTCGTGGCCGCGCGGCGGTAGGTGTGGCCGCCGCGCGGGCTCAGCGATCGTCGCGGTAGTGGAAGGTGCCGGTGCTCGCGTCGTAGCGGTCGCAGGCCCAGTTCATGCCGCAGCTGGCGGTCCGGTTGAAGTCGATGCCGCCGCCGGGCGCGTACCGCCCGATGCAGTCGTCGATCGTCTGGCAGCCGCCGCCCCCGCCGCCGCCGCCGCCCGCGCCGCTGCTGGACGCGAGGGCCTGGCTGATGGCCTCCTCGCCGAAGGCGATGACGAGCATGCCGAGGACGAACTGCTCGCGGTCGGGCTGGGTCGAGGCGGCCCAGCCGGCCTGCACACGGTTCCAGGTGTCGCGAGCCTGCTCCAGCGCCGACTGGTGCGAGGCCGGCAGCGTCGGGAAGGTGTTGGCCAGTTCGCGGGTCGCCTCGCTCCGCTCCGCCGCGGTGAGCGTGCCGGGCAGGCCGAGCTGCTGGATGGCGAAGAGCAGCGCGTCGACGAAGGCCTCGGCGCCGTCTTGCGTCAGGCTGCCGTGGGGGCCGACCGCCAGCGCGGGGCCGGCGGGGGCCGGCGGGTCCCTGCGGCGCGGTGTCGCTCCGCCGCCGCC
>CAZNOC010000461.1:0-2893 GCA_964574545.1 uncultured Bifidobacteriaceae bacterium | reverse complement strand
GACTGGATCGGGAAGACCGCCTTCGACCTCGTGCCGACCGAGGCCGCCGAGCGGATCCGGCGCAGCGATGCCGAGGTGCTCGAGCGGGACCAGATGATCGAGATCGAGGACGATACCGGCGTCCTTCGCGGGAGACCATTCCACTGGAACTGCTTCAAGTTTCCGTTTCGCAACGCCGCCGGGCAGCGTCTCGTCGGCGGCATCGCCATCGACATCACCGCGCGCCGGGAGGCGGAACAGGAACGCGCGCGCGCGGAGGCCGCCCTTCGCGATGCGCTCGCAGGCCTCGAGGTCAAAGTGGCGGAGCGGACGGCGGAACTCAAGTCGGCGCTCGTGCGCGCCGAGGCTGCGGACCGGCTCAAGTCTGCGTTTCTCGCCACCATGTCGCACGAACTCCGGACGCCGCTCAACTCGATCCTCGGGTTCACCGGCCTTCTCCTTCAGGGGCTCGCCGGGCCGTTGAACGAGGAACAGCACAAACAGCTGAGCATGGTGCGCACGAGCGCCCGGCACCTGCTCGATCTCATCGGAGACGTGCTCGACATCTCCAAGATTGAGGCCGGGCAGCTCGAAGTGCGGGCCGAGCCGGTCGATCTTGCCGCGTCCATCGCGCGGGTGGTCGGCGCGGTGCAGCCGATGGCCGAGAAGAAGGGACTGACGCTGCGCGCGGAGCTGCCTGCGGGGCTGTCGCCGCTCATCAGCGACCGGCGTCGCGTGGAGCAGATCCTTCTCAACCTTCTGAACAACGCCGTCAAGTTCACGAACGAGGGCGGCGTCACGCTGACCGCCGGGGAGGTCGACGCGTTCCGTTCCGCGCCGGGCGATGCGCCCAGGCCTGCCGTGCGGATCCGGGTCACCGATACCGGTAGCGGGATCAAGCCGGACGACCTGGTGACCCTCTTCCAGCCCTTCCGTCAGATCGACACGGGCCTGACGCGCCACCACGAGGGCACCGGACTGGGGCTGTCGATCTGCCGCCGCCTGGCGGAGCTTCTCGGCGGCACGATCGGCGTGGAGAGCGTGTGGGGAGAGGGCAGCACGTTCACCGTCACGCTGCCCCTCGCGAAACGGATGTAGGGGCATGACACCAACGATCCTGCTGATCGAGGACAACGATCAGAACCGCTATCTCGCGACGTTCCTGCTCGAGCGGCACGGGTACCGCGTCATCTCTGCCGTGGACGGCCCCCGCGGGATAGCGTCGGCGCTCGAGCACGTGCCGGCGATGATTCTGCTCGACATCCAGTTGCCCGGGATGGACGGGCACACCGTGGCCCGCGAGCTGCGCAGGCACGAGGCGCTGCGGCACGTCCCCATCGTCGCCGTGACGTCCTATGCCATGGTGGGCGATCGTGAGAAGGCGCTCGAGGCGGGCTGCACCGGTTACATCGAGAAGCCGATAGATCCAGACACGTTCGTGGCGGAGATTCAGGCGTTCGGTCTGGCCCCGCCGGAAGGCGGACCCGCGTGCTGACCCGCGTCCTCGTCGTTGACGACAAGGAAGAGAACCTCTACTACCTGCAGACGCTGCTGGCCGGCAACGGGTGCGAGGTCGAGACGGCGCGTCATGGCGCGGAAGCCCTGGTCATCGCACGTCAGGCGCCGCCCGACCTGATCATCTCCGACCTGCTCATGCCCGTGATGGACGGCTACACGCTGCTGCGTCACTGGAAGGCTGACGCCCGCCTCAAGCTGGTCCCGTTCGTCGTCTACACGGCGACGTACACGGAGAGCGAAGACGAGCAGCTCGCGCTGAACCTGGGAGCGGACGGGTTCATCCTGAAGCCGTCGGAGCCGGACGCCTTTCTCGACCGCGTGCGCGAGGTCCTGGCGCGCGCCTCGTCGGCTGCGCCGGGCATGCCGCGCCAACCGAATGCCGACGATACCGCCGTGCTGAAGGTGTACAGCGAGACGCTGATCCGCAAGCTCGAAGAGAAGACGCTGCAGCTCGAAGAGGCAAATCGGGCGTTGCAGGAGGACCTGCTGGAGCGGGAGCGCGCCGCAGTCGAGCGGCAGTCGCTCCTGCACGATCTGCACGAGCGCGTCAAGGAACTGGACGCCCTGCGCAGCGCGGCAAGCATCCTGCAGGACGACACGGTGTCGGGCGCCAGGCTCTTGCAGCGGATCGCCGACCTCCTGCCGCCGGCCATGCAGCATCCCGACGTGGCTGCCGCGCGTGTCACCTTCGGCGCCGAGACGTGCCAGACGAAGGGCTTCGAGGTCACGGAATGGCGGTCGGAGACTTCCTTCGCGACGAGCGACGGCCTCAGGGGATCGATCGAGGTTGTCTATCTCGAAGAGCGGCCGCCACACCGCCCAGACCCGTTCCTCGCCGAGGAGAAGGAACTGCTGAGGTCGCTCGCCGACATGCTGCGGCTGCACTTCGAGCGCCAGCGCGCGGAATCAGCGCTGCGCGCCAGGGAGGTTCTGCTCAGGACGGCCACCCGGATTGCCCGCCTGGGAGCCTGGGCCGTGGACCTTCCGGCGCGCACGGTGATCTGGTCCGACGCCCTGCGGGACATCCTCAACGTGCCCCCCGGCGTCCAGCCCTCCCTGGCCGAGGCCCTGGCCCTGTACCCGCCAGAGTGGCGCACGACCGTTGTCGGGGCGGTCGAGGCGCTGGCGGCGGAGGGCACGCCGTTCGATCTCGAGGTGGAATCCGATACCTTCTCGGGCCGGCGCCTCTGGGTGCGCGTGTGTGGCGAGGCGGAGCGCCGCGAGGATGGGAGCATCGCGCGGCTGCACGGCGCCTTGCAGGACCTGACGGAGCGCAAGAGCCTCGAGCGGCAGTTCCTTCGGACGCAGCGGCTCGAGAGCATCGGCACCCTGGCCGGCGGTATCGCGCACGACCTGAACAACGTGCTCTCGCCGATCATGATGTCGGCGGCGTTGC
>CAZNOC010000460.1:0-2917 GCA_964574545.1 uncultured Bifidobacteriaceae bacterium | reverse complement strand
AAATCGGCCGCCGCGTTGCCGGTGTGAACGCCGTTGAACGTGAAGTCGCCGTTCGGACGGTTCACAAAGGCGATAAACAACTGCTCTCGCCGGACGTCGACGCCCATCTTTACCTGGTGACCGCCGCGGACGAACGTGAAGTCGTTGGCGATCTGCAGCGTCTGATTGAGGCGCTCGACGAACGGCTGCTGCAGGTCGCCGAGCGGGAAGAAACCGTTGAGCGTGATGTTGGCCAGCCCCTGGGCCGACGGCACGTTGTGGGGCAGATTGATCCCGAACGAGTCATTGGTGAGGCCGCTCGTCAGGGCGGGATTGGCCGCAATCCGGCCGTAGGAGACGCGGGTCACGTTGATCGCGTTGTTCCGGAACACGTGCGTATTCGCCAGCATCACGTCCTGCAGCGTCGCGACCGACGTCGACCCAATCGGGCGGGTGGTCGGGGGCTCGACACGCTCGGTTTCGCTGCGGATGTACCGGCCGAGCAGCGAGTTGTTCGCGCCGAGCTGGTAGTCGAAGCGCACGCCGAACTGGTCGCGGTCGTCGGTCACATCCGGGGACGTGACGAAGCGGTTGGCGCCGCTGTTGGCGCGGGGCACGAAGTCCTGAATCAGGCGCGCCGCTGCCGGATCGATCCGGTTGGCCGGAATCCGGTTGCCCGGGAACGGCAGGCCCGTCAGCGGGTCGCGGATCGTCGTGGATCCGAAGTTGCCCTCGCGCTGAGCATCGGTCAGCACGACGAAGTTCTGGGTGATGCCAGTGGTGTTGCGGAAGCCCTCGTAGTAGCCGAACCCGAACAGCCGGTTCCTGACGATCGGGCCGCCAAGCGACCCGCCGAACTGGTTCTGCTTGAGCGACGGCTTCTCCTGATCGCGCGCCGCGAAGTAGTTGCGCGCCTGCATCGCCTCGTTGCGGTTGAAGATCCACAGGCCGCCGTGCAGGTCATTGCTCCCGCTCTTGGTCACCACGTTGACCACCGATCCCGCGCTCCGGCCGTACTCGGCCGCGTAGGAGTGCGTCAGGATCTTGAACTCCTGGATCGCGTCCGGCGGCGGGCGCAGGACAAACCCCGTGTTGAACGTGTCGTTGTTGCTGGCGCCGTCGAGGAGGAAGTTGTTCGACTGGTTGCGCATCCCGTTGACGTTGAAGCCGGCCGTCACGGCGCCGAAGCCGCCCGGCGTGGCCTCGCCCGACGCGCCGCCGAGCGCGGCCGGCGGCGCGACGACTCCCGGCATCAGCGTGCCGAGCTGCGTGAAGTTGCGCCCGTTGAGCGGCAGCTCCGCCACCTCCCGCTCCTGGACGACGAGCCCGAGCGTGGCGCTGCGCGTTTCGACGAGCGGGGCGTCCGCGGTGACGGTCACGGCCTCCTCGAGCGCCCCCACCGTCATCTCCATGTCCACACGGGACGTGCTTTCGACCGTCACCGTCACTCCGTCCCGCACCGTCGTCCGGAAGCCCTGCAGCGACGCCCGCACCTGGTACGGCCCGGGGGGGAGCTGGAGCACGGTGTAACGGCCGTCGGAGCCGCTGACCGTGGTGCGCGTCAACCCGGTGCCGGCATTGATCGCCTCGATCGTCGCGCCCGGCACGATGGCGCCGGTCGAGTCGACCACGACTCCGGTAATGGCGCCGGTCGCCTGCGCGAGCAGCGGCACACGGCCGGTTGCCGCCAGGCACACCCCAGCCGCTATGACTATCATGAGGGTCTTCCGCATCGCCGATCCTCCCTTGGTTTCGCCGCCACTACACCACACGCTCAGGACGCTCAGCACCGGCCCGGCTTCCAGCTCCCACCGCCGGCGCACCCGGGCCTGCACCGTGAGCCACCGTCGCCTCCGGTCCCTCCCGCGGTCACTCCTGGCCCGACACGAGTGCCGTCGTCTACTCAACGACACCCGTCATCGGGACACCGTCCGTTTCCGCCGCCTCCAGTCCGAGCAACCGCGCCACCGTGGGGGCAATGTCAATCTGGCGCGCCAGCGGCACGACGACACCTCGCGCGATGCCCGCGCCGGCGAGCACCAGCCCCGTGCGCATGGCCGGCATCGTCGGCAGGTAGCCGTGATCGCCGCGGCGCGGGCTCGGTACCAGGAATCCGCCGGCCGTGCCGGCCGCCACGGTGTACCCGTCGATCGGCTCGATCATCAGGAACGCGTCCGGATCGCCGCCGAGCCGCCGCACCTCGTCGCGACCGACCACCGAGAACAGCCCTCGATACGGTCCCTCCGCCAAGTCGTGGAACAGCCCGTCCACGCGTCGCGCGAGCGCGACGTCGCCGGGATCGCGAAGGCGAATGGTGGCGCGATGCGCGATGGCGCGCCAGGCCGTCACGCGTCCCGACGCGTCGACGTCGAGTAGGCCGGCCTCGCGCAACACGGCATTCGGCTGAAAGGCGCTGTGCACGCGATAGAAGCCGTGGTCGCCGGTGACGACCCACGCGGTCTGCTCCGCCAGTCCCGTGCGCTCCACGGCGGCGACGATCTCGCCGAGCCGATCGTCCACCCGTCTGAACGCCGCGTGCGCCTCGGTCGACCCCGGGCCGAAGGCATGCTGCGCGCCGTCAGTCTCGACGAGGTGCACGAGCAGCAGGTCCGGCCGATGCCGCTCGATGATGTGCACGGCTGCCATCGCGGCGAAACGATCGCGCTTTTCGTAGTCGAGGTTGTCGCGGGGCCCGAAGCCGCCGAGCCGTGCCACCACGGCGTCGATCAGCCCCGGCGAGGAGTGCTCGCGAGCGAGGTCGAGCCAGGTTGTGCCGGCCGGCGACTGGTGCGTTTCGGGAAACAGGTAGTCGATGGGCGCCCCGACCGTGACCGGCCACGACACCCCGCCCACGCGCAGGCCGGCCGCGCGCGCCCAGTCCCAGAGCGCCGGCACGCGCAGCGCCGCGCTCTCGAAGTACCACTCGGCGCTGCCGCGC
>CAZNOC010000459.1:0-2921 GCA_964574545.1 uncultured Bifidobacteriaceae bacterium | reverse complement strand
ATGCTCGGCACCTACGTGCTGAGCGCCGGCTACTACGACGCCTACTACCTGAAGGCGCAGCAGGTCCGTACCCTGGTGCGGCAGGACTACGAGCGCGCCTTTGCGGCTGTCGATCTGATCGCCATGCCGACCACGCCGACACCGGCCTTCCGGCTGGGGGAGAAGGCGGACGACCCGCTGCAGATGTATCTGGCGGACATCTTCACGGTCAGCGCCAACCTGGCGGGGTTGCCGGCGCTCAGCGTGCCGTGCGGCTTCTCGGAGGACCGACTCCCGATCGGTCTGCAGCTGACCGGGCGAATGCTCGACGAGGCGACGCTGCTCCGCGCCGGCGACGCCTACCAGCGCGACACCCACTGGCACACGGCAACGCCCTGAGCTGGTCTTGTGGGTAGTGGGTGGTGGGTAGTGGGTAGTGGGTGGTGGGTAGTGGGTAGTGGGTAGTGGGTGGTGGGTGGTGGGTCGTGGGTGGTGGGTCGTGGGTCGTGGACGGCCCGCTACCGTTCGCGGTTCATCGATCTCCCGCTACACCACCGGCACGGCCGGTTGCTTGTCGCGGAAGAAGATCGCCCAGACGACCAGGCCCAGCAGGATGAACGGGATGAGGGGCACGAGGACGCTCAGCACGGCACCGATCACGGCCACGGCCGCAATTAACGCCAGCACGACCAGCACCACCGGCACCAACGCGACACCGGCGACGAGGCCGACCGCGCCGAACGCCAGCCCGATGCCCGCCCCGATCAGGCCGAAGAGCAGCCGGAACGGGAGCAGCACGAGCCAGAGGATCGCCTTCACGACGAAGAGCACGGCGCCGACGATGGCGGCCACGGTCACGCCGACGACCGCAAGCATGGCGAGAAGAGTGAGTTCGATCATGGCCGTCTCCCCCGGCGCCGGTGCGGGGCACCGCTCTCTTGATGAGTTACGAGGAGACGGAGGGGGGGGTTCCGCGGTCCGGCGGCAGGCGCCGGACCGGGTCGTTAGCGCAGGTCGATCTCGACCTTGAACTCCGGAAGCGTCCACTGCACGAGCTGGTGTCGGACTTCCTCCATGGCCACCCGCTCCGGCTTCAGGGGACGCGGCGCGTCCGGCGCCAGGCGCACGCGAGCGCCCTTGCGCAGCTGCTTGGCGCGCATGGCCGACACATCGACGAACAGGAAGCGGCTCTCGATCTGCGGCGCCGTCGGGTAGTCGATCACCTCGTCCGGTTCCGGCGATTCGACGGGCTCCACCGGACCGGCAGCTTCGGCGTTCGGCATTTCATCAAACATAACGTCCCAGTGTAGTCAAACTGCGGCCGTCCGGCAACCTGATAGTGCCGCCAGGCCACGGGCGCGGACGTTCAGCCGGCCTTCGCAAAGGCGCCCACGAACGTGGACACGAGGCTCGCGACCAGGGCCCCCAGGATGGCCCACCACACGGAATCGACGCCGAATCCGGGGACGAGGGCCGCCGCCAGGCCGAACGCCAGGCCGTTGACCACCAGGTAGAACAGCCCCAGTGTCAGGACGGTAATCGGCAGGGTGAGGATGACGAGGAGGGGCCGGATGACGGCGTTGACCAGGCCCAGGACCAGGGCGCCGATGGCCAGCGCCTCCCACGACGTGACGTGGACGCCGGGCAGCACGTACGCCGTGACCCAGAGTGCGACCGCCATGACGAGCCAGTGGATCAGGAACGCCATCATATGGGGAGTATACAGGGCGCGTGCTCGGGGCGTGTCCAGGTCAGTTGTCAGTTGTGAGTTGTCAGTTCAAAGGAAACGGGGCGGGCAGCCCCTTTTCAGGCACTGCCGCCCCTTGAATTGACAACGGGCCACTAAGAACCCGCCAGGACGATGACTACGCGCTGACGTCCACCTTGATGCTGCGCGGCTTGGCTTCCTCGCGGAACGGAAGACGGATGGTCAGGACGCCGCCCTTGTAGTCCGCGCTGATCTGGCTCGCATCCACCGTCGCGGGAAGCGTGAACGCGCGGCTGAAGGCGCCATACGCCCGCTCGATGCGGTGGACGTTGTCGTCCTTCACTTCGGCGTCGAAACGCCGTTCCCCCCGCAGCGTGAGCGTCGAGTTCTCGACCGACAGGTCGATGTCGTCCCTGTTCAGGTCGGGCAGTTCGGCCTTCATCACGAGCGCTCCGTTGTGCTCGTAGATGTCCACCGCCGGCACCCACGACCCACGGGTCCCCAGCACCTCATCGTCGCGGCGCCCCGCGCGGGGCACCTCGTTGAACAACCGATTCATGCGGTCCTGCAGGACCGCGAGGTCACGAAACGGATCCAGTCGTACCATGGACATGTTCATCACTCCTTGCGCTCTTGGGTCGCTTGTCGGCTTTCGGCTTTCGGCTTCCGGCTCTCGGCTCTCGGCCGCTGACAGCCGATCGCCGGGAGCGGCGGGGCGCGCGTGCCCCGCCCTACTTGGTCTCCGCGTACTCGGCGTCCACGACTTCGCCGTCCTGCACTCCCGCCTGTGAAGCGCCCGGCTCGGGACCGGCCGGCCCGGCCTGGCTCGCCTTGTACAGCGCCTCGGCCATGGCGTGGGCCGCCTTCTGCAGGGTGTCGCCAGCCGAGGTGATCGCCGAGGTGTCCTCGCCCTTCACCGCGGTGCGCGCGGTCTCGAGCGCCCGCTCCACCTCGCCCGCCACATCCGCACCGACCTTGTCGCGGTTCTCGGCGAGCGTCTTCTCGGTCGAGTAGAGCAGCGCGTCGGTCTGATTCCGTGCCTCAATCAGGGCACGGCGCGACTGGTCGTCGGCCGCGTGCGCCTCGGCGTCGCGCACCATGCGATCCACTTCCTCCTTCGCAAGCCCGCTGGCGCCGCTGATGGTGATCGTCTGCTCCTTGCCGGTCGCCTTGTCCTTCGCCTTCACGTTGACGATGCCGTTGGCGTCGATGTCGAAGGTGACCTCGACCTGCG
>CAZNOC010000458.1:0-2932 GCA_964574545.1 uncultured Bifidobacteriaceae bacterium | reverse complement strand
CCGGCCGCCACGTACGGGAGCAGCTCGAGACGGCGGGTCGCCGGTATGCCACGGATGCCGGTCAGCTCGCCGAAACGCGAAGCCCAGCCATTGTCCTTCTTCCCGATCAGCACCCAGAAGTCATCGGCGTTCCGTGCGGGTGTCTGACGACGTACGTTGAGGCCCCATCGCTGATCCTCTACGTTGCGGAAGCGAAGCTGGGAGAAGGGGATGCGCAGTTCCGCCGTCCATCCCTCAGGGGTTCGCGCCACGGCGGCATCCCACACGGGATCGAACGAGTAGTCGCGGTCGTCGCCGTCGTCGCGAGGGTGGTAGTAGTCGAGACGTCCACCCGCGGCCGTCACAACAAAGGTGTAGGCAGTCCGGCGGTCGAAATAGGTATCCAGTGACACCGCCAGCGACTCTGACAGCCCTTCAGTGTCGCGCCGGGCGACAATGGCCTGGATGCCTGCCGGATCGCGGCTGAGCATTCGAGCCGCCACGTACAGGGCATGGTCATCGAAGAGGAATGCTACTTCGGTCTGGTCCAACGCCGGGGCGCCTTCGTCGGGGTCGCGTTGCGTGAAGGCGCCAACGAACCGGGCAGCCAGCCACGGCGCGTCATCGAGGCGGCCATCGACCTGGATCATTCCGGGTTCGACACGGGTGGCGGCCGCCTGTGGCGGGTCGTTGCCGGCGCCCAGCGGCACGACGAGGCAGGCGGCCATGACGATAGCAGCGGCGGCTACTCGCACGACGTGTGACGGCCCTTGGAACAACAGTCGTCCTGCCAGGTGGGCTCCTTGTGCCACGAAGCCAAGAGTGTAGGTAGGGTGACAGGCGAGCCGCGCCCGGATTCAAACGGACGGCGCGATTGGGGCGCTGGACAGCCCCCAGCCCCACACCGACAGCGGCCCTACGGCGCCCGCGGAGAGTTCCGCGGCGGCATCCCAGCGGCGCAGATGCGTCGCATACCGTTCATGTGGCGTAACCAACCGTTCATTGAATTTCCTGGCCCCGGCAGTTTAGAACGCCCTTCGATTGGCGTCATTGCTAGTCCCCTGGAACCGAATTCTCTAGCAGCCTGGGAGTCCCCCCGGCTTTGCCGGGGAGGCCGTAGCAGTTTGACGTTTTCTGGAGTGTGTCCACCGTGGAAACTTCCCTCGTGAGCCGCCAAGCACACGAGAGGACGAAACCCGATGGACACACCTCAGAGTCTGAGCCACACGGTCTGGGACTGTAAAGACCATGTGGTCTCTATCCCGAAGTGCCGCCGGAAGACGCTGTACGGCCAGTTGCGTCGGCACTTGGGGGAAGTGTTTCGGAAGCTGGCCACGCAGAAGGAGAGCCGGGTCGAGGAAGGGCACCTGATGCCGGATCACGTTCACATGCTGCTCGCGATTCCGCCGAAGTACGCGGTGTCGCAGGTGGTGGGATACATCAAGGGGACGAGCGCGATCCATTTGGCCCGCGTGTACGGGGAGCAGCGGCGGAACTTCGTGGGCCAACACTTTTGGGCGCGCGGCTACTTCGTGTCCACGGTGGGGCGCGACGAAGCAGTGATCCGGCACTACATCCGGACTCAGGAAGCCGAGGACCAGCGCCTCGAGCAGCTGGGATTGTGGCGGTGATTGGCCACCTTTAGGTGGCCGCTTGGTGCGGGGTCGCGTTAGCGACCCCCTTGGCCGCTTTGAGCGGCTCACGATCTAATGCCCCCGGCTTTGCCGGGGGATATTTACTGTCCCGACTCAGAGATTCGTTCACATATTTCGCGCGATGCATCCCGTCTGGCGGCGTTGCTCCTCGCTCAAATATGCTCAATATTCTCGCTCGTCGCGCCTTGCCACCCGGGCGCCGCGCCCGAAATATTTGTCAACGAATCTCAGAGTCGGGACACTAGCCCTGAGGCTCGAGTCGCGTGGCAGTGCATGGAGAGGGTCGATCCTGCTCGCCCGCCACGCGGGAAGCAGCCATGCCAGCCAGGCGAACAACTGCAGCGGAATGCCGGAGCCCGAACAAGATCACGTCGCGAAGGATCCTCGCGGTCCCATCGGCCCGCCAGCGGCAGCTCGCGGGCGCGTGCACGGGCGACCTCAGCGCAGCCAGGCCGGTAACGGCGCGACCTGGTAGATGGGAGGGTGCCGATGTTGCAGGTGCTCGACGAAGTAGTCCCAGAGCCGCCTGATGAAGTAGGGATCGTTCAGCACATCATGCCCGCGATTCGGCAGCAGGAGCACGTCCACGTCGCGATTGGCGTCAATGAAGGCCTGCGCGAGCGCCAGTGTCTGCGCTGGGTGGACGACACGGTCCAGGGCGCCGTGGACGAGCAGCAACGTGCCCTCGAGCCGAGCCGCGAGCGGCGCGTTCGACTCCTGTTCCGACGGTCCGGCGTTGAGCCCATGGTGCCGCTCCACCCACGGGCCGCCGAAGCGGAGGTCGTGATTGCCGCCGGCCGCCACGCCGACGTGGTAGGCGTCCGGGCGTGCCAGCATGGCTCGCACCGTCGCGTTCGCGCCTCCGGAGTTGCCGTAGACCCCGACGCGCGTCAGATCCATTTGCGGATGCCGCGAGGCCAGCGCGTGCAGCAAGCGCACGCGGTCATCCAGGCCGACGGCGTGCAGATTGCCGCGGGATCCCGCACGGAAGGCGCGCGATCGCAGCCCGGTGCCGGGCCCGTCGATGAACACCACAAAGAACCCCAGCTCGGCCAGTGCCTGCGCGTGCGTGAAGCGGTTGAGCAACGCGTCGCCGAGACGGACCGGCGCCCACGCGCCGTCTGGAATCGGATACAGAAACTCGATCACGGGATACCAGGCGGTCGGGTCGAACGACGACGGACGCATGATGGTGGCGTAGACGTCGCTGGCGACACCGTCGAGTGACAGGCGTTCGCGCACCGGCCACGACCACCCGATGTCGCGCAGCCGCGAGACATCCGCGGTCTCGAGGACAC
>CAZNOC010000457.1:0-2935 GCA_964574545.1 uncultured Bifidobacteriaceae bacterium | reverse complement strand
TGCTGAAGCACCAGAACGCCGTGCTGCTCAGCTTCACCGAGAGCCTGATGACGTACGCGCTGGGCCGGCGCGTCGAGGTCTACGACATGCCGACGGTCCGGCGTATCGTGCGCGACGCCGCCACCGAGGACTACCGCATCTCGTCGTTCGTCCTCGGCATCGTCCGCAGCCCCGCGTTCCGAATGAGCCGTGCGGCGACGAATTGAGTGCCGATAGCCGATAGCTGATAGCCGGGAGCTGATCGCCATTCCCGTGGAGTAACCACCGTGAGCTACCTGACCAAGAGACATCTGTCGCGGCGGACCGTGCTGAAGGGCATGGGCGTGGGCGTGTCGTTGCCGCTGCTGGATGCCATGATTCCGGCGCGCGAGGCGTGGGCGGGGACCCGGGCGGCCGGGCGGACGCGCCTGTCCGCCATCGAGATGGTGCACGGCTCGGCCGGCGCCACCGCCTACGGGGCGTCGAAGCACATGTGGTCGCCGGCGCACGCCGGCCGCGAGTTCGACCTCGGGCCCACGAGCCTGAAGCCGCTCGAACCGTTCCGCGATGCGATCACCATCATCAGCAATACCGACGTGCGCAACGCCGAGGCGTTCGACCTGCCGGAGATCGGCGGCGATCACTTCCGATCGAGCGCCGTCTTCCTCACGCAGGCGCACCCGCGCCAGACCCAGGGATCGGACGTCCGCGCGGGCACGTCGCTCGACCAGATGTACGCCCAGCGCGTGGGCGCCGATACCGCCATTCCGTCGATGCAGTTGTGCATCGAGAACGTGGATCAGGCCGGCGGCTGCTCGTACGGCTACTCCTGCGTCTACACCGACACGATCAGCTGGGCGACGCCGACACGGCCCCTGCCGATGGTGCGGGATCCCCGCTTTGCCTTCGACCAGCTGTTCGGCATCGGCGCAACCCCGGAGGACCGGGCCGAACGTCGGCGCAACACGAGCAGCATCCTCGACTGGATCACGGGCGAGGTCGCACGGCTGCGCCAGGACCTCGGGCCGGCGGACCGGACGCGTCTCGGCGAGTACCTCGAGAACATCCGCGAGATCGAACGTCGCATTCAGGCGATTGAGGCACGCAACGCGAGCGGCGAAAGCCGCGAGATGCCCGAGGCCCCGATCGGCGTCCCGGATTCCTTCACGGACCACGTCAAGCTGATGTTCGATCTGCAGGTGGTCGCGTTCGCGTCCGACATCTCGCGGGTGTTCTCGTTCAAGATGGGCCGCGACGCCTCAGGCCGCGTTTACCCCGAGAGCGGCGTGTCCACCGGGTTCCACCCGGCCTCGCACCATCAGGAGCGAGAAGACCGCATCACCGAGTTCCAGAAGATCAACACGTACCACGTCGGCCTGGTGCCGTACTTCCTCGAGAAGCTCCAGGCCACGCCGGATGGCGACGGCACGCTCCTCGACAACACCCTCGTGCTGTACGGCTCCCCGATGGGCAACCCCAACGTGCACAACCACAAACGCTGCCCGCTGTTCCTGGCGGGCCACGCCGGAGGGGCGTTCAAGGGGGGGCTGCACGTCGTCACGCCCGACGGCACCCCGATGGCCAACGCGATGCTGAGTGTCCTGCACGGGCTGGGCCTCGACGACGTGGAGCAGTTCGGGGATAGCTCGGGGCCGCTGGACCTGAATGGAGGCACGTAGCTTCACTGCCCGTTGTAGCCCCGGGAGGCCGCTAGTCCAGCAGTCGCTAAACTGCTGGATTACCTGCCACTTGCGTCCCCCGGCGGAGACAAATCGTTACAACCCAAGACGAAAAATGCCGGGACAGCCGGGCCTGGGACCCGTATACTTCCAGAAGGGGTCGATCGCTGGAAAACAGGCCTGAAACCAGCGATTGTCGTCACCGGGACGAGGCATGAAGAGACTGATTGTCGGAATGCTCGGCGCAGCGGTATTCGGCGTCGGCCTAGGGCTGGCGGCGCACGAACCGTCGGGCGGTCGTCCTCCGGCGGCCGAGGCCCCGGACCGTCCCTTGGCCGAGGCCCCGGACGTTCAGGCGGCTGCAACCGCGGCGCATCGTGCAGCATCGCCTCCGCCTGCCGCGCCTCGGATGGCCTCGTCGCGCGCGGCTCAGCCCACCGTCTCGGGTCCCACGACCCTGACCATCGCACAACAGAATCAGATGGTGGCGCAGTACTGCGGCACGTGCCACAGCGAGCGCGCCAAGGCGGGCGGCCTGTCGCTGGCGTCCTTCGACGCGGCGAACGTCGTCGAGCATGCCGCGGAAGCGGAGAAGGTGATCCGGAAGCTCCGGACGGGCATGATGCCGCCGGCCAACGCGAAGCGGCCCGAGGGCGACGGCCTGCTGGCGCTCGTAACGGCGCTCGAGACGCGCATCGACACGGCGGCCTCGGCCAATCCGAACCCCGGATCGCGTCCGTTCCAGCGGCTCAACCGCGCCGAGTACACACGCGCCGTGTACGAACTGCTGGATCTGCCGGTGGACGTCACCGTGTTTCTGCCGTCCGACACGATCAGCGGCGGGTTCGACAACGTCGCGGACGTGCAGGCGTCGTCGGCCACCGTCATGGAAGGCTACCTGCGCGCGGCGAGCCAGATCAGCCGTCTCGCGGTCGGGGATCGAGGCGCATCGGCCAGCTCCACCACTTACAAGGTGGGCCGTACGATGTCGCAGATGCGGCACGTCGAGGGGGCGCCGATCGGTACCCGCGGCGGGATCTCCGTCGTGCACACGTTCCCGGCCGACGGCGAATACGTGTTCAAGATCAACCTGCACAACGAGCCGCTCGGAGGGCTCTTCGGACGCTCCACCGTGGGTGCGATGTCGCTCACCGAGCAGGTCGAGATCTCGATCAACGGCGAGCGTACGGCCGTGCTGCCGCTCAATGTGCGGATGAGCGAGTCGGATCCGGCAAACAACCTCGAGCCCGAGACGCCGCCGATCTACGTGCAGGCGG
>CAZNOC010000456.1:0-2936 GCA_964574545.1 uncultured Bifidobacteriaceae bacterium | reverse complement strand
GCGTCCTGGCGCATCGACCGGAACTTGTGGATGGTGAAGACGCGGCCGTGGTGGCCCACCCGCTGCTGGTGGTACATCACGGGGCCGGGCGAGGTGAGCTTCACCGCAAGCGCGACGACGGCCATGATCGGGAGCGCCAGCAGGAGGCCGATGCCCGCCGCCGTGACGTCCAGCACGCGCTTGGCCGCGGTGAGCGCGCGGGTCTTGCGGAAGCCGTCGGCGAAGAGCAGCCAGCTCGGACGCAGGTTCTCGACGGCGATCTTGCCCGTGAACTCCTCGTAGATCGAGGCCAGGTGGACGAAGTTCACGCCGTCGAGCCGCAGGTCGAGCAGCTTGTCCATCGGCAGCTTGCCGCGCGCGTCCGCGAGGCTCACCACCACCCGGTCCACTTCGCGGTCGCGCACCACGAACGGGATGTCCTCGATGGCGCCCACGACGCCGGGATTGAGCACCGGGCTCCCCGTGCGCGCCGGATCCGGATCGATGAAGCCTACGATCTCGACGCCCAGCTCGTGACGCCGGCTGTAGATCTCGGTGGCCAGCTTCACCGAGGCCGGCGTCGTGCCCACCACGAGCAGCCGCTCGCGCGGACGCACGCGCCGGCTCACCCACTCGAAGGCGACGCGCCAGCCGACGACGAAGGCGACCACGAAGGCGGTGGCGATCACGAACACGCCGCGGCCGATGATGAGCGACGGGAACCAGTAGTACAGCGCGGCGAGGACGAGCGAGGCCGACGCCAGGGCGTGCAGCAGCCGGACGAACAGCTCGCGCCGCTCCGACAGCCGGCGCAGGTCGTACAGGTCCGCGTAGTAGAGACACACCTGCACGATGGCCGCCGTGAGCAGCGCCTTCGACATGCCGCTCTCGAACTCCACCACGTCCCACGCCCCACGCCACCCGAGCCGGAGGTAGGCCGCGGCGCCCACCGCAAGCACGATGAGCGCCGTCTCGCACAGCACCAGCGTGAGCGAGCGGAGCGTGAGGCGGCGCGCCAGGACGCTGACCATCAGTGCCCGTGTCCTTTGCGCATCGGCATGTAGTACTGGTGCGAGTGCGCGCCGAAGCTGGGCTGGTCCGGCGCCGCCTGGTTCAGCACCACGCCGGTGACCGAGTCGCGGCCGACGATGTCGGCGGCGCGCTCGACGAGCGCGTGCGGCGTGGAGTTGGCCCGGACGACGAGCACGACGCCGTCCACCATCGACGACAGGACGTGCGCGTCGGGCAGCAGCACCAGCGGCGGCGTGTCGAGGATCACCCAGTCGAAGGTCTCCTTCGCCTCGGTGATGAGCTTGCGCATCCGCGGCGACGACAGGGCCGCCATCGGATCCCCGGTGGGACGTCCCGCGGGGAGCACCGACAGCCGCGACGAGACCTGCCGCACCACGAGCTTCGCGCCGTCACCGGCCGCCAGCCCTTCCGAGAGGCCCGCGGAGCTGTTGAGCCGGAACAACTGGTGCAGCGTCGGCTTCCGAAGATCGGCGTCGATGAGCAGCACGCGGCGCTGGTACGACTCGCTCAACGTGAGCGCCAGGTTGACCGACGTCAGCGACTTGCCTTCTCCCGGGACGGCGCTCGCGATCATCACGACGGTCAGGCCGTTCTCGGCCTGCGCGTCGTGCAGCACGGCCGCCAGCTTCCGGTACTGCTCCCGCCACATCGGCGACATCGCCTCGTCGGCCACCACCTTCTCGGCGAGCTGGGCGTCGATGCGCTCGAAGACGCGGGAGGGGCTGCCATCCCGCTGCTCGACCTCGCGTGCCGTCTGCTCCTCGGGGTCCGCGGGATCCGGGGACGGATGGTGACGGCGTTCGAGTTCGCGCTCGCTGATCGCCACACGGCGCTCGTTGACCTCCACGGGGCGCTCGTTGACCTCCACATGGCGATCGCTGACCTCCACGGGGAACGGTTCACGCGCGAGCGTTGTCGCCTCCGCGGCGGTGGTTCGGCTGTCGGCCCGCGCCTCGGCGTCGCTCACCGGCGACGGGGCGGCCTCCTCGGTCGCCACCGTTCCGGCCTCCTGCTCGGCCGCCCGACGCAGGGCTTCTTCGATCCGGCTCATTCCTGCCTCATGAAATTGAAGAACGGGAAGCGGCGCGACTTCGGATAGAGCGCGCCGAAGATGCTGGCCCCCGCGGTGACCGGCTCAGCCGCCGGGGCCTCTGCCTTGCGCGCGCTCCCGGCCGCCTTCTTCGGGGGCGTGGGCGAGGGTTCGGCTGGAGGCGCCGGCAGCTCCGGCGCCTCGTCGATGGCGATCAGCCCGGCTGGGGCCGTGGCGGCCTGCGGGGCGGCGGGCGGCGGGCCTTCGGCCGGGAACTCGGCCGCCACGGCGCCTTGCAGGTCGAGGTCGCGGCACACCTCCTCGACGATGGCGCGCGATGCGGGCCGCCGGCCAACGGCAAAGGCCGTCAACAGCGCGTTGTCGGCAATCACGCTGACGGTGCGGGGGATGCCCGTGGACCGCTCGTGGATCAGCATCACCGCCTCGCGTGTGAACACCTGGGCGCCGACGCCGCCCGCAGCGGCGATGCGTCCCGCCACGTACCCCAGCGTCTCGGTGGCCGTGAGCGGCTTCAGCTCGCACCGAAGCGCGATCCGCTGCTTGAGCTGTCGCAGGTCGGCATGATTCAGCCGCGCCGCGATCTCGGGCTGTCCGGCCAGCACCACCGACAGCAGCTTGCTGTCGTCGGTCTCGATGTTGGCCATCAGCCGGATCTCTTCGAGCAGTTCCGGCGGGATGCTCTGCGCCTCGTCGATCACGAGCACGGTGGCCTCGCCGCGCCGGTGGCGCTCCCGCATCAGCGCCTCGAGCTCGACCAGCAGCCTGGTTTTCGATTCGCGCGCCTCGGCGGTCAGATCGAAGCGGACGGCCAGCATCTCCACGAACTCGTCGCGCGACAGCGCCGGGTTGCTGATGTGCACGGTGTGCACGCGGT
>CAZNOC010000455.1:0-2938 GCA_964574545.1 uncultured Bifidobacteriaceae bacterium | reverse complement strand
CCGATGCGCTCGACGATGGGCGCACCGGGCCGGTAGTTGTTGGCGCCGCCCCGCATCGTCGACGTGGGCGCCCAGCCTTGGGCTCGCGCCGGCGTGAGGAAGCTCGAGGCACCAGCGAGCAGAGCGGCTCCGGCCGCGGTGGCGCCGGCCAGAAGTAGGCCACGGCGGGTCTTAAGAACTTTGGTCATCGTGGTTTCTCCTCGTCTGCGCGGCGGGCGCACACCGCTGCCCAACTACGCTCCCCAAACTGGGTCGGTGCAATGCGCGATGTCTTCGTTCGACCGCACCTATGAATTAAGTCGAAGCGGCGCGCGGTAAAGCGCGCCCCGGGATCGGCGAGGGTCAGCTTCACGGGACGACGCCCGGACCATGAAGGTTGCTGGGCCGCGTTGGCGTAGAACTTTAGCCAATGACGGCGTCTGTCTTGGCGCCTTTGGCAACGATCCGCAGCAGATCGTCGGGTGCCGGCTGCTGCAGGGCGAGCGCCTCCTCGGCGGGTGCGGTGAGCCACGTCTCGCAAGCGTCCTTGCTCGAAAGAACGACCGGCATCGCCTTGGCGTGGATTGGTGCTAACACGGCATTGGGCTGGGTCGTCAGGAACGCATAAAGCCTATGCTCGCCGGTCTCGCCGCGCCGGTCGCCTGTCCAGGGCCGCCAGATGCCGGCAAACCAGAAGAGCGGCCGCTCCTCGGAAAGCGCGAACCAGCGCGTCACCTTGGGCCGGCTGTCCGTCCATTCGCAGAAGCTGGTGACCGGCACCAGGCAGCGCTGCTCGGGCTTAAGCCAGGGCCGCCAGTAGCTGCTCTTGACGTTCCGCACGTTGGTCACCGGCTGCTTGCCGATCGACGCCGGTGGCGGAAAGCCCCAGCGCATCAGCGCGAGCTCGCGCACGCCGTCCTCGGCAGTGCGAACCACCGGCGCCATGGTGTCGGGGAAGATGCCCGGCAGCGGCGGCAGGTTGCCCGTCGTGTCGCGCATGGCACGCGTCAGCTGCCGGATCTCGTCCTGGGAGCGGGTCAGCGAGTAGAGATTGCACATTGCGGAGAAATAGCGCCGAGCGCCTGCCCGCGCTAGAGCGCCGCCCCTCACGATTACTCCCGTGGCGCCATCGCCACGCTGAACCGGTTCCCCTCGCGATTGCCACAGGATCGACAGCGCAAGCGGCGCTCGATGTCCATCAGCCGCGTGTAGTCAGGCTGGCCGCGACCCAGTGCCGTGGCGTCCAGCCGGCCTTTGTGACCGCAGACCGGACAGCTGACGGTGACGATATGCCAGTGCCGCAGATCCCGCAGGCGGAACGCGTAGCGAGGCGGTATGTTCCCTCTATGTTCCATGCTTCGATGCGTAGCCCGCCCGCTGGGCGCTGACAAGCCGAGGAAGCGATGACCGGCTTTCACGAGGTGCAGTTCCCGCCCGACATTTCCTACGGGGCGTCGGGTGGTCCCGGCTATTCGACCACGGTGGTGACTACGGTCTCGGGCCATGAGCGGCGCAACGCCAACTGGGCGATGGCACGGGGGCGCTGGAACGTGGCGCACGGGTTAAAGAAGCGCGAGCAGGTGGCCGAGCTGATCGCCTTTTTCCGGGCCAGACGTGGCCGCGCCTTCGGCTTCCGCTTCAAGGACTGGACCGACCACCAGGCCCTGGCGCAGAGCCTCGGTGTCGGCGACGGAACTGCCAAGACGTTCCAGCTGGTCAAGCACTATGCCAGCGGCGGCGAGATCGAAAGCCGGGTCATCGCCAAGCACGTCGCCGGCACGGTGAAGGTCTATCGCGACGGCGTCGAGGCAACCTCGGGCTGGAGCGTTGACACTGCGACCGGGCTCGTCACCATCGCCACGGCGCCGGCCGCCGGCGTCCAGATCACAGCCGACTTCGCGTTCGACGTGCCAGTGCGCTTCGACAGCGACCAGATGGAAGTCACCATCGAGACCTACCAGCTCGGCAGCTGGGGGCCGATCCCGGTGGTGGAGATCAGGGGGTAGGCGGCCCTGGGTAACCGCACCTGATCTCCAGCCGCTCTACGTCCGGCAGCGCCGTTGTGGTCAAGGGGGGCACCGAGGCTCGGGGCGGAGTCGGCCTCAGGCGGTGCAAGCGGGTTTCACCGGCTGCGCCTCAACCTTTCCCCATTCTACCCTCGCGACCGCGGCGCTCGCGGAATTCTTTGAGAGGATGAGAGTTGCCCTCGACGCCGCCTGACCCCACCAGATCACGTCACAAGCTCTCGCCCGCCGCTGATGCTAGAACGGGTCATGGACGACGTCCGGTCAGAGTGGTTGCGCCCGCCGGGGGCTTGAAGGCGACGGTCCGGCTTGCAGTTGTAGGCTGGACGCGATGTTTGGACGTGTGGACTTTTGACCGCTTCCGGCGGCAGCGAGGCTGACTGGTGCAGCGCATGCTCAGAGCGGAGCTTAACGACCCGATTGTCGGCCGGGCGAGTATCGTCATCAAGAGCTCGCCCGAAGCGGTTTTTCACTATATCGGCATCGATCTGTTCACCAATTATCCGAAATGGTCACCGGAGGTAGTCGAGCTCGAGCAACTGAGCGACGGCACGGTCGGCGTCGGCACGCTGGGGCGACAGGTGCGGACCGATCAGGGCAGACGGCTCGAATCGAAATTCGAGATCACGGTGTTCGAGCCGTCGGCAAGGCTCGAGCTCTCCGGCGTGCCCGATCCGTTTCGTTGCACGTACGATCTTCGCCCGGTCGGCGACGGGGCGACGACGACTGTGATCTTCACTTTCGAGGGCTTTGACCTGCGCCCGCACATGCGTCCGTTCGAGAAGCTGATCCGCCGGGTGGTGCAGGATGGCGCATCGCGCACGACACGTAATCTCAAGCGGCTGATCGAGTACCAGGCGCGCCGGCGGCAAGCGTCGGAATCCGCCAATCGAGGCCGACAGGGAGTTGTACGATGACATTCGTCGTCGAGAAGG
>CAZNOC010000454.1:0-2939 GCA_964574545.1 uncultured Bifidobacteriaceae bacterium | reverse complement strand
AGCGCCGCGTTCGCAACGCGGAGGTCGCGGGTTCGAGCCCCGCGCCGTCCACCACCTAAACACTCAAGAAAAGCACTTACGGTGACGGCCGCTGAGCGGTCTCGGCGGCCCTTCTGTGCGGCGGTACGCTGGAGGGCTACCTCTCAGGACGTTCCGTCGCGCTGGTCGGTCGAGCGGGGTTTCTGACCGGCGCGGGCGACGCTCGATTGGCTGGCCCGGGAGATGGCACCCGACGGGCGGCGGTTTCGGCAGGTGGAGCGCATGGGCCGCTATACGGTCAGAGGACTGATCCGCGCCGACGGCCACGGCGAACAGGTGCGCCGGGACGTCGCCGACGAGCCGCTCCACGAGGTGATGCCTGCGGCAGAGAACGAGAACGCAGTGGCGGCTCATGCCACCACCGCATCCCTCTGCGTTGCGCGTCGATTCTCTAGATTCGGCCGCGGATTCGGCGGCGTAGCGCGGTTGCACCGAGCGCCGACGCGAAGAGGAGTAGGCTCATGGGCTCGGGCACCGCTTGGGTGTTGATTGTCAACGTCGGCGTCCCCAACCTAACGACGTCTTCGCTCGTCATGATGAGCTGCAGACCCACGGCTCCAGTCGCAAGCGTCGGGAACGTCGAGGCGTTGAGGCCGAAGCTGAACGGACGTAAAGCGTCACCCACTTGCCAGCAATTGGCCGCGAACGGGACGCAGACAACGATAGTCTGCCCGCCGATCACGGCGTCGAAGCCAGCCGTGCTGTTGGGCACTAGTGCCGTGCCGTACGTGCCCGAGAAGGTCGCCGATACGATGGCTTCCCCGGCCGGCACCACGAAGTTGAAAGCACCGACGTTGCCAAGGTCAATGGGGAAGGCGGACCCGACGCCATGCGATGGCCCGTCGAAATCGGGCAAGGAAACGACAATGAGCGCCGCATTCGCCTTCGACGGAACGGCGACCACCAAGAGCAGGAGAAGGACACCGAGTAAGCGCAAACGCATGTTCACCCCCATGTAGATGGAACTCGGGAGCCGGATGCACTTGCGGTGCCAACAAGCTGAGCCTGAGAAACGACCTGTGAATTTGCCACGCGTCTGGAAAAGGTCGCGATCGTGCAGACTAAACTTCATAGAAAGGGCCACTTCGATTCGTCCCGTCGCCGCGTTCGCAACGCGGAGGTCGCGGGTTCGAGCCCCGCGCCGTCCACCACGTAAGGCAGTTCAAAGTCCGACATGACCCCTCGAAGGGCGCCGGTCGTTTCGGTGCCCATTCGTCTCCTGTGACCCGCGGCAACGGGCGCCTTCTCGGATGCCCAGTCAGTGCCGACTGGGGCCCCATTTGCTGAATTGAGTCGTCTCGGAACGAGACTTTCTGTGGGGAGATGAATCCGCCCCAGGGGACCGAC
The DNA here is from genome assembly GCA_964574545.1 of uncultured Bifidobacteriaceae bacterium. GTDB lineage: Bacteria > Acidobacteriota > Vicinamibacteria > Vicinamibacterales > UBA2999 > JAUXWO01. The sequence continues at coordinate 1,553 of CAZNOC010000454.1, read as the reverse complement.
TCCCTTGCTAACAGCCTGCTGCCGAGCGACTTGCTGCACCCGGCGTGATGCCGATCGGGCGAGTCGGACAGATGCGCACGGGCCTTGCAATCCAGAAGTCCCAACCGGAACACGGCGCCCTCGACGGCCCCAACTCCCCAGGGGGCCGTCGAGGAACTTCACGATCGCCACGAGCCTGGCGCGGCGCGCCGGGCTCTCGTCGCGTACGGCAGCGCCCGCAGAGTCAATAAATCCGGGTGGTATAGTCGGAGGAAATGCCTCATGTGAAGAAAATTGGCGTCCTGACAGGCGGAGGGGACGCACCGGGACTGAACGCGGTCATTCGTGCGGTCGTCAAGGCCGCCTGCAACGCGGGGATGGAGGTCGTCGGGCTCGAGGACAGTTTCGACGGCCTGTTGGATCCCACACGCTCACGGCCGCTGACGCCGCGTGACGTCACCGGCATCCTTCGGCTGGGCGGCACGATTCTGGGCACGACGAATCGTGGGAATCCATTCGAGTACCCCAGCGACAGTCCGGACGGAAAGGCCGACTACTCGGATCGCTGCGTGGCGACGTTCGCCGAGATGGGCCTCGATGCGCTCGTGGTGATCGGCGGGGACGGCACGCTCGGTATCGCTCATCAGTTCTACCTGAAGGGCATCCCGGTGGTGGGCGTGCCGAAGACGATCGACAACGACATCTGGGGCACGACGAGCTGCTTCGGATTCGACACGGCCGTGTCGTTCGCATCGGACTCCATCGACCGCCTACACACCACCGCCGAGGCGCACCGCCGCGTGATGATCGTGGAGGTCATGGGACGCTACGCGGGCTGGATCGCCCTGCATGCGGGCGTGGCGGGCGGCGCGGACGTGATCCTGCTGCCGGAGATCCCCTACGACCTCGAAAAGGTCGCCGAGTTCCTGCGCGTGCGCGAGCGCCTCGGCGCGCGCTTCAGCATCGTCGTCGTCGCCGAAGGGGCGAAGCCGATCGGCGGGCATGTCACCGTGGTTCGAGAGGCGCGCCCGGGGTACGTCGAGCGTCTGGGAGGGGTCGGCGCGCAGGTGGCGCACCAGCTGGAGCAGATGACCGGCAAGGAGACCCGCTTCGTCGTCCTGGGACACCTTCAGCGCGGTGGAGCGCCCACGCCGTTCGATCGCGTCCTCGCCACGAGATTCGGCGGCAAGGCGGTGGAACTGATCCAGCGCGGCGTCTACGGCCGGATGGTAGCCAACAACCCGCCCGACATCGTCCACATCCCGTTGCTCGATGTCGTGGGCAGGACGCGCACGGTACCGCTGGACTACGACCTGCTCAAGACCGCGCGCGCCATCGGCGTGTCACTGGGGGACTAGGGTGGGTAGTAGGTAGTAGGTAGTGGGTAGTGGGTAGTGGGTAGTGGGTAGTGGGGAAGTAGGGAGTGGGTAGTGGGGGGTGCCCTCGCTGCCTACTACCCACTTAACCTACTCCCTACTACCCACTACCCACCACCTACTACCCACCACCCAGTACGCCGAGATACTTGAGCGCTCCGCCCGTGTTGAAGAGCACGACGGTCTCGTCCGGCCGAA
>CAZNOC010000453.1:0-2949 GCA_964574545.1 uncultured Bifidobacteriaceae bacterium | reverse complement strand
GTGTGCGTCATCGTCCTGCTGGTCCTGTACTGGTTCCAGGAGGCGTTCACGCCGTGAGCTGGATCGACTGGACCATCATCGGCGTTTACCTCGTGTGGATCATCGTCGACGGCCTGCGGCTGACGCGGCGCTCGCACGGGATCGAGGACTACTTCCTGGCGAGCCGCAGCCTCCCGTGGTGGGCGATTGGGTTGTCGGTGATGGCCACGCAGTTGTCGGCCATCACGATGATCGGCACGACCGGGCAGGCGTATGCGGACGGGATGCGCTTCATCCAGATGTACTTCGCGTTGCCCCTCGCGATGATCATTCTGTCGCTGACCCTCGTCCCCTTTTTCACGCACGCCCGGGTCTTCACGGCGTACGAGTACCTGGAGCGCCGCTTCGACGCCAAGACGCGCACGCTGACCTCGTTCCTCTTCCTGATGTCGCGCGCGATGTCCACCGGCGTCGTGATCTCGGCGCCGGCCGTCGTGCTCTCGGTGATGCTCGGGCTCAGCGTGACGGCGACCTGCCTCCTCATCGCGGTCCCCACGGCGATCTACACGATGTTTGGCGGCGTCCAGGCGGTGACGTGGACGGACGTGAAGCAGATGTTCCTGATCGTCTTCGGCCTCGTCGCCGTCGTCATCGCCCTGATCCTCGGCCTGCCGGACGAGGTCAGCGTGGGCGACGCCCTGTCGATCGCGGGGACGACCGGCCGTCTGCAGATGTTCGACTTCAGCTTCGACATGACCCGGCAGTACACGTTCTGGTCGGGCACGATCGCGGCGCTCTTTCTCTTCTGCTCCTACTTCGGCACCGACCAGAGCCAGGTGCAGCGCTACCTGACCGCCCGCTCCGTTGAAGAGGCGCGCACATCGCTGCTGATGAGCGCCTACTGGAAGATCCCGCTGCAGGCGCTCGTGCTGCTCGTCGGCGTCTTCATGTTCGTCTTCTACCTGTTCACGCCGCCGCCGATGCTCTTCAACCCCGTGCACGACCAGCGCGTGCGCGCGAGCGAGCGCGCGGGGGACTACGAGGCCATCGAGCAGCGCTTCGGCGAAGCGGCCACAGCGCGCCGGACGGCGGCGCTGGCGCTGGCGGACGCCAACGGCAGTGGTGATGCCGCGCGCCTGGCCGTCACCTCCGACGCCTTCCTGGCGAGTGATGCCGCGGTGCTGGCTGCGAGGACGGAGGCACGCGAGATCGTGCGCGACGTGTCGGGTGATCGCGCCTACACGGACGTCAACTACGTGTTTCCGACGTTCGTGCTGACACATCTGCCGGTGGGCCTCGTCGGCCTGCTGATCGCGGCGATCTTCGCGGCCGCGATGTCGACGATCTCGTCGGAGCTGGCCTCGCTCTCGACGGCCACCGTGATCGACTTCTATCGCCGCTACGTGGCGGCCGACGCGCCGGATGCGAAGCTGCTGATGGTGTCGCGGATCGCCACGGGGTTCTGGGGGCTGTTCGCGGCGACGGTCGCAGTGTACGCCGCGGAGCTTGGCTCGTTGATCGAGGTGGTGAACCGGTTCGGCTCGCTCTTCTACGGATCGATCCTCGGCGTGTTCATCCTGGCCATCGGCTTCCCCCGCGCGACGGGGACGGGGGCGTTCGTCGGCCTCCTCGGCGGCATGGCGGCCGTCGGCTACGTGGCCTCGAGCACGGACATCGCGTTTCTCTGGCACAACCTCATCGGTGCCGCGGCCGTGTGCGTGATCGGCATGACCGTCAGCCTGCTGACCCCTCGCCCCGCCTCCGCCTAGTGCGGTGACCGATGGGCGGCAGAGTCATCCTCGTGGTCGTCGTGATCGTCCTGGCGCTGCTGGTGGCGTCGTGGATGCTCGGCGAGGTGCTGCGGCAACGCAAACCGCCGCGACGTTAATCCGCAGACTACGCGGATTGCGCAGACGTCATGAGGCGAAAGCCGAGATGCCGTTGCTGAGGTTCCGCGGGCGGCCAATGGCCGCCCCTGACGCGCGTGTGTGGGTGCAGGCGTGAGCCTGTGTTGTCGGCTTGTGGCTCACGCCTGCACCCACACACGCGCGTCCAGGCTGCCGGTCGACGACCGGCAGCTGCGGAACCGTTCAGCATCTGCGTCATCTGCGTAATCTGCGGATGGCCCCTGGCTTCTCCGGTCCACAGCTCGTGGCATCATTGAGCGGATATGACTCTGACCGTCGCTCTCATCTCCGATACCTTTTTCCATGACGATGCACCGGCGCGCCTGCATGCGCGGTTGGCGGAGGCGCGGGCGCAGGGCGCCACGCTGGCGGTGCTGCCCGAGATCCCGCTCAATCCGTGGTCGCCCGCCACGACCACGGCGCGCGACGAGGACGCCGAGCTGCCCTTCGGCCCACGCCATCATGCACTGTCGTCCGCGGCACGGGCGGCCGGCCTCGGCCTCGTCGGGGGAGCGATCGTCACCGACCCCGGAACGGGGCGACGGCACAACACCGCCCTCGTGTTCGATGCCCAGGGGCAGTTCGTGACGTCGTACCGGAAGGTCGTCCTGCCCGAGGAGGAGGGCTTCTGGGAGACCAGCCACTACGAGCCGGGTGATTCGCTCTCGCCAGTGATCGACCTGTTCGGCATGCGGATGGGGCTGCAGATCTGCTCGGACATCAACCGGCCGGAGGGAGCGCATCTGCTTGGCGCCATGGGCGCCGAGGTCCTCCTGGTTCCACGTGCGAGCCAGGAGGCCACATTTCCGCGGTGGCGACCCGTGCTGCTGGCGGCGGCGCTCACCTCGTGTACTTACGTGCTCTCGGTGAACCGCCCGCACGAGGAGCAGGGCGTGGGGTTCGGCGGACCCTCGTTTGCCGTGGCGCCGACGGGCGAGATCCTGTGCGAGACGACCGACCCTGTCGCGGTGGTCACGCTCGACCGCGGGGTCGTGGAGCTGTCGCGGACGAGGTACCCCGGCTATCTGGCCACGCGCGCCGACCTGTACGCCCAGGCATGGGC
>CAZNOC010000452.1:1306-2965 GCA_964574545.1 uncultured Bifidobacteriaceae bacterium | reverse complement strand
GTACCAGAGATAGGCGAGGCACTTCGGCGGATCCCAGAGGGTGATCTCGCCCCAGTCGAACTCCGTGCCGTCAGGGGAGCGCTCGAAGATTCGTCCGTCCGTTCGGGGCTCGAACGTCACGACCAGACCAGGCTGGCGCGACACCGAGTGCGACACCGGCCACCACAACGACGTGGACGCCGTGAACACCGCAAACGTATGCGCCGCATCGCACTGCACGACGACCGACACCTCCAGCGGCTCGATCATCTCGTGCGGGTCCGCGCGCGCGTGGACGTGTTCTCGGCGACGAGACGATAGCGTGTCAGCGCCTGGCCCCACACGGACTGGACGAAGTCCCGCATGGCCTCGGCGCCGTCTGGATGCAGTCGATACAGCCGACGCGTGCCGTCGGCCACATCGACGACCAGACCGGCGTTCTTGAGCAGGCGCAAGTGTCGAGACACCGCGGGCCGGCTGATCGGCAGCGCCTCCGCGATGTCACCGACCGACTGCGGCCGCTCTTTGAGCCGCTCGACGATGGCGCGACGGTTCTGATCCCCAAGGGCGTCGAACGGATCGCCTGACCGGCGCAGTGCCTTCATGACGGTCGAGCGTATCTGAACTGTGTCCGTAACACAAGTGTTACGGATGTCCCCGGTGGCAGGCACACCCTCGGCGCGATCTCGTGGCGCCCAACATCGTAAGGCGGGGACGTGTCACAGCGTGTCAGTCAGGAGAGGAGCGCTCGCCCCCCCCCGAGCGAGTCCCCAATCGTCTCCACGCTAATGGGTAGTCGCGATGTGTAGCCTGGATCGCCGGTCTATCGAGCGGCTGCACCATCACGCGCGGCAAGTCTTTCAGCTGCAGGCCATCCACGTAGTTCGTGAGTCGGCAGGTCACTACCACACGGGCCGTGTCGCAGGCAGCCGACCACTCAGCCAGCGCCGAGGCGTGGTCGGTGGCCAGCCGTCCCATCTCGTTCGGCCCGTCGAAGTACAGGTCCACGTCACCTGCGGCAGCCGCGTCCTGGGGGTGACCATCGAAGGGCCAGTCGCGGGCGACGAACACGGCGAAGGACTCGTCGTCTCTCCAGGCGGGCAAGTACTTCAGCACCGGAAGGGGTGCCATCCGCGGCGCCGACTGGCGGAGGCGGGCCGCCTGCAGGGCCATGTGCCTCAGGACGGTGGTCTTTCCTGCCGCCGGCACGCCGAGCAGGACGAACTGGCGTAGCTGCGAAGCGACGTGCAGCAATGCGAGCGAATCGCCGGCGCCACGCGGACCGCGAGCCGGCCCGTCGTTCAGCAGGCTGAACCCCAAATCGTCCTCGGCCAGAGGCAAACGTGCATCGGCCGTCTCAGACGCCGCCTCCATGTCGACGAACTGTCCCACGCCTCGCCGCGACTCGATTCGCGATGAGGACATTCAGGTAGCGGGTCTCGCGGTCGGGCGCCTCGGCAATCAGCGTGGCGAAGTGCGTACGCAGCAGCGCGGCGAGTTCGACGCAGGACGCATCGAACACATCCGCCTCGCGCCACTGCCGAAAGTCGACGTACTGCTTCTCCTGGATCTCAAGCGGCCACTGCGACGGGGCCACGTCGCGCAGGAGGACAGGCAGGATCGGCACGCCGAGGCTCTCGGCACGCACCAACTCCTGCCGGCAATACTTCGAACGCACGT
>CAZNOC010000452.1:0-1296 GCA_964574545.1 uncultured Bifidobacteriaceae bacterium | reverse complement strand
ACGTAGTCTAGTGACAGCACCGCGATCATTCCAGCGGCCCCGTTCACTGCGCGCTCCAACGCACGGACCCAGCCGTCGCCGCCCTTGATGCCGACGTCCAGCGCATCCATCCACAGCGGCACGCCGGCGTTCCTGAGCGTCGAGGCCAGGCGCACGGCGAACTCGCGCTCTGAGCTGCGGTAGCTCAGGAAGAGGTGCCGGCCGTGAGTTCCGGTCAGCGGCGGGGTCGGTGTCGGACGTGTCCTCACAGGAGCGCGGAGGCGACGCTGGCCCGACCATCGGTGCGAGGGCCGCAGTACAACGCCGTGCCGTCCCGAGCATCGCACGAAACCGCCGAACGGCGCTCGACGTGGCGATCGCCTCCGCGAGGCGGCCCGGCCGGTCCGGTCAGCCTCACGGCGGCGCGGCGGGGCGGCGCTGGCGCTGGTCCGCGGCGCTGGCGAGCGGAAGGGTCCGTGAGAGCGTCGGCCGCGAGTTCCTGGCGAGTGCTGGACGAAATAGGCGTTGTTGGCGCCCTCGGCAAGGAACCACGTGGACGAGTCGCCCTCCTGGGGACCCGTCGATGCCTGCGCCCGTCCGTCGCCAGCAGTCGGCGCCGGCGATACATCGAACATCGCGAAAGGAGCCAGGCGCCCCACGCCGTGAGCGGTGCGTGTCGCCACGTCGAGCGCAGCCGGAAAGCGGCAGTGACTGTGAGCGACCGACGAGGTGGAGCGCGATGGTTGCAGCGAGCGTGCCGAGCACGAGATGCGGAGAAGCAGTCATGACCCACCCCCTCGCGTGACCCCATCGGCGTTCACCGCTTCCCTGTCACGCCGTGGCGAACGCGCGTCAGACTTCCACGAGTCCTCCGCTGAGGGCACCGGTCACCACCAGCGCGTAGTCCTGGGGTGGACGCAGCATGTTGCGCGCGAAGACAATCGCGAGGTAGTTGCCGGGCGGCGGGTTGTCGACGCGAGCCACCTGGACGTTGTTGTTGCGGTCCACCTGATCGATGCGATGCGGCCGCTCGTGATTGCCGGGAAGCTTCTGCGGATTCAACGGCCCCTCGAGAATCACCGCCAATGCGTTCTGCAGCCCGGGTCCTGGGGGTGGGTCGGTCCAGGCCAGACACACGCGCAGGAAGGTGCCACCGGTCACCTGGAACGCGAAGCGTCGTCGGTCGCCCGTGCCAGCCAGCCGGTGAGCCTGGTCCTTCCAGGTGTCGACGAACTCGAGCTGCATCCACGGTTCAGTGGCATTGGGCACGGCGTACGGCATGAAGACGGCGCCGAAGCCCTGATGGTAGTTGGGCAG
>CAZNOC010000451.1:0-2979 GCA_964574545.1 uncultured Bifidobacteriaceae bacterium | reverse complement strand
CGAGGCCGATGTCGTGGATCTCCTGCGGGGTCAGGTTCGTGGTCGTGTGCCACTGGGCGTTGTAGGTATAGAGTGCGGCGCCGTCCGGCAGCGCGCTGGCGGCGATGTCCTCCCGGGTTGCCGGGAGGTAGGTGTCCCGCAGGAACTCGTGGAGCGTGCGGAAGGCCGGCACCGCGCGATCGGTGTACGCGGCCACGGCGCGGGCGGTGAGGCGGTCGCGGTCCGCCTGGGCGATGCCTGAGGGCCAGCGGGTGAACGCGGCGAGCATGCGGCTCGTCATCGGGTCGTTCACGATGAGGCCGGCGACTTGCGCGGGAACGTCGCGGATGGCCACACGCGGCGGAGTCATGCCGGCATCGAGGCCGGCACGCAGGAGCACGATCGACTGATCGACGAGGTCCGGCACGGCTTCGAGCCGCGCCGCGATGTTCTCGTAGTCCTGCACCGACGCGGCCGGCATCAACGACAGCGTACGGGGGATGTCCTGCTGGATCCCCTCGAGCTGGTTGATGGGCATTCGCAGGTTGTGAGGAATCACCCCGCGCACGGGCAGGGCATCGTTGTGGAAATCGAGGCCACGGACGGCGGCCTCCAGCATCTGACGGTACAGGTCGTAGTCGAGCCGAGAACTGGCGTCGAGCGGGCCGGGGTTCACCGTGTCGAGCCGATCGAGGCTCCTCCGCAGGTAGGCTGCGCGGGCCTCGATGGCGCCCGGCGAGTAGTCCGTCCATCGTGCGTCGTGCCCGGGGTAGCCCAGGGCGGTGGCGACCTCCGGGTACTCGCGCATCCAGAACGCCCAGTCCTGGGCGTACTGGTCGCGCAGGGTGTCGGCCACCGGCGCGGGTGCCGACACCTGGGTGCAGGCGGACGCGATCGCGAGCGCCATCAGGAGCAGGGGAAGGGAGACGCGCATGAGGCCATTGTAAGGGCGCGCGTTCGCCGCGCGCGTCCGTCGTATAGTCGTCTCATCCATGGTCCTGATTGGCTTTGACGTTGGGGGAACGAAGACCGTCTGCCAGATGGTGGATGAGGCGGGAGTGATTCTGGGCGAAGCACGCGGCCCCGGTGCCAACCTCCAGGCCGTGGGCGAACTGGCCGTGGAGAAGACGCTCCACTCGCTGATGACCGAGGTGCTGGCGGGTGGGGGGGCGCCGGCGGCGATCTGCGTGGGGATGGCCGGCGTGGACCGCCCCGGGGACACCGCGATCGTCGAAGGCATCCTCGAGCGCATCGGCGGCGGCGCCAGGATTCTGATCGTCAACGACGCACTCATCGCGCTCGAGGCCGGCGCGCCAGATGCGCCGGGTGTGGCCGTGATCGCCGGGACCGGGTCGATCGCGTACGGCAGGGACGCGGGTGGCCGGGCAGCTCGCGCCGGCGGGTGGGGCTACGTGCTCGGTGACGAGGGGAGCGGGTACTGGATCGGGCGTCAGGCGCTGCGCGCGGTCGTGCGCGAAACGGACCGGCGGGGATCCTCCACGTTGCTCACGCCCCGCGCCCTGGCTCACTTCGGCGTGGCCCGTCCGCAGGAGCTCATCCGCGAGATTTACGCGGGGGGGGTGCGGCCCGCCGCGGTGGCGTCGTTTGCGTCCGAGGCGCAGACGGCCTTCGATGCCGGCGACGCGGCGGCCATGGCCATTCTCGAGGCCGCTGCGCGGGAGCTGGTTCTCTCCGCCCGGTCGGTGGTCACGCGGCTGGGTCTCGAGGGAGAGGCATTCCGATTCGTGCTGTCGGGCGGCATGTTTCGCGCCCTGCCGTGGCTGGCGGCGCAACTCGAGGAGCGGCTGCCGATGCTGGCCGTGCATTCCGGCGTGCTCCGCCTGACGGCGGAACCCGCCCTGGGTGCCACCCGCCTCGCACGTGCGCTGGTGTCGGGCACCCTGCGGCTTCCGGCGTACCTGGACGAGGGACCGCAGGGGCAGGGGGAGGGGACAGACCCCGTGCGTTGACGGGGCATAACGCACGGGGTCTGTCCCCTTGTCCGAATCCGAACAGGGGGACAGACCCCTACGTCACTCGCCCAAGGCAGCCCGGAGCGAGCCGCCCGTTTGCCTCAGCCGCGTGACGGCTCTGGGGGCCGTCACGCCGGTACGGCCCATCACGATGGCCGCCTTCACGTTCCACCGCGACCCCCGGAGCAGCGTGTCCGCGGCCGCGACGTCCACTCCCACGACCGAGGCCACGATGCGACGGGCGCGATCCTTCAACTTCGCGTTGCCCGCCTGCACATCCACCATGAGGTGACCGTAGGTCTTGCCGACCCGGATCATCGCCACAGTCGTCAGCATGTTCAGCACGAGCTTCGTGGCCGTCCCCGCCTTGAGCCGCGTGGATCCGGTGACGACCTCTGGTCCAACGCGCGGTGCGATGACGACATCGGCCAGGGCGCCCATCGCATCCGCCGGGCCACACGTGACGAGGATCACCCGCGCGCCGCCCTCCCTCGCCCTGGCGAGCGCCCCGCGGACGAACGGGGTGACGCCGCTCGCCGTGATGCCGATCACGACATCACGCGGCGTCGGACGCAACCGCGCGAACGCGCGACGGCCCTGAGCTTCGTCGTCTTCCATCCCCTCGCGCGCGCGAAACACCGCGGGGCGCCCCCCGGCCATGACGGCCTGCACCAGACGCGGCGGCGTACCGAACGTCGGCGGGATCTCCGCGGCTTCAAGCACACCCAGACGCCCACTGGTCCCGGCGCCCGCCATGAGCACGCGACCTCCGCCCCGGACGGCATCGGCGACAAGCTCGGCACCCTCCGCGATCCGGGCCCGCTCGCGCTTCACCGCCGAGACCATACGCCGGTCCTCGGCGATCATCAGCGACACGATACCCGGCGTGGACAGCCTGTCGAGCTCGCGGCTGCGGGGGTTGGGAGCTTCGGTCGGCAGCGACTGCCACTTCGAGGAAGGCATGGAGGATCCGGATCGCAGGCGGCCCGGTCACGGTACTCGTGGCTCGAGACACGTGTCAACCGAC
>CAZNOC010000450.1:0-2986 GCA_964574545.1 uncultured Bifidobacteriaceae bacterium | reverse complement strand
GATCTTCGCTCCTGCCGTCCAACTCCGCGCCTGCCCGCGCACGTGCGCGTCGATGGCGTCGAGCGCAGTGCGGTCGAAGAGGTGGCCATCGAAGACCACGGACTGAATGCGTGCCGCATGCCGGATGTCGTCGAGCGGGTTCGCGTCGAGCAGCAGGAGGTCTGCCGCGTAGCCCTCGGCGACACGGCCGAACCGTGTGTCGAGTCCGAAGTACTCGGCAGGCGACAGCGTCGCCGCCCGCAGCGCGTCGGCGGGCGTGAGGCCCGCCAGCACGAGCTGCTCCAGCTCACGGTGCAGGTCCGGACCCGCCACGATGTAGTCGGTGCCCGCGAGGACGCGGACTCCCGCACGGTGCGCAGCGCCCGTCAACTCCTCGGGCAACCCTGCATGTCGCGGATGTTCGTCACGCCGTACGCGATCGAGAGCGGCAGATCGAGGAGCGGCGCAAACGCGTAGACGTGGGTGTGCATGTCCCACAGTGCGGGCAGGAGATAGCGGCCACGCCCATCGATGACCATTGCGGAGGCGGGCACTGGCACGGAGGACGCCGAACCCACGGCCGTGATGCGTCCGGCATCGACGACCACGGTCTGCGCCGGTACCAGGCGGCCGGCCTCGACATCGACGATGGCAACGTCGACGAACGCCATCGGCGTCGTCGTACGCACAGGCGTGAGCGTGGGTTCCGGCCACCACACCGCGGCCGTGAAGAGAACCGCGCCGCCTGCGATCAGTACGGCGAGCGCGATGAGGCCGCGTCGCAGGGAACGGAGGAACACGGCTGGTACTACGGGAACAGGCGCGCGGCGGTTCATCGAGTGAGTTGTCAGTTCACAGTTGCCAGTTCAAAGGGCCGCCCGGACTTTGAACTGACAACTGGCCACTGAAAACCGATCCCCCGTTTGTACGCGATCTATATCTCTTTGATTCCGTGTCCTCGCACCAGGAAGTAGATCGTCGCCGCGACCAGCAGCACGCCGTTCATGCCGATGACGAGCGGCGCGGAAGCGATGGTGATGAGATTGCCGCTCATGAAGTTGCCGAGCGGGGCCGCGCCGCGGAACGCCACCATGTAGATGCTCATCACGCGCCCGCGCATCTCGTTCGGCGCAATCAGCTGCACGAGCGATGTCGTCAGCGAGAACGACGTCACGAGCAGCGCGCCGGCCAGGAAGAGCAGCACCTCGCTCAGCCAGAGCGTGCGGGTGAGCGAGAAGGCCACGAGCGTGACGCCGAAGGCGAGCAGCACACCCAGCAGGATGCGGCCCATGTGGCGCGACCTGCCGAGCCAGGCCACGGCCACGGCGCCCGCCACGGCGCCCGCGCCCGAATACGTCATCATCACCGTGTAGAGCCCGACGTCCTGCTGGAAGACGTCCTTGACGACGATGGGGAGGAAGGTGAGGAGGGGGATGCCGAGAAAGGCGGCGATGAAGCCGAGCACGGTGAGCGAGACGAGCATCGGCTCGTCGCGCACGTAGCGCAGCCCGCCCTTCATCTCGTCGAGCATGCGGTGGCGGGTGGCCGGCGGCACGTGCTTGACGCGCAGCGCCATGATCGCGCCCATCACGAGCAGAAACGACAAGCCGTTGAGGCCGAAGCACGCCACCATCCCGAAGGCGGCCAGCGCTGCGCCCGCGGCGAGCGGGCCGATGACGCGCGCCAGGTTGAACTGGATCGAGTTGAGCGCGACGGCGTTCGGCAGGTGCTCCTTGTGGATGAGCGACGGGATGAGCGACTGGTACGCCGGTCCGCCAAACGCCTGCGCCAGCCCCGTGACGAACGACAGCAGCAGGATGAGCGCAATGTGCGCCGCGCCGGCATAGACGAGCCCCGCCAGGATGAACGCGGCCGCCATCTGGACGCACTGCGACATGAGCAGCAGCTGCCGCCGATCCTGGCGATCGGCCACCACGCCGCCGATCAGCGTGAAGAGCAGGATGGGCAGTTCGCCGAGGAACGAGTCGAGGCCGAGGAAGAAGGCCGAGGCCGTCCCGGTGAGCGTGACGATGAGCCAGGCCTGAGCGACCTTCTGCATCCAGGTCCCGATGCTCGAGCCAAGCGCGCCGAACCAGAGCAGGCGGAAGTCGCGGTAGGTGAGCGCCGCCGCCAGGCGAAACACGATCTGTCCCCCAAGCGTCGTCGGGGTGCTGGAGCAGGGGAGATCGGAGGCGGGCCCGGCCTGGGGCAAAGGCGCCTGGGCCGGCTCCGGCGCCGTCACAGGCGACGAGGGATGATCCGGGGAACTCACGGGTAGCGTTCAGCTTAACCCTAACGGGAATCAGCGTGCATTACTCGCTCTTGACTTTCGCTTTTTATTCACTATGATGGCGAATACAAAGCGAATCGGAGACCCCATGCCCGCTCTGGCCGATCATCCGCACCGTCTGGCGCCTCTCGAGCAGTTGCTGCGCGAGCGCAAGCTCGATCGGACGCTCACGTCAACCTTTCCTGATCAGTCTGGCTGCGACGCTGGCGCGGCGTTCGAGGTCCTGGCGCTCGATCGGGTGCTTGGCGGCGGGCTGCCACGTGGACAGATGTCCGAGATTATCGGCACTGCCTCCTCCGGCCGCACGAGCCTGGCGTGGGCGTGGCTGGGAGCGGCGTCCCGCCGCGGCGAAACCGTGGCGCTCGTCGATACCTTCGATCGGTTCGATCCCGCATCGGGTGCGGCGTGCGGGATCGACCTGTCACGTCTGCTTTGGGTGCGTGGACAGGCCGTCACGAAAACCTCCGGGGCGCTGGATCCGGCATGGCTACCAGGCATTCGTGCGATCGAGGGGCCGGGCACGCTCGTCGAACGCACAATCGATCGGGCGTTGAAGGCATTGAGCCTCGTCCTGCAGTCGGGCGTCTGCACGGCGGCAGTGCTCGATCTGGCGGACGTGCCGCTGGCCGCCCTGCGCCGGATTCCCGCCACGACCTGGCTGCGCCTGCAACGCATCATCAGCGGCCACGAGACGACGTGTGTGCTGCTGGGGCCGGT
>CAZNOC010000449.1:0-2986 GCA_964574545.1 uncultured Bifidobacteriaceae bacterium | reverse complement strand
CGCCGGCCTGCGCTGACGAGCCGGCCGAGGGCGTCCTCGTGGTCGGTGAAATACAAGAACGGCGACGTGGCCGCCCACTCCTGCCCCATGAAGAGCAGGGGGGTCTCCGGCGCCAGAAGCAGCACCGCCGTCAGCGCGCGGAACACGTCCGGCGACACCTGATGGTGCAGCCGCTCGCCGAATGCGCGGTTGCCGATCTGATCGTGGTTCTGCAGGCAGATCACGAACCGTGAGAGCGACAGACCGGCGGGGCTCGTGCCGCGGGGCCCTCCCTCGTGCACGGACGGTTCGCCCTGATAGAGCCAGCCGTCCCGCAGGGTCCGTGCCATCTCGCGCGTCGTGCCCGCGTAGTCCCGGTAGTACCCCTCCTCATCCCCCGCGGTGAGCCGCCTCGCCACGTGATGGAAGTCGTCGGCCCACACCCCGTCGAGCCCCCAGCCTCCACGCTCCGGCGGATCCATCATCACGCGGAGGTTCCGGTGATCCTCCGCGACGAGCAGCACGTCGCGGTCCCGCACGGCCGATCGAACGGCCGCGCGCAGTTCGGAGACGAAGTGCACGGTGCTCCCGTCGATGAGCGCATGTGTCGCATCGAGCCGGAGGCCGTCGAACCGGAACTCGTGAATCCAGGCGAGGGCGTGTTCGGTGAAGAAGCGGCGCACGCTGTCGCTGTCGGGGCCGTCCAGATTGATGCCGGCGCCCCACGGACTGGTGTGCGTCTCGCTGAAGAACCGGGGGCTGCACGCGGCGGCGTAGGCACCGTCCGGGCCGAAGTGGTTGTAGACCACGTCGGCGATGACGGCGAGGCCCAGCCGGTGTGCCTCATCCACGAAATGCCGCAGTTCGTCCGGCGTGCCGTACGTGGCAGCAGGCGCAAAGAGCGCGGCGCCGTCATAGCCCCAGTTGCGTGTGCCCGGAAACGCCGAGACCGGCATCAGCTCGACCGCGGTGACGCCGAGCTCGGCGAGTTGTTCGAGGCGCGCGGCCGCGGAGGCGAACGTCCCTTGCGGCGTGAAGGCGCCGACGTGCAGTTCGTAGATGACAAGCGCTTCCAGGGGCGGTGCCGTCCACGCCCCGGTGTGCCAGCGATACTCGCCCGGATCGACCACCGCGGACGGGCCGTGCACGCCGTCGGGCTGCCAGCGCGAGGCTGGATCGGGCCAGACGTGCGCGCCGTCCAGCTCGAACCTGTAACGCGCGCCCGCGCTCACGTCGTCCACGACCCCCGCGAACCATCCGCCGGCCTCAGGAGACAGTGCGACCGCACGCGCACGCGGCGCCTCGATGCGCACGGACACCTCTCGCGCCGCGGGCGCCCACACGCGAAACCGCGCTCCACGTCCGTCGATCCACGCGCCGATCGACGGGCGCCAGCCGGTGGGGTCAGTCATCAACCGTGTCCCCTTCCGGCAGGGGTGGCGGTGTCCACGCCGGATCGACCGCCCGCAGGAGCGTCCCCAGCGGGATCTCCATCCAGTCCGGGCGGTGATCCAGCTCGTACCCCAGCTCGTAGACGGCCTTGTCGAGTACGAACGCCTGCACCAGCTGCCGGCACACCTCTTCGTCCCCGGGCACCAGCTCCGACCCGCGCATGCCCTCCAGGTACGCGCGAAGGTAGACCTCCCCGATCCACCGCTCCCAGGCGTTCGCCCACGGACCCAGCACCTCCCCGTTCGCGGGGTGCGTGTGGAGGAACTGGCGCAGGCCGGCGTGCGCGGCGTAGGAAAACGAGCGCAGCATGCCGCCGACATCCCGCAGGGGGGATTGGAGTGTGCGGCGTTCCGCGATGGACCTCGACGGCTCGCCCTCGAAGTCGATGAAGTAGTAGTCGCCGTCGACATCCAGCACCTGCCCGAGGTGGAAGTCGCCGTGCGTACGCATCCGCCGGCCGAGGGCCTCCGGGGCAGCCGGGGCGGCGAGGCGCTCCGTGAGCCGCTCGCGAACGCTGAGCAGGCGTACGGCCCTGGCTTCGAGTGGACCGACGAGCGGACCGATTTCGTAGGACAGCCGCTCCAGGATCCGACCGGCCTGCGCGCGCATGCCGTCCACGAGCGCGGCGACGCTCGCCGCGTCGAAGGGCACCGGCCGGAACCGATCGTGGCTCACACCCGCGAGCGCGCGATGGAGCTCCGCCGTGCGACGGCCCAGCAGGTCAATCGACGTCCAGTAGGCGCCGACGGCGTCGGCCATCAGCGTGTCGTCCGCGGGGTCGGGAGCGCGCTCGTGACCGAGGGCGCGCGAGCCGACCAGCGCGCGCTCGTAGAAGAGCTGCAGTTCGTCGAGGGCGCGCTCCCAGACCGCGCCGCGGCTCTGTACCTGCTGCTGGAGCATCGCCACCGAGCGCGGCGCGCCATCCGCCGGGTAGTAGTCCACCCAGCCGCAGAGCTCCGGGACTCTCGCGGCCGCGGCTGCCGCGCCGAGCGCGCGTCCCACCTCGATGTCGGGGTTCTCTCCGGGCTCGAGCCGGCGGAACAGCTTCAGCAGGAAGCGGTCGCCAAGCATGACGTTCGAGTTGGTCTGCTCGACAGCGGGAACCAGGGCCTTCACCTGGTCGCCCGCCTCCGCAATGCGCACCGATCCTTCCGCCGTGTGATGGAACTGGAGCCGGCCGCGGCGCATGGGCACGTCGGCCCCGCGCCAGAGCGCGTCCTGAAGGATCTGGCAGACGGCCGGTTCGGTCATGCCGTCATAGAGCACGCCGCTTCTGGCCCCCGAGATGCGCGCCAGCACGGCGAGTCCGCGTGTCTCCACGACGCGCGTCGCCTCGTCGCCGGTGGCGGTCGCGAGCGGCACCACGTATTGGCTCGTGCTGCCATCATCCAGCGCCACGTCGACAAGAGCGAGAAACACCGGCAGCGCCCCCGGCACCAGCGTCGTCCAGTCCGCGATGTGGGTCGAGACGATCCGGCGGCCCTTCGCGCCAAACCAGCGCTGGCGGGCCAGGAACGCGGGCAGCGCATCGCGCTCGAGCAGGCGCCGCAGGTGC
>CAZNOC010000448.1:0-2987 GCA_964574545.1 uncultured Bifidobacteriaceae bacterium | reverse complement strand
ACCTCGTGATCGTGCTGCGCGCAGTCGTGCAACTGGAGGCCGGGCGCGAAATCGCCGCTATGGTCGTCCGCGGCGTGCAGGAGAGGGCCCGCCGACACGACGAGCAGCACGGCGACGAGAAGTCGCGCCACGGCGGCCTGCCAGCCTGTCGGGTTTCTGGGGATCAACACCGCTTCACAGGGTACTTCGGAGGTGCGGAGGGGTCAAGGCGCGTCCGGCGCGGACGCACCGTCGACCGGCAGCGTCAACGAGTAAATTGAGGCGCTCCCCGCTGCGCGCCAGCGTTATGGCCGTGTTCGCCAGATGGACTTGCCGTCGCTGTCGTAGATCACGACGACCCCATCGTCGCCCACCTCCAGGTAGGCCCCGGGGTGTCCGGGTGTACCCGAAGACCACACTGGTGTGCCCGAAGCGTCGTAGATCACCAGGTTACCGTCCAGCTGCATCAGAGTCTCGCCCGAACTCGTGCCCGATGTGCCGGACGACCACAATGCCGTTCGTGTCTGATCGTCGTACAGCACAAGGTTGCCGTCCACTTGGTAGGTGAGATGGTACCGTCCGCTGTCGGACACGCGGGCATGGCCTGGCAGGATCTGCCGGACGACGACGCTGCTGCGGCTGTCCCGGTACCGCGCGACAACCGGCGCCATCGTGCGCACGGTGTGCGCGTTGTCCGCGTCGCACTCTGGGTGGTGCAGGTCGCCCTTGCGGCAACTCGCGTCAGAGCCCGCGGGAACGCCCATCGGTCGGGATTGGCGTTCGACGTGAGGATTGGAGAACTGCACCAGCCAGGTGCACTGGAGGTTCAAGTCCCTGCACCGGTCGTAGTAGGCCATCACCGTGAGGAAACGGCCTTCGACGCTGACGTATCCCTTGGAGGACACCGAAAGGCCAGGGTGCTCGTTCACATACCAGTCGTGATGCGCGCCGAGCAGGTGGCCGAGCTCGTGCACGAAGGTCAGTCCGGAGTTCATGCAGTGCTGCTGCACGATTCCGAACGCGAGATCGGGGAGGCTCCGCGTGCCGAGAAACGCCCGGCCGCAAAACTCGCTGTTGTCGCGCCGTGTCACCAGCATCACGATGTCCGCCGCATGCTCGTCACGGAGCGTGTGTACCTCGTCCATCAATCCGTCATTCCGCCGCTGCAAGCGCGCCAGATCGATGGCCATGTCGCCTGACTCTGCATAGGGAATCGTGGCCACGTGGGCGAGGCGCGCGCGGGCGTCGATGCGACTCCGGGAGAAGGCCAGATTGGTTTCCGCCATCACCAGGAAGACGGACGCCAGCGCCGCATCCTCATTGGCGTATGCGTCCCGCGCCTCGTGCGTCATGGCCACAAGCACGTCTATCACGCGGTCGTCTCCGACGAGCGCCTCCGGATGTGCCGTCGCGCCCTGGAGCAACGACTCGTCGGGGACGACGACATCGTCCGGCCCGGGGGCGAACCGGCTCTGGTCAATCTGCTGGACGACCAGCCCCCCGGGTGCCGGCTGCTGGATTCTGAAGAAGCCGAACGGCACGGTCACGTGGCCGACGAATGCTTCGCCGTGCGACACGAGGACGACGCTGCTCCCGGGGTACCCTTCAACAGCGCCGATCCAGGTGACTCCGCGATCGAGCAACTCGAAGGCGTCGCGGTGAGCCACCAGGCGGACGTCAGCGAAGAGATCCAGGATCAACGTCTCGTGAGCTGGCGCTGCCAGCGTGTCGAGCGGTGCGGCCAGAGATAGCGACTGCTGGCGCAGGACCGGGCCGCCGATCGTGGCCTGGCCTCCCGCGCTGGTACGGGTCGTCAGAACCGTTGCGGTTTGCGCAAGAACCGGTGTCACAAAGAGGACGGCCACGAGGATCGAGGCCGACAGCACGGGGGCGACGGACGGCAGCGGGCGCGAAGTCATCAGATCCCTCCGAGTGGTTAGCCCAAGACGGTGAGGTGGTGTAACGCTGATCGCAAACCTTCTTCAGCATCCGATCCAGAACGCCTCGATCCACTTGGCCCACGAGATCGCTGCGGCCGTCCCCTGCTGATACAACCAGGCCAGCTGCACCGCGAACGGGCCAGTGGTGTCATTCGATGCGTCCTTCCGACCGTCTGGGCAGGAGTGAGTCGGTGCGCCAGGAGGATCGAGGTCCGCATGTCGGGCCTCGTGCAGGATCAACGAGGCAACGAAGGTGACCTCCCGGTGGTTCGGGAACGGGTTCTCGTGCCACAGGATCATCCCATCGGCGAAGCAGCACCACGCATCGCTGTTATTGGCTTGCGTGACCCAGGGCGAGTACTGGATGCCACGGACGTGGCGTCGAAGCCATACTCCCGCCGGCTCGCCAAGGATCGGGAGCGGACGAGGATCTCCATCTATGAGCGCGAGGGCGGCCAAGAAGTCTGAGGGCACATTCAAGGTCTCAACCAAGGCGACGTTCTGCGTTCCCTGCGACCCCCGGTAGCTGGCGCTGACGACTGCCTCGCCAGCGCCGACGCTATTGACGACTCCCGCCGTCGATACTTTCACCACGCTCTGATTCGACGATTCCCAGGCTGCCTGTGCCGTCACGTCCAGCGTGGCACCGTCGGACATGTGAGCGATCGCCGCAAACTGAGCGGCGGCTCCGAGAGGTGGCGCCGTGCCGCTCACAGAGATCGACGCAACCGAGACAGCGGGCGTCGGTATCGATGTAGGCGAGGAGGGCGTCGAGCGTCCGCATCCAGTGGCGATGGCCAGGACCACCAATGCTGCTGACAGTGGTAGTCCTCGAAGGGTCACGGAGCAGGAGGGAGAGAGAGACATAGTTCACTCCTCAGAATGGCGCCCGGTTGTCGCTGGCGCTAACGCACGCTGCGGCGGCGGTAACGACGCAGCGTCAGCCACGCCACGCGCCGATCACATGTGCAAATTCGATCGAAGTGGTCCTTGATGCGCCGCATCTCGTCGACAGAGACGTGGCCGCCCCGGCGGGAAGTCGTTCTCCCGTTCGCTATCCGTCGCCGC
>CAZNOC010000447.1:0-2989 GCA_964574545.1 uncultured Bifidobacteriaceae bacterium | reverse complement strand
TGGTCGGCGTGACCGCTGGCGCCGGCCTCTGCTGGCTGCTCGAGCGACAGCGCCGACGCAACGCGAGCGGCGGCGCGCCGGACTGACCCGGCGCAGCGCCTCCTCGATCGCGCTGCGCGCCTCCTCGCTCTCGAGTTCGCCGAGCAGGGCCTGGAAGACGCCGCGGCAGTGGAAGCCCGGATCCACGGGTCGACGTCTCTATCCGTCTCCAACCCTGACGGACCCTCGAGCGTCGCCGCGCCTCAGGGCTCTACACCCTCCGGTTTCCATGACCGTGATGCCTCTGCCAGCCAACGGCAGCCAACCTCGTCAACCGCGCTTCGGATCCTCGCAGGACGTGGATCGGTACGTCTTCCCATGACAGCGCCCGCCGGGGGGAAACGCCCTCCGGGTCTGCAGTTCTTCGCCCGCGCTGGAACCATTCGCGATCCGGAGCCGTCGAAGATCTGGGAGGATGTTCCATGCAGCGGCTCCGAGCCTCGATAGCTGCCTTGGTGACGGCGAGCGCGATGGCCGGCTTCGGCATGAATTGCCAGGGCACGGACGCACGGGTCTTCGCAGTCACGCCAACCGACCACCTGCTGCCGGCCGACTTCGTATTCGTTCAGGGCCGTAACTTCGGCGGCACGATGACTGCGGAGCTCCTCGACCCCGCAGACCCCGTGGCGGTCCTCCCGACACCCGTCGTCATCGACGTGCAGCCGAACAGCCTGCGCGTCTCCATCCCCTCTTTCTCCACCGCCCGCAGGCCCTACACGCTCCGAATCCGAAAGAACGGCCAACTCGCGCCTTCCCAGACAACCGCCAGCAGCCAGATCTACTTGAGAAGCTTCGGCTCCACGCCGCCGGCGCAAGACATCCGCATTCAACACATCGCCTGGGGCGAGCTGCAGATCTTCCTGTTTGCCGAGAACGCGTGGTTTCACTTCCCTCCGCCGTACACGAACAGTGGCAACGACGAGTGGACAGGCGACTGGATCGTACTGAAGCCCTTGCACGACCAGGCCAGTCGCGACTGGGCCACGATCTGTGGCGCTGCGTGGAACCTCGGCGCCACTCGCATCGTGCGAGGGATCGCCGAGGACGTACCCCGCGAAAGCCTCACCTGGAACTTCTACACCCGGATGGACGTCACCGTCGGGAACCCCTTCCTCCAGGCGCTGGCTGCCGGGCAGATGCTCTGGGACCCGGCCGACCGCAGCTCGCTGACCGGCCATCTGGCCGGTCGGACGTTCGGTCCCTGTGCGACCGAAACCGACCCCGTGGCCTGCGCAAAGTTCGTGGGTGAGCGGCCCAATACAGTGGTGATCCATCACGTGACCAAGATGTTCCAGGATGGTCTCGAGGTGAACCCTGCGACGGACTTTCGTGCCCTCGTTCCGCCCGAGTTTCCGGGCATGATCATCGCCTCGAACAACCCCTGCCTCGGCTGCCGGCCCGATCCGCCGATCGGCCAGCCCGAGGTCGTGTGGCCACCCGACCAAGGCGCTGGAACATGGTCGGACGATCCGGCTCGCCCTCCCACCCCCAACCTCTTCGGACACGAACTCGTGCATGCAGCCGCCTTCTTGGTGGACGAGCCACGCGATCTGGTCGTTCAGGTGAGTGACCCTGCTCAGCACGTTCGCAGCTACGGCCTCGATAGCCAACCCCCGAATCCTCCAGCCACTCATGCGCAGAACTGCGGCACGCTTCTCGATGGCTTCGGCGGTCGGGATTTCACACGCTAGGAAGGACAGGATGCACAGGACCGTCGTCGTCGCGCTCGCGCTCCTGGCCACGCCCTCCCTGGTGCTCGGCCAGCCCATCGAGACCCCCAATCCCTTCGGAACCGGGGCCACCCAGGTCGGCGTGCGCCCCGCAGATGACAGCGACCCGGAGATGCGGGACTACACGCTCATGCTCGAGCGGCTGGGTCCATGCGCGAAGGGTCCCGCCGAGCAGTGCGACGAGGCGCGGACCCTCTACGCGGCGGCGGGATCGCGGCTCACCGACTACCTGATCCGCCAATACGAAGCTTCGGTGGACGAGGGCTTTCTCGGCGCCCCGCACTATCTGGTCATGATCGGCAAAACGCGGACCAATCGCGCGGTCGAGTACCTGCGAAGCGAACTCACCGAGCCCCGTGACCCGCGGATGAGACGCTACGCGTTGCACGCTCTCGTGTACGTCGAGGATGCCCGCGCGATCGACGAGGCACTGCCGTGGATCGACGCGCCGCAAGCCGATCCCCGCGAACGCGAGGCCGCGATCACGGCTGCACAAAAGAATGCAGAGCTGCTCGGTCGTTCCGACGATCGGCTGAATCACAAGCTCCAGGTCCTCGAGCGGGCCGGGTCGGAACCCTATAACGTCCGCTACCGGGCCTCCCGGGCACTCGACGCTCTGGAGTCCAGGGGTCTCTCTCCGCTTCGTACTCCGCCAGAGGACATCGGCCGATAGCCTCTGATCCCGAGATCGCTTTGCAAGAGAGAGCTACGGACTCGAGGATCTGGTCGGCGGTGGCCTCCCGAAGCGTCACCTGGTCCCGCCGAAGAGCGGGCGCGGTCGCTTCGTCGCCGTCTCCCCGCGCCCTGCCTCGGATCTCTTCGATCGGCTGGCACGCCGGCGAACCGAGTGCCTCGCGCTCGGCTGGCCGGAGACGCCGCCAGGGGTCCTCTGATCGCGGCAGTGCGTGCGGCCGCTCCGGCTGCACGCCGCGAGGCACACGTTCACCTCGCTTGAGCCGAAGGGCATCGCTCTCGCCGGTGGCGACCGCGCCACCCTCGTTGCCGAGGGCGAACTCCGGCGGGTAGCCTCTCCGCGCCATATCGCCCTCCTGTTGCGATCATGGCAGCGGAATCCAGTATTTTCCCTCCGAAGAAGTCAGGACACGGCATTCCCTCCGAAGAAGTCAGGACAGGGCAAAGTCTCCGGCAATCCCGGGGCCGTTCACCCTCGAGCCGGTGCGACCGCTGCCGGCCCTGCGTTGGCAGCTCCTCGCGCTGGC
>CAZNOC010000446.1:0-3040 GCA_964574545.1 uncultured Bifidobacteriaceae bacterium | reverse complement strand
TCTGCAGGATCTCGATCGCCCGCGCAACGCCGGGACCCCCGGCGGCGCCGAGCCCGTAGGCGTACGCCCGGCCCGCCAGCACTGCTTTGGCGCCGAGCGCCAGGGCCTTTGCGATATCACTCCCACGCCGGATGCCGCCGTCGAGCAGCACGTCGGTCCGATCGCCGACGGCCGCGACGACCTCAGGCAACGCTCGCAGCGTGGCGTGAACCCCATCGAGCTGCCGGCCGCCGTGATTCGAGACGACGATGGCCTCTGCGCCGTGGTCCACGGCGATCCGAGCGTCCTCCGCCGTGTGCACGCCCTTGACGACGATGGGGCCGTCCCAGGCGTCGCGAATCCAGCGCAGGTCGTCCCATGTCACCGTGGACTGCTCCAGCGCCGTCCCGACGTCCGCGTACGCCATCGGCCCTTCGCCCGGCAACATCACGTTGGGGAAGTTCATCAGGCCGCCGTCGCCCGCAAAGCCCATCAGCCATCGTGGCTTCGAAGCGAACTGCCACACGTACGGCCACGCGGCGAGCGGGCTGCGCGTGAGCAGTTCCTTGATGCCGTTGCGCGCGTCGCGCTCGCGGAAGCCCGAGACGGCCGTGTCGATGGTCACGACGAGCGCGGCGAACCCGGCGGCCTTCGCGCGCGCGATGGCGGCGCGGGCGACATCGCGTCCGCCCAGCAGGTAGAGCTGGTACCAGGCTGTCCCGCTGGTGGCCTGCTTCACGTCCTCGAGCCGGCAGCCCGAGAGCGTGGAGAGGATGTAGACGAGCCCCGCCTCGCCCGCGGCGCGCGCGGCCTCCTCCTCGCCGCGCGGATAGAACAGGCGCGAGCTGCCGACGGGCGCCAGCAGCAGCGGCATCGCCATCGGCGTGCCGAGCACCGTCGTGCCCGCGTCGCATCCCGCGACGGGCACGGCGCACCGGGGACGAAAGACGACCTCGTCGAACGCCGCGCAGTTCTCGCCGAGCGTGATCTCACGGTCGGCGCCGCCGTCGATGTAGTCGAACACCGCGCGCGGCAGGCGACGC
The DNA here is from genome assembly GCA_964574545.1 of uncultured Bifidobacteriaceae bacterium. GTDB lineage: Bacteria > Acidobacteriota > Vicinamibacteria > Vicinamibacterales > UBA2999 > JAUXWO01. The sequence goes on along the minus strand of CAZNOC010000446.1, from coordinate 2,018 downwards.
TTCGCGGCGAGCCGGAGGTCGGCGATGTTGACCACGCGTGGAGAGGCGACGGAGGAGGCGAGCGACATGCCGGGATTGTAGAACAGAGTGTTTGGCGGCCAGCGATCAGTTGTCAGTTGTCAGTTGTCAGTTCAAAGGGCGGGCACTCGCGGCTATGATCGCGCGCATGGTCCGCAGGCTCTCGTTCGCCGTTGTCGTCGTCCTTGCCGCGTCCCTCCTGCACGCCCAGCAGCCTCCGGCGCGCTACGACGTGATCCTCCGCGGCGGCACGGTCCTCGACGGCACCGGCGCGCCGGGGTTCGCCGCGGATGTGGCGGTCGCCGGCGGGGTCGTGGCGCGGGTGGGCAACCTCTCCGGCGCCGTCGCCGGTGTGGATCTCGACGTGCGCGGCCTCTACGTCGTGCCGGGCTTCATCAACATCCACAGCCATCCGACACCCGTCGGGCTGCAGCGCGCGGAGAACATGCTCACGCAGGGCGTCACCACCGAGATCCTCAACCCGGACGGCGGCGGCCCGGTGGACATCGCCGGACAGCTTGCCGCGCTCGATGCGTCCGGCCTCGCGGTGAACGTGGGCGCGAACGTCGGCTTCAACAGCATCTGGACGTCCGTCGTGGGCGAAGAGGACCGGCGTGCGACCGAGGCCGAGATCGACCGCATGCGCGCGCTCGTCGTGGCCGGCCTCGAGGCCGGCGCGTGGGGCGTCTCGGCCGGCCTCGACTACAAGCCGGCCTACTTCGCCACCACCGAGGAGGCGATTGCCGTCGTCGGCGCCGCGGCGCCCTGGCGCACCAACTTCACGAGCCACGACCGGCTGACGCCCGAGTCGAACTACAGCTCCCGCGCGGGCATCGCCGAGACGCTGGCCATCGGCCGCCGCGCCGGCCTCGTGCCCATCGTCACCCACATGAAGGCGCAGGGGCACGAGCAGGGGACGGGCGGCGCGCTCATCGAGCTGATCCGGACGTCGGCGGCGCCGGGCAGCGTGGCCGCCGCGGACGTGTACCCATACCTGGCGGGGCAGAGCGGGCTTGGCGCGCTCATCATTCCGGGCTGGGCGCAGGACGGCGGGCGCGAGGCCCTGCTCGAGCGCCTCAGGGATCCGGCGCTGCGCAAGAAGATCGTCGCCGAGTCCGAGGAGGCGATGCGCCTGCGCTTTGGCGGACCGGCCGGGGTGTTCGTCACGGGTCTCGACAAGGAGCTGACCGCGCTCATGAAGGAGATGGGCGGCGTGTCGCCGGGAGAGGCGGTGGCGCGCGCGCTCGAGGAGTCCAACCGCGGCGCCATCCTGCGGTTCGGGAGCGAGGAGGATCTCGTGGCGATCCTGCAGGGGCCGGAGACGTCGGTGGCCTGCGACTGCGGGGCGACCGACCGGCCGGCCTCGCATCCGAGGTACTGGGGGTCGTTCCCGCGCGTGCTCGGCCGCTACGTGCGCGACGAGGGCCACCTGACCTGGGAGGACGCCATCAGGAAGATGACGGGCCTTCCGGCCGCCACGATCGGGATGGTGAACCGCGGTCTGCTTTCGGTCGGGCATGCGGCGGACATCACGGTCTTCGATCCCGCCACCGTGATGGACCACGCCACGTTCGAGCGCCCCAACGAGCCGTCCGTCGGGATTCGCCACGTGATGGTGAACGGCCGGCTGGCCCTGCGCGACGGGGTCGTGACCGGCCTGCAGTCCGGCCGCGCGCTGCGCCGCACGATCCACATGCCGAGCCGCCCGATGAACGGGTCCGAGGCGCGTGCGATCCGGGCGAGCGGACGAGTGGACGGCAGCGACGTGTCGATCGACGTGGATGCCAGCCAGCCGGCCGGCGGCCGGGAAGGCCGCGGCCGCCTTCGCATCAGCGATGGGACGCAGAGTGTGGAGGCCGAGGGCCTTGGTGTCATTCAGTCGGCTGGCGGGTGGAGAGCCGTCACGGCGGTCGCCCGGGTGGCCGGCGGCTGGCAGCCCGTGCTCGTGATCGTGGACGACGAGGTTCCCGGCCGGCCAGGCACGCATGTGTCCGTCAGCG
>CAZNOC010000445.1:0-3041 GCA_964574545.1 uncultured Bifidobacteriaceae bacterium | reverse complement strand
CCCCACGATAGCCGCAGTCGGGACCCGGGTCCAGCGACAGAGTGACGCACCCCCTCTCGGGAGTTCACAGTTCACAGTTCACAGTTCAAAAACACTCAGTGGCAGTCGTCTTCAGGGCGTCTTATCTTCGCCAGGGGCACGAAAGTGGAGGTCCCCCGCCTGGGGCGGCCGAAGATCTTCCGGATGAGGTAGACAACAGCAGCGCCGACGACCAGGACCACGCCAGCCTCCTGCCACATCCCCACACCCTCCCGGAAGTTGTCAGTGATCAGTTATCAGTTCAAAGTTCTCGAAGGGCGTCAGCCGCGACCCGCTCCCCTTGAACTGACAACTGACCACTGAACACTGGCTCTCTACCCCAGGCCCCAGCCGAGCGCACGGCCGGCCTGATAGACGACGAGCGACACCGTGTAGGCCAGCGCCGTCATGTACACGAACATGAAGATCGGCCAGCGCCACGTTCCCGATTCGCGCCGGACGACGGCAATGGTGCTCATGCATTGGCACGCCAGGACGAAGAAGACCATGAGCGACACCCCGGCGAGCGGCGTCATCAGCGGCCGGCCATCCGGCCACGTGGCGCCGTTCAGGGCGACGCGCAGCGGTTCGCTGGCCTCGTCCGCCTCCGCGATGTTGAAGACGATGCCGAGCGTCGAGACGAACACCTCGCGCGCCGCGAACGCGCCGAGGATGCCGATGCCGATGCGCCAGTCGAACCCGAGCGGCTCGATGACGGGCTCGATCAGACGGCCGGCGCGGCCCGCGAAGCTCGCACGCAGTTGCTCGCCGGCGCGCTCGCTCTCGAGCTCGGCGAGCCGCTCGTCGCGGCGCTCCTCAGGAAGTGCGGCGGCCGCGGCCTGTCCCGCTTCGTACCTGGCCTCCACCACCGGACTCGTCGGGTACGAAAGCAACGCCCACAGCACGATCGTCATCGCAAGGATGATCGTTCCGGCATCGACAAGGAACGTGCGCACGCGCTGCCACACACCCTGAAGCAGCACACCCACGGCGGGCAGCCTGTAGGGCGGAAGCTCCATGACGAGCGCGGCGCCGGGCCCCTTCAGCACGGTACGCCGCAGCACTGCCGCCGCACCGAGTGTGGCGACGACCGACAGCAGGTACATCGCGAACAGTACGACGGCCCCGGTGCTCAGGAACCCCAGCGTGGACGAGGGACCGAACACCGTCGCCGTGACCAGCACGTACACCGGCAGGCGCGCGCTGCACGACATGAGCGGCAGCACCATCATCGTCAGCAGCCGGTCCGTCCGGCTTTCGATCGTGCGTGTCGCCATCACGGCGGGCACGGCGCACGAGAAGCCCGACAACATCGGCACGAACGCCCGGCCGTGCAGCCCGACGCCCTTCATCAACCGGTCGATGACGAACGCGACGCGGGCCAGGTAGCCGAGATCCTCGAGCAGGCCGATGAACAGGAAGAGCAGCGCAATCTGGGGGACGAAGACCACGACGTTGCCGACCCCGGCGATGACGCCGTCCACGAGGAGGCTCGTCAGGGGTCCGGGAGGCAGCAGCCCCCGGACGAGGCTCTGGACGCCGGCCACCTGACCCTCGATGAGCGCGATGGCGGGCTCGGACCAGGAGAAGAGCGCCTGGAACACCACCATCATGACGATGGCGAACACCGCGGCGCCAGCGAAGCGGTGGGTGAGCACCTCGTCGAGACGGCTGGTCCATACGTGGGCATCGTCCCGGGTTCGCCGCGTCGAGGCTGCCACCATCTCGTCCACGCGCCGGTATCGCGCGGCGATGACCTCGACGTCGAGATCGCGGCCGGCCGCCGCCGCCCTCTCGCGGACGCGCCTGGTGGCGTCCCGGACCGCGGCGGGGATGCCCTGCAGATCGTCCTTGCCCTCGTCGTCAAGCGACAGCAGCAGCCAGGCCGCCCAGGCGCGGGCCTGGCGGTGACCGCTGAGCGCATGCTCGCGCAGGATGACGGCTTCGAGGGCCGACAGATCCTCGTCGAGCGCGGCGGGCACCTCCAGCGCCGGCGGCGTCGCACCGGGCCGGGCCACGGCCTCGTCGATTGCGGCGAGGAGCGCGGGAATGCCCTCCCCATGCTTCGCCGCCGTCTCCACAATCCGCACGCCCGTCATGCGCGCCAGCGCGTCCACGTCGATCTCGACGCCTCCGCCGCGCGCCTCGTCGGCCATGTTGAGCGCAAGCACGACCGGCACCCCGGTGTCCAGGATCTCGAGCAGCAGGTAGAGGGCCCGGCCAAGCGCTGTCGCGTCCGCGACGACCACCACTGCGTCAGGCGCCGGCAGGCCACGGCCGATCACGGCGTCTACCGCGATCTGCTCCTCGCGCGACCGAGCGCTCAGGCTGTAGGTGCCCGGCAGGTCTACGAGTTCGACGGCGCGGCCGCCGCCGACGGGCAGGCGCGCCGAGCGTCGATCGATGGTGACGCCCGGGTAGTTGGCCACCCTGACGCGCGCGCCGGTCAGCGCGTTGAAGAGCGTGGACTTGCCCGAATTGGGATTGCCCGCCAGCAGCACGAGGGGGGCGGTCCGTGACGGCGGGCGTCCCGCCTCGCGATCGTCAACGGGTGCCGTCGTGGGGGTCATCGGGACCGCGGTTCGATCTCGATTCCGGCGGCTTCGGCGCGGCGGATCGACAGCGCGTAGCCGCGCACCCGGAGTTCGAGGGGGTCGCCGAGGGGCGCGACCCTGCGGACGGTGACGGCGGTGCCAGGCACCAGGCCCATCTCGAGCAGGCGCCGGGCCACGGCCCGGTCGCCCAGGACACGCGCCACGACGGCCGTCTCGCCGACGGCGAGCGATGCGAGCGTGCCAGACCGCGCGGTCATCCCGCGAGCCCAATCTTGAGAACCGTTCTCATCGACGCCAGCGTATCAGATCGGCGACGCACGCCGGGCAGCCGGACCACTCGCCTCGGCACCTGGTACTTGGTGGCAGAAACTGAAATCAATCCCGACATCACCGTAGACCGTAGACGGCACGTCGGACGAGCCCGGTATAGTGTCACCGTGCAGCCCCTCGATCTGGTGGTCCTTGTCG
>CAZNOC010000444.1:0-3065 GCA_964574545.1 uncultured Bifidobacteriaceae bacterium | reverse complement strand
GTGATCCGCACCGGCTCCTTCGTGCCGGCCGCGTCCACCATGTAGATCTCGAAGTTCTCGAAGCCGAGCGTGTTGGAGGAGAAGAGCACGTACTCGCCGGACGGGTGGTAGTACGGCGCCCAGCTCATCGAGGCGAAGTCGGTGATCTGCCGCTTGTCCGATCCGTCGAGCTTCATCGTCCAGATGTCGGCGATCAGGCCCTGCTCGTCGAAGCGGCGCCAGACGATGCGCGTGCCGTCGGGAGAGAAGAAGGGTCCCCCGTCGTAGCCCGGGGTGTCGGTGAGCCGCGTCTGGCCGGAGCCGTCGGCCTTCATGATGTAGATCTCCCCGAAGTAGCTCGGATCGACCTCGAGTTGTTTCTGCTCGACTTCGGTCAGCGGGCGCTCGTAGGCGTCGCGCATGGACGAGAACGCGATCCACTCCCCGTCGGGTGAGTAGCTGGCTTCTGCGTCGTAGCCGCGCGCTGTCGTCAGTCGTGTGTAGGTGCCCGTGGGCTCGTCGAACGCATAGATGTCCATCTCGGGGTCGTAATCCCACGCGTAACGGCGTTCCTGTCCCGAGGCGCGGAAGTCCAGTTCGGCCTGCTGGAGGGCCTTCGACTCGGGGTCGTGGTGCGTCGACGAGAACAGGATCTGGGGGCGGCCCGGACGGAAGAACGCGCACGTGGTCTTGCCGTAGCCGGGCGAGATGCGCTTGACGTCGCCGACGTTCAGGTCGAGAACGTAGATCTGGTAGAAGGGATTGCTGGCCTCGCGCTCGCTCTGAAAGACGATCCGGTTGCCGTCCGGGGACCAGTAGCCCTCGCCGGCACGCCGGCCCTCGACGGTCAGGCGCCGCACCCGGGACAGGAAGTCGCCTTCCTGAAGCGTTGTGCCCTCCTGCCACCCCATCGAAGAGACCGCGAGCACCTGCAGCGCGATGGCGATGACGAGGGGACAGACCCCAAGCCTTGTACGAGGGGACAGACCCCACGCGTTAAGCCGCCTTTTCGCGTGGGGTCTGTCCCCTCCCGGGCCCGCTCCCGGGCCCCCGCCCGGGCCCCCTCCGAGTCCGCTGAAAAACCGCGTCATTTCCTACAGTTTAGCCGACCATCGCCTGGTCGGTCAGGGCCAGCCCGCCGTCAAGGATGGCGAAGGCCTCCCTCAACTCGGCGTCCGTGATGCACAGGGGCGGGTTGGCGAAGAAGGTGTGCCACCGGACGAACGTGTACAGCCCGTGCTCCCGGAAATACGCCCCGAGCGCCTTCATCTCCGGCGACGTGCCGTTGAACGGGGCCATCGGCTCGCGTGTGGTCCGATCCCTCATCAGCTCGACGATGCCGAAGAGTCCGATGTTGCGGGCGGCGCCCACCGACTGATGGCGGGCGGCGAGTTCGTCCATCAGGCCCTTCATCGTCTCACCGAGCCTGCGGGCGTTCTCGATGAGCCCCTCGCGTTCGTAGACCTCGATGGTGGCCAGCGCGGCGGCGCACCCGAGGGGGTGGCTGTTGTAGGTCAGTCCCCCGAACAGGACGTGATCGCGGAAATGATCCGCGATCCCGCGCCGGACGCCGACCGCGCCGAGTGGAACGTAGGCGCTTGTCAGGCCCTTGGCCATCGTGATGATGTCGGGCACCACCCCCCAGTGATCCACGGCAAACCACGCCCCCGTGCGCCCAAACCCGGACATCACCTCGTCGCACACGAGCAGGATGCCGTACCGGTCGCACAACGCCCGGACGCCCTGCAGGTAGCCGTCGGGCGGGATCAACACGCCGTTGGTTCCCGTGATGGTCTCCATCAGGAACGCGGCGATCGTGTGCGGACCCTCGAGCTGGATGATCTCTTCGAGCGCGGCCAGGGCCTGCTCCGTGGTGTCGAACCCACGCGCGAGCCCGTGATAGAAGTCGGGCACGCGCACGATGCCGGGGATGCCGGGTTCGGCGGCCCACCGCCTCGGGTCGCCGGTGAGCGAGAGCGCGCCGGCCGTTCCGCCGTGGTACGAACGGTAGCGCGCGAGGATCTTGTGCCGGCCCGTGACGAGCCGCGCGATGCGAATGGCGTTCTCGTTGGCCTCGGCGCCGCCGTTCGTGAAGAAGAACGTGTCGATGTCGCCCGGCGTGATCGCCGCGAGCTTCTCGCCCAGGCGGCCCCGCACCTCCGTGGCCATGAACGGGTTGGCGTAGGCGAGCGACGCCGCCTGCTCCTGGACCGCGCGGATCACATGCTCGTGGCCGTGGCCGATGTTCACGCACATCAACTGGCTGTTGAAGTCGAGGTAGCGCTTGCCCTCCGGTGTCCAGAAGTAGATCCCCTTCGCGCGCGCCACGGGGATCGGATCCACGTGCGCCTGCGCCGACCACTCGAACAAGGTGTGACGCCGGCAGAGATCGACGATCTCCGAACCGGACAGCTGCGCGGCGGATGTGGACATGGGGGGCTCTCCTCTCAGCGGGATCGGGGAGATGCTATCCGAGGCCCGGAAGGTTTGACAAGATTACATGTGTGCTGTAACTATCACCGGCACGCATGCCCACCGCGTCCGCCGCCGACCGGGTGCTCGCTGCCGTCGAGGCCGCCCGCGACGAGATCGTGGACTTCACCTCCGCGCTCATCCGCGTGCCCACCGTCAACCCGCCGGGAGAGGCCTACGAGGACTGCGCGCGGCTCATCGGCGACCGCCTTGCCGCGTTCGAGTTCGAGGTCGACTACCTCGCGGCCGAGGGACGGCCTGAGCACACGCCCCGGCATCCGCGGCTGAACGTCGTCGGGCTCAGGCGCGGCAGGCTGGCGCGGCCAGCCGTGCACCTGAATGGGCACATCGACGTCGTGCCGGCCGGCGCCGGGTGGACCGTCGATCCGTTCGGCGGCGAGGTCCGCGACGGGCGCATTTACGGCCGGGGCGCCTGCGACATGAAGGCCGGCATCGCCGCGGCCGTCTACGCCGCGGAGGCGATCCGGCGCGCGGGCGTCCCGCTGGCCGGCTCGGTCGAGGTGAGCGGCACGGTGGACGAAGAGAGCGGCGGCTTCGCCGGCGCCGCATGGCTGGCCGGCTCGGGACGGCTGTCGGCCGACCGTCTCGACTAC
>CAZNOC010000443.1:0-3073 GCA_964574545.1 uncultured Bifidobacteriaceae bacterium | reverse complement strand
CGATGCCGTTGATGCGCACGGCGTAGCGCACCGCGACCGCGTCGTACCAGCCGCACCGGCGCGGCCGGCCGGTTGAAGCGCCGTATTCCTGTCCGCTCTCCCGCAGCCGGTGCCCCATCTCGCCGAAGAGCTCCGTGGCCAGGGGCCCCTCGCCGACGCGCGTGAGGTACGCCTTGGCCACGCCGAGGACCGCGCCGATCGCGCGCGGCGGCACGCCGAGGCCCGTACAGACCCCGCCGATCGAGGCGTTCGACGAGGTGACGTAGGGATAGGTGCCGTGATCGATGTCGAGCATGGTGCCCTGGGCGCCCTCGAACATGACTCGCCGTCCGTCGCGCATGGCGCGGTCGAGGAAGAGCGACACGTCGCCGGTCCATGGCCGCATCCGCTCGCCCTGCGCGAGCAGCTCGTCGTAGACCGCGCGCCAGTCGAGCGTGGACTCCCTGATGATCTGATTGCGGGCCTGGACGTTCTCGCGCACTTCGTCAGCCAGCGCCTTCCGGTCCGCGAGGTCGCAGATCCGCACGCCGCGGCGGCCGATCTTGTCTTCGTACGCCGGCCCTATCCCGCGCGAGGTGGTGCCGATGCGGCGCTCGCCGCGCCGCGCCTCGCTGAGGATGTCGAGCTCGCGGTGATACGGCAGGATCAGGTGCGCCTTGTCGCTGATGAGCAGGCGATCCCCGACATCGATGCCCAGGTCCGCGAGCTCGTCGATCTCCTTGAAGAGCGCGCCGGGGTCGACCACCACGCCGTTGCCGATCACGCACGTCACGCCGTCGTGGAGAATCCCCGACGGAATGAGATGGAGCACGAACTTCTTGCCTGCGACATACACCGTATGGCCGGCATTGTGGCCGCCCTGGTACCGCGCCACGATGGAAAAATTCGGGGTCAGCAGGTCCACGATCTTGCCCTTGCCTTCGTCGCCCCACTGCGCACCGAGCACTGCAATATTCATCGCGTAAGAGGATACCCGATCCATGTGACCCGGCAGCAGCGGGCGGGGGTTCAGGTATCCTTGAGCGTCATGATCCTCCTCGACGGCGACACGCTGACCCTTGACGATGTCGTGGCGATTGCGGACACGGAGGTTCCGATCGCGGTGCCCCCCGAGGCGCGGGCACGTGTCGCCGCGTCGCGCGCGGTGGTTGATGCCGCCGCCGAGGGTGACGCCCCGGTGTACGGCGTGAACACCGGGTTCGGATCGTTTGCCGAGACCCGAATCCCCCGCGACCAGCTCTCGCGCCTGCAGCTGAACCTCCTGAGGAGTCATGCCGCCGGCGTCGCCGAGCCGCTGCCCATCCGCGCGGTCCGCGCGTCGATGGCGCTCCGCGTCAACGTGCTGGCCAAGGGCTACTCCGGCATCCGGCCCGAAACGCTCGACGCGCTCGTGGCCTTGCTCGCCCACCGCGTGCACCCGCACGTGCCGAGCCGCGGGTCGGTCGGCGCAAGCGGCGACCTGGCCCCGCTGGCGCACATCGCGCTGGTGCTCGTGGGCGAGGGCGAGACCTGGGACGGGACGCGACGGACGCCGGGCGCCGACGCGCTTGCGGCCGCCGGCTTGACGCCGGTCTCGCTGGCGGCCAAGGAAGGGCTCGCCCTCATCAACGGCACGCAGGTGTCCACGGCGGTCCTGGCCCTGGCGGTCGCGGGCGCCGAGCGCCTGGCGCGTGCCGCCGACGTCGCGGCCGCGCTGTCGGTCGACGCGCTGCAGGGGTCGGTCCGGCCGTTCGACGCGCGGATTCACGAGGCGCGGCCGTTCCCCGGTCAGTCGGCCTCGGCCGACAACCTCCTGAGGCTGATGGCGTCGAGCCCCATCAATCAGGCGCACGCCAACTGCGGCCGGGTGCAGGACGCCTACTCCCTGCGCTGCGCGCCGCAGGTCCACGGCGCCGCGCGGGAAGCCATCGCCTGGGCGCGGCGGGTGGCCACGATTGAGGCCAACGCGGCCACAGACAACCCGATGGTCTTCGCCACCGAGGGTGACCTCGTGTCGGGGGGCAACTTCCACGGCGCGCCGATTGCGATGGCCGCCGACCTGCTCGTGATGGCCTTGGCGCAGCTGTGCACGATCAGCGAGCGCCGGTCGGAGCGGCTCGTCAACCCCGCGCTCAGCGGGCTGCCCGCCTTCCTGGTGCACGACGGCGGCCTCCAGTCGGGGCTGATGCTGGCCCAGGTCACGGCGGCGGCGTTGACGTCGGAGGTCAAGACGCTCGCCCATCCGGCCAGTGTGGACACCATCCCGACGTCGGCGAACAAGGAGGACCACGTCAGCATGAGCATGGCGGCGGCGCTCAAGGCGGCGCGTGCGCTTGCGTTCGCCACCGACGTGATCGCCATCGAGGTGCTCTGCGCCACGCAGGCGATCGACCTGCTGGCCCCGCTCTCGACATCGCCGCCGCTCGCGCGCGTGCATGCCGCCGTACGCGCGCAGGTCCCCGCGCTCGTGGACGACCGTCCGCCGGCGCCGGACATCAATGCGATTCACGCATTGATCGACCAGGGTGCTCTTGAGTACGCGGCGGGCGTCGTTGTCAACTGATTTCCAAATCGACCGCTTCGCATTTTCAGTTTGACAAGCGTGCGCACGGTGCTTAGTTTCTTATCTTCGCTCGCCGCCCCCCATCGGTCTTACGGCAGAACATGACCACCGCAGCCCGCACCGTTCGCGCCCCACGTGGCACCGCACTCACGTGCCAGGGGTGGCTCCAGGAAGCCGCGCTGCGGATGCTGATGAACAACCTCGACCCGGACGTCGCCGAGCGGCCCGACGATCTCGTCGTGTACGGAGGGACGGGGCGCGCCGCGCGCAGCTGGGACGCGTTCGACGCGATCGTGGCGGCGCTCACGCGGCTGGGCCACGACGAAACGCTGCTCGTGCAGTCGGGCAAACCCGTCGGGGTGTTCCGCACCCACCCCGACGCGCCACGCGTGCTCATCGCCAACAGCAACCTCGTGCCGCGGTGGGCCACCTGGGAGACGTTCCGCGATCTCGAGGACCGCGGGCTGACCATGTACGGCCAGATGACCGCGGGCAGCTGGATCTACATCGGGACGCAGGGCATCCTGCAGG
>CAZNOC010000442.1:0-3079 GCA_964574545.1 uncultured Bifidobacteriaceae bacterium | reverse complement strand
GTCCGAACCTGCCCCAACCTGTCCCAACCTGCCCAAACCCGCCCCAACCTGTCCAAACCCGTCCCGATCCCCGTCCACCGATCAGCGAAGCCGCCCTTGCCGTCCCGGCCGTCCCTCGCCGCGTTCCTGCCTCCGCTTTTCCATCTCGGCGCGCAGCTCGCGGGCTTTCTGCTGCTGTTCGGGCGTCAGGAGGGCAAACATCTCCTGGCGCACACGCGCTCGCAGCACGGCGGCGTCCGCGTCGATGGCGGCCAGGTCCGCGGCGCGCTGCCGGATGGTCGCCTCGTCGAACGCCTCTGCCGAAATGGCCTCGTTCAGCGCGCGGCGCGCTGCGCCCGCGCGTTCGCCAATCGCCCGGAACGATGCGGCGTGCGTGCCGGCGACGCCGCGCACCTGCTCGCGCTGCGCCTCGCTTAGGTCGAGGCGCCCGAGCGGAAGGCTCAGCCCCGGGCCCCGCATGCCCGGCCCGCCTGGCCCGCCGGGCCGCATCATCCGTGGTCCCTGGCCCCGTCCGGGCCCCTCGCCCTGCGCGGCGGCCGCCGCGACGGGCGCACCCGCCGCAAGCGCCAGCGCAAGGCCGGCCGAGAGCATCGTTCGTGTGGTCGGTCGCTTCATGGGTCTGTCCTTTCGAGTGATGAGGCCTCGCCTCCGCTTCTTCTGAGAGGTTGGACGATGAAGAAGTGACAGGGGCGGGGCGGGGCTGTGACAAAAGCGTGGCGCGATGCCCTGAGGGACCCTGGACGATGGAAGCGCCGTAAGATCGGGACAGCATGGCGCGAGTCCTGATTGTCGAAGACGATCGACACATCCGCGAGCTGATCGAGCTCCACCTGCAGCTCGAGGGGATGGCGTGCACCTCGCTCGGGGACGGCCGCGACGCGCTGACCGTCGCGGGTGAGACGCCGTTCGATCTCGTCGTGCTCGACCTGATGCTTCCCGGGGTGGACGGCCTCACCATCTGCCGGGCCATCCGGCATGGCGGGCCGAACGAGGACGTCCCCATCCTGATGCTGACGGCGCGCCGCGAGGAATCGGACAAGGTGCTGGGCCTCGAGAGCGGCGCCGACGACTACCTGGCCAAGCCGTTCGGCGTTCGCGAACTCGTCGCGCGCGTGCGCGCCCTGCTGCGTCGGCCGCGCGCGTCGGTGCTTCGGGCCGAGACGCTGCAGTCCGCGTCGGGTGCGGGCCTCGACGAACGCCCGCTGTCCGTGCACGGTATGGAGATCGACCCGGCCCGCCGCCGCGTGCGCATCGGCGGAGAGGACGTGGACCTCACCGCCCAGGAGTTCCGCCTGCTGCACGTCCTCGCCTCGCACCCGGGCATCGTCTTCAGTCGCGAAGCGCTGCTGTCGCGGGTCTGGAACGACCAGACGTTCGTCACGCCGCGCAGCGTGGACACGCTCGTCAAGCGCGTGCGCCGCCGTATCGAACCCGACGCGGCCAATCCGACGCGCATCCTCACCGTGTGGGGCTCTGGCTACAAGTGTGCGGATGTCTAGCGCCCTTGGGAGCGGAGCCGTGAGCCGGCCGCCGATGGCCGAGAGCCGGGAGCCGTCGTGATCCGCCGCTCCTCCCTCTACCTGCGCATCGGCCTGGGCTTCATCCTGTTGCTCGCGCTGATGCTGGCCGTGCAGGCCGGGTTGTTCCTCTGGCTGGCCGTGCGGTCCGAGGGGGCCATGCCTCCGCAGATGCTGGCCGACTTCGCCGAGCTGGTGGCGGACGAGATCGAGGCCGAGGCCGATCGGACGCCTGGGCTGGATCTCGAGCGGTATGCGCGCGCGCGGTTTCCGGAGCTGCACCGGCCAGTCGTCCTCCTGTTTCCCGACGGCCGGATGGTGGCGGAGCCTGGCGCCGCGCTTCCGCCGGCTGTGACGGCCTGGGCAATGGAGCGGCTTCGTCAAGCGGCCGCCAGCGAGCCCCGCCGGCGCTTTGGTCGCGGCGCCTTCCGGCCGGGCGGGGGCGGCCGGTTCCGCCGGGCCGAGAGGCCCGTTCGACCGCCCGTCGCGCTGGCGCCGGTGGTGGTCGGTCGGCAGGTCGTGGCCGCCGTGGTGGTCCCGCCGAACCGCCCCTTCGGCCGGGTGGTCGCGCAGTTTGCGCCCTTCATCGGCCTGGGCGCCGTCCTGCTGCTCGTCGGCGGCACCGCGCTCGCCGCGCTCATCGTGTTTCGTCCCGCGCACACACGGCTGCGCGCGCTTCAGGCGGCCGCCGATCGGCTTGGCGCGGGAGACGCGTCGGCCCGGGCCCCGGCTGAGGGCGGTGACGAGATCGCCGCCGTGGCCCGCGCGTTCAACCGCATGGCCGACGAACTGGCGGCGCGGCAGGCCGCGCTCGTCGAAGCGGACCGGGCCAGGCGCCAGTTGCTGGCCGATGTGTCGCACGAACTGATGACCCCGCTGACGGCGATCCGCGGCTACGCGGAGACGCTCAGCCTGCCGCAGTTCGCGCCGGCGGGCGACGCCACGCGCTACGTGAGCATCGTGCTCGAGGAGGTCGATCGCATCGAACGGCTCGTCGGCGACCTGCTGGATCTCGCCCGGTACGAGGCGGGCGGCGCGACGCTCGCGTGGGAGCGCGTCGCGGTGGCGGATCTGTTCGCGCGGGTTCGTGCCAGGCACGCGCCGACGATGGTCGAGCGGGACATCGATCTGCGCGTCGCCATGGACGACGAGGCGGGGATGGTGGAGGGGGACGCGCGCCGGCTCGAGCAGGCGCTGCAGAACCTGGCGGCCAATGCCTTGCGCCACACGCCCGTCGGAGGCCGCGTGACGCTGTCGGCCACGCGCCGTGGCGCGGCGATCGTGCTGGCCGTGGCCGACACCGGTCAGGGCATCGCCCCCGAGCACCTGCCGCACGTCTTCGACCGCTTCTACAAGGCCGACCCCGCGCGCGCCGAGGCCGGCACCGGCCTCGGCCTCTCCATCGTCCGCGCGATCGTGGAGCAGCACGGCGGCACGGTCTTGGCCCGCAGCACGCCGGGCGTGGAGACAGTGTTCGAGATCACGCTGCCGGCGGGGAAGGTGAACGGCAGGGGTAGTGGGTAGTGGGTAGTGGGTAGTGGGTGGTGGGGGAACTGTGGGCG
>CAZNOC010000441.1:0-3084 GCA_964574545.1 uncultured Bifidobacteriaceae bacterium | reverse complement strand
ATGCCGCTTCGATAGTTTGGCCCGACACCACCCCGGCGCTGGTCCGGGCAGACTCCAGTAAACCGATACTTTTCGCTACCGCGGCGGCCGTCGCGGCGTGATCGCCGGTCACCATCTTGACGACGACCCCGGCCTGCTGGCAGATCCTGACCGCCTCGATGGCTTCGTCCCGGGGCGGATCGGTCATGCCGACCAGGCCGAGAAAACGCAATTCTTCCCACCAGGTAGCGGCTTCCAGGTCCGCGCCGCCGCCGGCAGGTGTCGCCATCGCCATGGCCAGGACGCGCATGCCGCGGGCAGCCAACGCTTGCGCGGCCTCGTGCACGGCATCCACTGACATCGGCTGGCCGTCAAGGAATGCCGGACTCATCTTCGCGACCACCTCGGGAGCCCCCTTCAGGTAGACAATGGTCTGGCCGTCGCGGCATTCATGCAGAGTCACCATGAACTGGCGCTCTGAACTGAAGGGGATTTCGTCCTTGCGCTGGAGCGCATCTCGCAGCTCCGTTTCGTCCAGTTCCGCCTTGCGCGCGGCGACGACCAATGCGCCCTCGGTGGGATCGCCCACGATGCGCCAGCGCCCCTCATCGCACTCCAGGCCCGCATCATTGCAGAGTACACCCGCGACGAGCAGTTGCCGGACCTCGTCCGGCAGCGGGGCGAGTGTCCGGCCGGCGCGACGCAACTCCCCCTCGGGTGCGTAGCCGATACCGGTCAGCTCAATCTCGGCGGCGAGCGTCCACAAGGCCTCGACGGTCATTTCGTTGCGCGTCAGCGTCCCAGTCTTGTCGGTGCAGATGACCGTGGTGCTGCCGAGCGTCTCGACGGCGGGCAGATGGCGGATGATCGCGCGACGCCGCGCCATGCGCTGCACGCCGATCGCCGAAGCGATGGTGATGACGGCAGGCAGTCCCTCGGGAATCGCGGCGACGGCGAGCGTGATCGCGGCCAGCGCACTGTCGAGCAGCGTATTATCGCGCCCCATCCCGACCAGAAAGATCAGTCCCGCGACAACCAGGATCGTCAGCGTAATCGCATTGGCGAGCTTAGCCAGCCGGCGTGTCAGCGGCGTTTGCAGCTCCACGGTCTCGTTCAGCAGCCGGGAGATCCGGCCGAGCTCAGTGCCTGCGCCCGTGGCGACGACCACACCATCCGCCGTACCCGCGGTGACCAGGGTACCGCCGAAGGCCATGGAACGACGATCGCCAATCACTGTATCGCTTTCCACCGGCGCTTCGTGTTTATCGACGGGCAGCGATTCTCCGGTGAGTGGCGCTTCATCGATATACAGCCCGTTCACTTCGAACAAGCGCATATCGGCGGCCACCCGGTCCCCCGCTTGCAGCAGGAGCACATCCCCCGGCACCACCTCGTGCGACGACACCTGGGTCGGCTCGCCATCCCGCAGTACAGTGGCGTTCTGCGGGACCATCCGGCTCAACGCCTCGATGGCCTGACTGGCGCGCATTTCCTGTATGAAGCCAATGGTGGTGTTGAGCACCACGACGGTCAGGACCACGAAGCTGTCCGCGACCTTGCCGATCAAGATGGCAAGCAGCGCCGCGGCGAGCAGAACGTAGACGATCGGATCGGCGAGCTGATGTAGCAGAACCCGGTACCAGGGCCGGCGCGCGGCGCGTTCGATACGGTTCGGCCCCGACTCTTTCAGCCGCCGCTTCGCCTCCGCCGTGGACAGCCCCTGCGCCGTGGCGTGCAATCGAGCGAGAACATCCACGAGCGGAAGTGCGTGCCAGAGCGGATCGCTCATTGTCCGGATTCCATTTCTCGCGATTACGACTGCGTAGCTCCTGTTGCAGTCAGTTAGCCAGTCGTGTCCGTCGCTTCGGACTGCGCCTGGGTTTGTGGATTGAACTCGCGGCTGAAAATCTCCCAGAAAGCCACGAACAGCACGGCGATGAGCGGACCCACCACGAAACCGTGGATACCCACCATGACGATGCCTCCGAGGGTGGAGATAAGCACCATCCAGTCGGGCAGCTTGGTATCACGCCCGACCAGGATGGGGCGCAGAACATTATCAGCGAGCCCGATGATCAGTACGCCGTAGGCGACCAACGTCGTGGCGGAGAGCCACTCCCCGGCAGCGTAGAGATAAATCGCCGCGGGCAGCCAGATGATCCCGGCGCCGACCGCCGGGATCAGCGAGAGCACGGTCATGACCACGCCCCATAACAGCGGAGCAGGCAGGCCGAGGATCCAGAAGATCAGTCCGCCCAGCATGCCCTGGACGATCGCGACGAGCAGGTTGCCCTTCACCGTGGCCCGCGCCACCTCGACGAACTTCTGGAACAGCAGGCGCTCGCGTTTGTCGCCCAGCGGGACTGCCTCGATGAGCCTGTCCACCAGCACGCGTCCGTCGCGCAACAGGAAAAACGCCACATAGAGCATCAGCGCGAGCTGGAGCAGGAAGCCGAAGGCGCCCTGGCCGAAAGCCAGGGCGTTGCGGGCCAGGAACTGGCTGGCCGCGACAGCCGCCTGGGCCGCGTTTTCGCGCACCGTGTCCATATCGATGTCGAAGCGATCCAGCATCCCTTGCAGCACCGGGAAGGCGTTGCGGACCTGCTCAATATACTTGCCGGGCTGGAGCTGGCCGGCCTCGATCTGTTCGTAGGTAGCCAGGGCTTGCTGTAGGAAGGCGGCGAACAGCAGGACGGCCGGGATAACAACCAGCACCATGCAGATCAGGAGGGTCGCCAGCGCGGTGACGTTGGGTCGATTCCCCCACCGCTTGGCGAGCCAGACCTGCACCGGGTGGAACAACACCGCGATGATGATGGCCCATAACAACGGTGCCCAAAAGGGCATGACCAAGAACCCGAACAAAACGGTGGCGAGGGCCAACGTGATCAGGAACGCGGACTGTTCGAGCTTCTCGCTCATCGTGAGACCAGGATGGCCCGTGGACTGGCCGACACTCTACGCAGGGGGTTGCACAGTGGCAATGGGCAGCGGGGTTGGGCTCGCGGTACGACGGAGGCGGCTTTTCGTGTTGCCGTAGCGCGTCTGGCGCCTGCATGGCCGCCCTGGCCCAGGTCTGCAGGCAATCGCGGCGATGCCGGTGGT
>CAZNOC010000440.1:0-3085 GCA_964574545.1 uncultured Bifidobacteriaceae bacterium | reverse complement strand
ATCCGCGAGCTCTCCGCCGAGCAGCCGGTGGCCAGGGCCGCGACGCTCGAGGACATCCGCGCGGAGGTGATCGCACCCGATCGCGTCAGCGCGCTTGTCGTCACTGGGTTCGCGGCGGTGGCGCTCCTGATCGCGGCGGTCGGTGTCGCAGGCGTGCTGGCCCTGTCGGTGAGCGCCCGCAGACAGGAGTTCGGAGTGCGCCTGGCGATCGGCGCCACACCCGTACAGGTGCTTGCGGGTGTGCTGCGCGAGGGCGTCTCGCTCGTGGTGGTCGGGCTCTCGCTCGGGGCCGTCGGCGGCTACGCAGTGGGACGCGTGGCCGCAGGCGCCCTCGACGCCACGGGCGCCTCGAGCCTTTCGATGCTCGGCGCCGCGGCCGTGCTGGTCGCCACCGCGCTTGCCGCGGCGATCGTGCCCGCCGCCCGCGCGGCGCGGGTCGATGTCCTGCAGGCGCTCAGGTCGGAATAGGACTCCATGGAGCCAGTCATGCCAGATTCACGCACCCAGCTCCGGCTCTGGCCCGGCATCGTCATTGCGGTCACGCAGGTCGTGCTGATGGTGGCGGGTCCAATCGCCTTCGCCGAGGCGGAGCTGCCTGTGGGCATCCTCGCCAGCGTGATCGGCGCAGCGGCGACGGTCGTCTGGTGGCTGCTCTTCAGCCGCGCGCGCTGGATCGATCGGCTTGGTGGGCTCGTGCTGATGGCGGCCGCGCTGATGGCCACGAGCACCCTTCTCCACGAGTCGATGTCCGGAGCGGGGCAAGGCCGGTTGTTCTACATCATGGCGCTGCCGATCCTGACGCTGGCGCTGGTGGCCTGGGCCGCGGCGACCCGTTCGCTTCCGGATGGCGCGCGCCGTGCGGCGCTCGTCGCGGTGCTCGTGCTTGCCAGTCTGCCGTTCGTGCTCGTGCGGACCTCCGGCATCAGAGGCGCAGGTCCGGAACTCCACTGGCGGTGGACGCCGACGGCCGAACAGCGGCTGCTCGCGGGCGACACGGGTTCGGAGCGAGCGGCGCTCGCGGCGCCCGCGACCACGCGTTCGGCGCCTTCCGAGGCGGACGCCGTCGAGGCAGAGACGACGCCTCCTGCCGCCGTGGCGCCGCCGGAGGCGCCCCCGACGGACCAGACACCGGAGGCCGCGCCCGGCGAACAGGGCGACGCGCGTGCGGAGGAACCAAAGGAGACGACGTCAGCGGCGACGGCGGAATGGCCCGGCTTCCGCGGCCCGGCGCGCGACGGCGTCGTGCGCGGCGTGCGCATCGACACCGACTGGGACGCCGCGCCGCCGGTCGAGATCTGGCGGCGGCCGATCGGGCCGGGCTGGTCGTCGTTCGCCGTCGGCGGCGATCTCCTCTATACGCAGGAGCAGCGCGGCGACGATGAACTCGTGACCTGCTACCGGGTTTCTACCGGTGAACCCGTGTGGCAGCACCGCGACCCGGCCCGTTTCTGGGAATCGAACGGCGGCGCCGGCCCGCGCGGGACACCGACCCTGCATGGCGGCCGCGTCTATGCGCTCGGCGCCACCGGAATCCTGAACGCGCTCGACGCCGCCACCGGAGCCCGCCTCTGGTCGCGCGACGTCGGGGCCGACACAAGCCGGCCGTTGCCCGGGTGGGGCTTTGCCAGTTCGCCGCTCGTCATCGACGACGTCGTGATCGTGGCGGCGGCAGGCACGCTGGCGGGATACGACGAGGCCACGGGGGCGCCGCGCTGGCAGGGCCCGTCGTACGGCGGCAGCTACAGCTCACCGCATCGCGCCGTGGTTGACGGGGTTCTGCACATCGTCCTGCTCGGAGGCCCGGGCGCGATCGCCGTGGCGCCGGACACCGGCACCGTGCTGTGGGAGCACACGTGGTCGTCAGGGCCGATCGTCCAGCCGGCGGTGCTTCCCGGCGGCGACCTGCTGATCAGCACGTTGACGGCCACGGGGGGCATGGGTACACGCCGGCTCCGGCTCGCGCACGCGGCCGGCACATGGCAGGTGGAAGAGCAATGGACGTCGCGTGGGCTGAAGCCCTACTTCAACGACCTCGTCGTGCACAAAGGCCACGCCTACGGGTTCGACGGCAGCATCCTGTCGTCGATCGACCTCGAGGACGGCGAGCGCGCCTGGAAGGGCGGGCGCTACGGCAACGGCCAGATGGTGCTGCTGGCCGATCAGGACCTGCTGCTCGTCCTCTCGGAAGACGGCGAACTGGTGCTCGTGTCGGCGACGCCGGACAAGCACACGGAGATCGCGCGCTTCCCGGCACTGGATGCCAAGACGTGGAACCACCCCGTGCTGATCGGCGACACGCTGCTGGTGCGCAACGGCGAGGAGATGGCGTCGTTCCGGCTGCCCCTCGCACGTCGATGACGGGCGCAGCCGGGCGCGGGTCTCCCGTCTGGCGTCTGTGCCGTGACACCGGCACGAGCCCGAGACAGTCATGAAGGCAGCGGTCTATCGGACGTACGGACCTCCCGAGGTGGTGCGCATCGAGGAGGTGCCGACCCCCGTGCCTGGCGACCACGACGTGCTGATCAGAATCCGGGCGAGCACCGTCTCGGCCGGCGACTGGAGAGCCCGCAGCCTCGAGGTTCCCCATGGTTTCGGGCTCTTCGCTCGCCCGGTCTTCGGGATGCGCACGCCCCGCAAGCCGATCCTCGGCTCCGAGCTTGCCGGGACGATCGAGGCCGTCGGACATTCCGTGACACGCTTTCGGGTCGGGGACGCGGTCTTCGCGTTTCCCGGCTTCGATCTGGGATGTCACGCCGAGTACCGGACCATGCGGGAGGACGGCCGGCTCGCACGGATACCGCCGGGGTTCACGTTCGAAGAGGCGGCGGCCCTTTCGTTCGGGGGCACGACCGCCCTTTACTACCTGCGCGACCTGGCGGGTATCCGCCGCGGCGACGAGGTGTTGATCGTCGGTGCCTCGGGCACGGTGGGCAGCGCAGCCGTGCAGCTGGCCGTGTACTTCGGGGCCCGGGTCACTGGTGTGACGAGCACTCGCAACGTGGAGTGCGTACGGTCCCTCGGCGCCGAGCGCGTCCTCGACTACACGAGGGAAGACTTCCGCCGGGGCCCGGCGTCCTGGGACATC
>CAZNOC010000439.1:0-3091 GCA_964574545.1 uncultured Bifidobacteriaceae bacterium | reverse complement strand
GTCTTCTTCGGCGGCGACGGGAACGTCCGCAGCCATCGCAGGATCTCGTCCCCATCCGCATGGGCGGACATGCCGTTCAGCCGTGCGATCCGCGCCTGCACGGGCACCCATTCCCCGAACATCTTCACGGTCGGCTCGCCCTCGATCAGGCGACGGCCTCGGGTGCCGGCGGCCTGGAAGCCCACGAAGAGCACCGTGTTGCGCGGGTCGGGCAATCCGTGGCGCAGGTGATGGAGCACCCTGCCGCCGGTCGCCATGCCGCTCGCGGAGATCACGATGGCCGGACCATCCGACTCGACGACCTCCCTGGATTCTCGGGCCGTGGCGACGGGAATGAAGCGTTCGGTGCAGAACCCGCACACCTCGCCGCGCGCCGGGCGTACGTCAGGATCGAGGTCGCGCGCGTGCTGCCGGTAGTACTCAATGGCCTTGAGCGCCATCGGGCTGTCCACATAGACGGGCAGGGGCCGGATCGTCCCGGCATCCTCGAGCTTCTTGATCCAGTAGAGGACCTCCTCGACACGGCCGATGGCAAACGACGGGATGATGAGCTTGCCCTTGCGGGCCTCGGTGTCCCGGATGATCTCGGCAAGCTCCGCCCCGTGGTCGTCGTCTGGGTGCACGCGGTCGCCGTACGTGGACTCTACGAGCAGCGTGTCGCAGGCGACGCCTGGTGACGGATCCGGCAGCACCGGCCGGCTGTAGCGCCCCAGGTCTCCTCCGAACAGGATGGAACCACCCTGGCCGTTCGTGCGGCTGACGCGCGCGTACGCCGAGCCGAGCAGGTGGCCGGCGGAGATGAACTCCATCTCGAGACCGGGCACGATTGGCACCGGACGGTTGTAGCCGATCGGCTGCAGCCGTGTGAGCGCGTCCATGGCATCGGACTCGGTGAAGAGCGCCTTTGCGGGGTGGTGCTTCGAATAGCCCCCCTTGTTGGCGCGCTCCGCCGCCTCCTCCTGCAGGCGTCCGGCGTCCGGCAGCACGACCGAGCAGAGGTCCCTGGTGCCCTGCGTGCAGAACACACGTCCCTTGAACCCCTCGGCGACAAGCCGCGGAAGCATGCCCGAGTGATCGATATGCGAGTGCGTCAGCACCACCGCGTCGATCGACCCGGCATCGGGCAGCGGCTGCCAGTTGCGAAGGCGCAGGTCTTTCAGGCCCTGAAACAGCCCGCAGTCCACCAGGATGCGCCGGCCGTCCACCTCCAGCAGGTGTTTCGAGCCTGTGACGGTGCGGGCGGCGCCAAGAAAGGTCAGTCGAGCCACGTGATAGTCATATCAGAAATTCCCGTGAGGGACTCTCGCCCTCCTGGCGCCCGCGATGTAAACGATGTGCTACAGCCGCGGCGTAATGCACGAAAGATCCGCCGCCGTGACGGCCGCGACCCGCCGCGTCACCCATCCACCCATGCCGTTCCCCATCCGACTTGCCCTCGCCGCTGCTCTTGCGCTCGCCCCCACAGGTCCCGTGAGGGCGCAAGCCACCGGGGCGCCGGACATGCCCGCCACGATTCGTGCGGTCCCGCTCACAGCCACGGATGAGCTGCGTCTGGACGGCGTCCTCGACGAGCCGTTCTGGTCCCAGGTGCCGCCGGCCACGGACTTCCGCCAGCGCGATCCCGACGCCGGGGCGCCAGCCACCGAGCGGACCGAGGTCCGCATCGTCTATGAGTCGCGCCGGATCGTCATCGGCGTGCACGCCTTCGACAGCGAGCCCGATCGGCTGCTCGGCAACCAGATGCAGCGCGACCAGCCATTCTCCTCGGACGACCGGTTCATGTGGACGCTCGATCCGTTCCTCGACGGGCGCAGCGGCTACTTCTTCGAGATCAATCCGTCGGGCGCCATGGGCGACGGGCTGATCACAAGCCCCACGGGCGGCTTCGATCTGGGCGGCGAGATCAACAAGTCGTGGGACGGCATCTGGACCGCGCGTGTGCGCCGCACGGCGACGGGCTGGACCGCGGAGATCGAGATCCCGTTCAACACGCTGAGCTTCAACCCGGACGCCGACGCCTGGGGCATCAACTTCCAGCGAACGGTCCGCCGGAAGAACGAGGAGTCGCTCTGGACGGGCTGGCTCCGCACCGAGGGGCTGGCACGGATGTCGAACGCCGGCCGCCTTGTGGGCCTGCAGGGGATCTCGCAGGGCATCGGGCTCGACATCAAGCCCTA
The DNA here is from genome assembly GCA_964574545.1 of uncultured Bifidobacteriaceae bacterium. Taxonomy (GTDB): domain Bacteria; phylum Acidobacteriota; class Vicinamibacteria; order Vicinamibacterales; family UBA2999; genus JAUXWO01. The sequence goes on along the minus strand of CAZNOC010000439.1, from coordinate 914 downwards.
TGCCGTTGGCGCGCTCGCCGCGGCACCAGGGCGCGGTGAACCGGCGACGACCGGCAGCGCCGACGCCGGCGTCGACCTCTTCTACAACATCACCCCGGCGCTGCGCCTGGACCTGACCGTCAACACCGATTTCGCGGAGACGGAAGTGGACGAGCGCCAGGTCAACCTGACACGGTTCCCCCTGCGCTTTCCGGAGAAGCGCGAGTTCTTCCTCGACGGCTCCAGCTACCTGAACTTCCCGTCGACGGCCGAGCCGTACTTCAGCCGGCGCATCGGCATCGCCGCGGGACGGCCGCAGCGCATCCTCGCCGGAACGAAGCTCACCGGACAGGTGGGCGCGCAGGACATCGGCCTTCTGCACGTGCGGACCGGCGACGACGAAGGCGCGGCGGGCGAGGACTTCACGGTGGCGCGCGTCCGCCGCCGGTTCGGCAGCCAGTCGTACATCGGCGGCCTCTACACGCGGCGCGCGCTGGTGGACGACGCGGCGGGCGTGGACGCGCGGCACACGGTCGGCGCCGACCTCACGCTCGGGACACCCGACTTCCTCGGCCGCCTGGTCGTCGACACTCGCGCGTGGTGGCTGCGCACGTCACGGACCGACGACGAGACGGGCGGCACCACGGCCTACGGCATGAGCATCGACCTGCCGAACGATCCGTGGAGCCTCGAGGCCTCGTTCGACGAGGTACAAGAGGCGTACGACCCGGCCGTCGGCTTCCTGCGGCAGCAGGACTTCCGCGAGTGGGCGACGGAGCTGGCATACAACCCGCGTTTCCGCGATCACGCGGTGATGCGGGGGCTCGAGTTCAGCGTGGAGGCAGAAGTCCAGACCGACCTGGCCGGAACGCTCATCACCCGCCAGCTCCAGTTCATGCCGCTCGAGCTGCAGTTCAACAGCGGAGACCGTGTCG
>CAZNOC010000438.1:0-3101 GCA_964574545.1 uncultured Bifidobacteriaceae bacterium | reverse complement strand
ATCGTCGTGACCTTCGTGTGTGTACGTCGGTAATCCCATGCCGTCCATTACGCCTGCCGGCTACGCGTTTATCGGGCTGACCGCGATTGTCGCGGTGCTGGTCGCGATCCTTGTCTTTGCCGTACTGCGTTTTGCCAGCGCGGCGCGCGACACACGGCGCCACATGGGCGGCGGGCACATGGAGACCGCCCTGCTCTCGGCGGCGCTGCAGGAAGCCGTCTCGAAGCTGAAGGCACAGGAACAGGCCAACCGCGTGCGGGCGGAGGCCTCGGAGCAGCTGAGCGAGCAGATCGTCGCGGGCCTGACGTCCGGACTGCTGGTCGTGGGCCGCGAGGGTGACGTGCGCATTTTCAACCCCGCCGCCAGGCGCATCCTGACCCTTGGCGACGCGGACCTGCCAGCCCCGTACGACGCGCTGCTCGCGGCATGGCCCTCGCTGGCCGAGGTGGTCAGAGAAGGCCTGGCTACCGGGTCCGCAATCGTGCGGCGGCCCGTCAACCTCGGAACCCAGACCAGGCCCCTGCACCTCGGCGTGACGGTCTCGCCGCTCGCCGAAGGACGCGACCCCGGGCAGGGCGTGATCTGCCTCTTCTCGGACCTGACGGCCGTGGTGGGACTGGAAGAGCAGCTGCGGATGAAGGAGGCGCTCGCGCGCCTCGGCGAGCTGACAGCGGGCCTCGCCCACGAGTTCAGGAACGGGCTCGCCACCATCCACGGGTATGCGCGTCTGCTCGATCCGGCTGCCATGGAGGAACCACAGCGCACCTACGTTCAGAACCTCCGCGACGAGACCACCGCGCTCGGCCAGGTCGTGCAGAACTTCCTCAACTTCGCCAGGCCACAGGCACTGACGCTCGTCCCGCTCGATTTGGGCCGTGTCATCACCCGCGCCGCGGAAGACGTCCCGGCCGGCGGCGGGCGGGTCGAGGTCCGCGGCGAGTTCGGGAGGGTCGAGGGAGACGAAGTACTGCTCAGGCAGGCTTTTTCCAACCTGATCAGGAACGCCGTCGATGCGTGCACCGAGGCCGGGGTTTCCCCGGTGATCCAGATCGACGGCGACGCGCGCGACGCCGAACATGTGCGAGTGTCGATCACGGACAACGGGCCCGGAGTTCCGGACGCGGTCCGCGACCGCGTTTTTCAGCCGTTTTTCACAACAAGGACCGAGGGCACCGGGCTGGGCCTGGCCATCGTTCAGAAGGTCATCGTGACCCACAACGGGAGGGTCTGGGCCACGGCCGGGGAGTCGGGCGGCGCCCGCTTCCACGTCCAGCTCCCGCAGGTGCGCTCTTGACCCGGATGGCTCAAGATTGCCTCACCGTGACAGGATTGTCAGCGCCTGTTCAGGAACGGCACAGGCCGCCCAACCCTTGGTGGCCGATTTGCGGAGAAGATCGGGGAACAACGAGTACTTGCCGGGCGAGCCAAGGCTGGTCCGACTCTTGCTTTACACAGAGTGTGAGGACTAGAGAGCGCGGTTACACGATCGTCGAGTTGCTGATCACCCTGGGGCTGATCACGGTGCTTGCGGGCATCTCGGTGCCGGTCATCATCGAGTCAGAGGCCCGGAACCGGGTGTGGACGGCGGCCGAGCTCGTCGGCGCCAATGTGCGCCAGGCGCGGCTCAAGGCCATCAGCCGGAACACACCGTTCCGCGTCCGGTTCGACTGCCCGCGGGTCGGGAGCTTCCGGGTCCTGGTGGTCACCGGCGATGCGCTGGTGGACGACGCGGTGGATCGGTGCACCACCTTCCTTATCGCGGAGGGCGACAGCGGCGAGATCGTCATGCCGCAGGGCGTGACCTACGGCGACGCCGTGCCGACACTGGAGGTGAGCGGCCGCGGGCTGTTCACGGCGATCGGCGGGGCGGTTCCCCAGACGATCACCGTCACCAACGGCGGAATGACTCGCATCGTCCGCGTCTCGGCGGCCGGGCAGATCTCGTTCAGAACGGAAGCGGAAGAGGCGGACGATGAAGAACCGTAACGAGCAGGGCTTCACCCTCGTCGAGGTGGTGGTGGCGATGCTCATCTTCACCGTCGGCATCGTGGCGCTCGCGCAGCTCATGGCGGTGACGATGCGCATGCAGGCGCACGGGCAGGCGCAGACGTCCGCGGTGCGGCTCGCGCAGGACCGGCTCGACCAGCTGATGTCGCTCAACTTCGACACGTCCCCCGAAGTGCAGATTACCGGGGAGGACTCGCTGTCCGCCAACGTCGCCAACTACTTCGATACGGACGTCAACGGCTACACGCGCCGGTGGCAGATCGAGGCGGGCCCAGACGGTAATGCCGACCTCCGCCTGATCACGATCCGGGTGGTGCCGGACGTGCAGGATCGCCGGACGGCCACGCCGTACGAGCTGATGTCGATCATTCGGCGATGGTAATGATGAAGATCATGGAGCGCTTCCACGGACACACGGCGGACGAACGCGGCTTCACGCTGACCGAGCTGATGGTCGCCACCCTCGTCTCGATGATGGTGCTCGGCGGCGCGGTCGCGCTCACCTCGCAGGTGCAGAACGGCTACCGGCGCCAGATGGAGGATTCCACCGCCATCCAGGAAGCCAGGTACGCCCTCGACTGGATCGGGCGGCTGATCCGTGGTGCCGGCAACAACCCGTACAACGTCGTGATCACGGACTGCCCGGTAGCCGGCACGCCGATCGACGCGATTTTTCTCGACCCCAACGGTGACGGCGTGGACGACGATATCCGGATCCAAGCCGACCACAGCCCGACCGACGGCGTCTTCGGCGGAGAAGCGGGCGCGTGCGACCAGCCGAACGAAGACGTCACGATCTCGTTCGACACGGCTAACAACGTCATCGTCTTTCTCGACAACAACCTTGGCGGCGACGCGACCGTGCGCACCGACCAGGTGATTGACAACCTGCAGTTCATCTACCGCGATCCCGAGAGGAACATCACCGCAATCGGGGCCGAGGTCGCGTATGTCGAGGTACAAGTCACTGTTCGGACCCGGACGCCCGACCCCTCCACGGGTGCGCCTGTCACGCGGACATTGACCCAGGAATTCAGAGTAAGGGGCCGGTAGTCATGTGTAACGAATCATCGCCCGGAGGCAAGCGGTCGGAG
>CAZNOC010000437.1:0-3103 GCA_964574545.1 uncultured Bifidobacteriaceae bacterium | reverse complement strand
CGGGCCTGCCCGTCGACATCGTGCTGGCCGGGCCCGGACTCGAGGACGAGTTCCTGCAGCGCGCCGTGGTGCAGACGATTGACGGCGTGTCGGTACCGGTGGTCGAGATTGCGGACCTGGTGATCCTGAAGGTGCTCGCCAGCAGGCCCAAGGATCTCGATGACGTCGTCACGTTGCTGCGGACTCACGGCGACGGCATCGATGCCACGCGTGTGCGCGCGGTGCTGACCCTGCTCGAACAGGCCCTGGGACAAAGCGACCTGCTCGCCGCCTTCGCGCAGTGCCGGACACGCGCTCGAACCTGATCGGCGAGGGCGGCCCCTACAGGCCGTTCAGGCGCCGCGCAGTGATCTGTGCCTGTTCGCCGGCAGCAACCCCTATCTCATCCGCCGGATCGTTGTCGAGACGCTCGCGCAGAAGAGTCAGCATCTCGCCAGCGCTCTTCCCGGTGGCGCAGACGATGAAGATGTAGCCGAACCTGCGCGCGTAGGCCGTGTTGCCCTCTGCCAGCGCGTCGAGGACGTCCTCGTCGGCGCCGGCGACCCCCGCCTGCTCGCGCGCCGACAGGTGCGCGGTGGCGGGGAACCGCTGCCGCAGCGCCTCGCCGCCGCCGATCGCCGGATGACGTGAGAAGGCCTCGCGCCAGTCGGCGGCGTCGAGCGCGAACCAGACGTCGTGCGCTGCCTCGAGCAGCCGCTCGCGGGATCCGAACGGCCGCCGTGCCAGCATCCCGTCGACCCAGCGTACCGAGCCGCAGCAGGCCGCCAGCATCCGCCGGGCGTCGGCGGTGGACGCCGCGTCAAGCGTCTGCCAGGGTTCCATGGATGCGCAGGCGGCTCACGCCGCCGTCCGGGAAGATGTTCAGCCGCACGTGCGACACGTGCCCGACTGGTCGCACGCCCTTCGAGAAGACATGCCGGTGGTGCGCGCGCAGCTTCGTCTGCGGCAGCAGCTCGGACCACGCGCCCGACGTCAACTCGTCCCACGACGCGCCCGGTGCGTACAGCGCCTCGACGGACGCGCTGTCGGGATAGTTGCCCTTGAAGTGGTTGGTGTCGATCTCGATCCGGCGGACGGTACCAGGCGCGCCCAGCCGGAGGATCGCCCAGTCGTGGCCCGGGCCGCGGCGCCGGCGCGTTTCCCATCCATCGCCCATGTGCTTCGCGCGGCCGGGCATCAGCATGTTGTCCTTGGCGCCGTAGTGCATGTCGCTCGCGCCCAGGACGAGCCCGCCGTTCAGAATGGATGCGAGGTCCAGGCTCCCGCGGGCGGCCGCCGCCTTGGTCCAGTCCACGATCACCCCGCCGTAGACGCGCAGCCGTGCCACGCCGCCGTCCGGGAAGATGTTCAGCCGCACGTGCGTCCATGGCCGATCGTCGTCGGGCACGTGCAGGTAGTTGTGCCCGTCCCCCCGGAGTCCGACCTTCGGCAGGATGGTCGTCCAGGGAGCGCCCTCCGCCGCGTACTCCTTCGGCGTCAACGCGCGGCGCGTGTCGAGCGCGTCGATGGAGCAGTGGGAGGGAAAGTTGCCGGTAAAGAAGCGGGTGTCGACGTCCAGCCCGCGCACGGCGCCTCGCATGCCGAGAGCGACGACGCACCAGTCGTGCCCGGGGGAGCGGCGACGGCGCGATTCCCAGCCGTCCATCCACTTGCCCCGCGCCGTGTACTTGCCCGGGATGAAGATGGCCGGCTCCGGCTTGACCAGGTTGGACTTCGAAGCGAAGAAGTCGTCGCTGGCCGCGAGAGCCCGGCCGCCGGTGCGCGCCGACGCGAGATCGGCCAGCTGTGTGAAGGCCGGGATACTATCATCGCGGCTGTTTCCATCCCGGGAGTGCGGCATGATCGTTCAGTCTGCGTATGGCAAGTCGCGCGTCAGGATCGTTCAGGTGCGGCGCACGGGCGACCGTCACGACCTGCGCGACCTGACCGTCGCGATCCAGTTCAAGGGGCACTACGACGAGTCGTACACGGACGGCGACAACAGCGGCGTGCTGCCGACCGACACGATGAAGAATACCGTGTATGCGCTGGCGGCGCGCGAGCCGGTGCACGACCCGGAGTCACTCGGTCTGGCGCTGGCGCGGCACTTCCTGGAGCGCAACCCCCGGCTGATGCGCGCTCGCATCGACCTGACCGAGCACCTCTGGGGCCGGCTGCGCCGCGGGGAACGCGAGCACGGCAGCGCGTTCGTGCGCCAGGGCCCCGAGACCCGGACGGCCACCGTTCAGGCCAGCCGTCAGCGGACGCTTGTCGGCGCCGGCATCGCGGACCTGCTCATCATGAAGTCCGCGCACTCGGCGTTCGAGAACTTCATCCGCGACGAGTACACGACGTTGCCCGACACCCGCGACCGCCTGCTCGCGACCTCCCTGACGGCGACGTGGCGCTACCGCGACCGAGACGTCGACTTCGGCCCCGCGTGGCACGGCGTCCGCCGCACGCTGCTCGAGACGTTCGCCGAACACCAGAGCGAGTCGGTGCAGCACACGCTCCACGCCATGGGGCAGGCGGTGCTGGACGTGGTCGAGGACGTCTCGCGGATCCGGCTCGTGATGCCGAACAAGCACCACCTGCCATGCGATCTGTCGAGGCTCGGGCTCGAGAACCGCAACGAGATCTTCGTGCCCACCGACGAACCCCACGGGCTGATCGAGGCGACGCTGATACGCTGAAGATGACTGACACGATCGTCCGCTCCCGCCGCGTGCTCCTGCCTGGTGGCATCGGCGCCGCCACGGTGATCGTGCGCGACGGGCAGATCGAGGCTGTCGAGCCATACGACACGCCCCTGACCGGAACGCGCGAACTCGATGCCGGTGACCTCATCGTGTTGCCCGGCATCGTCGACACGCACGTCCATGTGAACGAGCCGGGGCGGACGGCGTGGGAAGGGTTCGCGCACGCGACGCGTGCGGCGGCGGCCGGTGGCGTCACGACGATCGTGGACATGCCGCTCAACAGCGTGCCGGCGACGACGACGGTGGCGGGGCTGGCGGCGAAGCTCGAGGCGGCGTCCGGCCAGTGTTGTGTGGACGTGGGCGTCTGGGGCGGCGTCGTTCCCGGCAATGCCGGCGAGATCGAGCCGCTGGCGCGGCGCGGCGTG
>CAZNOC010000436.1:0-3104 GCA_964574545.1 uncultured Bifidobacteriaceae bacterium | reverse complement strand
TTCGCATCCTGACTGATCACGGCCTCCTGGCCGCGGGAGTCAGACCATGCGAATCCTCACCCTCACTGCCCTGGTCCTGGGGCTCACCCTCGCGCTGCTGGCAGGAACAGGCTCCGCCACAGCGCAGGAACCGGACGACACACGGGACGAGCTGTCGTCTGCGGGAATACCACTCACCAGCATTCCGCCCGCACCCGTCCAGCAGCAGGTCCCACCCGGCCAGCCCGGGGAGGAGGACGAACCTCCGCCGGACACGCTGGTCGACCTTCCCATCCCCAACCCGGCCGACTGGATCCCCAATCCCCTGGACTGGCTCCCCGGCAGCCTCAACCCCGTCAACTGGGCGAAGGACATCGTCAACGCCGTCTTCACCCTTATCGGCGAAGCGATGCTGGAGGCCATCCGTGGCTTCGTCGACTGGGCACTGGGCCTCGGCGGCTCGTCTCTCAACTTCGTGACTCGTACCCCGGCCGAAGGCACCTACGACAGCCCGACGGTCCGGTCCCTCTACGACTTCTCCCGCGCAATCGTAAACGCCGCCCTCGCCGTCATCGTCATGTGGGGCGGCTTCAACGTCATCCTCAAGGAGCACACCCGCAGCCCCTACCACGAGGCAATGGAGCTCCTCCCCCGCGTCATCCTGGCGGCCCTCGCCGCCAACCTCACGATCGAGTTCGCGCGGATGCTGATCGACATCAACAACGCCCTTGCCGCTGGCGTCGGCGATGTGGGACTGCCGGGCTATGACGCAGCAACGCCCCAGCAGGAGGGTATCGCCCTCATCTTCACCGCCATCACCTACGGCATCGTCGCGGTGCTCCTGGTCTTCCAGATGCTCATGCGCCTTGCCCTGCTGGCGATGCTCATCGTCCTTGGCCCAATCGCCGCATTGCTCTGGGTGCTGCCCCAGACCCAGCAGTGGACACGCTGGTGGACGGACATGTTCGTGATCACGGTCTTTCAGCAGGCCGTCCAGGTCATGGTCCTCGCGCTCGGCACCGCCCTCATGGTCGAACTGACCCCCGGCAGCATCTCGAATGCACTCCTCACGATGCTCCTCGGCCTCGCCGTCTGCTGGCTGACCCTCAAGGTCCCCTCGCTCCTGCGCTCGGCGCGCAGCCAGGCGGGCATCACCAATGTCCTCACCTTCGCGATGGCCGCCCACGCACTCGGTGCGGTGGCCGGTGCTGGCCGTGCTGGCGCTGCCGCGGGCGGAGCGGCGGGAGCCGGTGGCCGTGCAGGAGCCGGAGGTGCGGGGGCTGCTCCACGGCCGGCAGCGGGAAGGGCATAGGAGGGCGCCATGAATTCGAAACCACCTACCGGCGACATCTTCGGCAGTCTTCCAAGCGAGGGGCTCAAGGTTGTAGCTATCGTCGGAGCAGTCTTTCTCGCGCCGATGCTCTTCCTCATGGCGGCCCTCGGTGGCACGCCAGGCATCTCGCAGTCACCAGCCTCGGCGGCAGCGATCGCCGAGATTCCGCCAGAGCACCTCGTCGTCATGCAGCAGGTCGGAGCGGCGACGGGCGTCCCCTGGCAGCTCCTCGCCGCGATCGCAAAGGTTGAGTCGGGCTTCGGCGCGAACATGGGCCCAAGCTCCGCAGGCGCCCTGGGCTACTGCCAGTTCATGCCCCCGACCTGGGCGTACTACGGAGTCGACGGCGACGGCGACGGCATCGCCGACCCCTTCAACTACCGCGACTGCCTGCCCGCAGCGGCCCAGTATCTCCTCGACAGCGGCGCGCCCGGCGACCTCCGCCGCGCGCTCTACGCCTACAACCACTCCTGGGAGTACGTCGACCACGTTCTCAGCATCGCCAGCAGCTACGGCTACCTCGACCCGGCGGGCATCCCCACCCAGGCGGTGGCGCTTGCCCGCTCGCGCATCGGCCTGCCCTACGTCTGGGGCGCTGCCGGGCCGGACAGCTTCGATTGCAGCGGACTGACGCAGTGGATCTACGCCCAGCTCGGCATCTCGCTGCCGAGAACATCCCAGGCGCAGTTCCACGCCACGATGCCCATCCCGCTGGAGTTCCTCCAGCCGGGCGACCTCCTCTTCTACGAGCACACCTACCCCTCCCACGAGCGCATCACCCATGTCGGCATCTACGCCGGCAACGGCGTCGTGATCATGGCCACGCAGGCGGGGGAGTTCATCAAGGAGGTGTCGCTGGACAACCCCTACTGGGCAAGGCACTTCGCCAGTGCCGGCCGCCCCGTGAAAGGACCGGTCGCATGAACGGGGGACGTGGTGTGATGCTCATCCTCGGCGGCCTCGCCGCCACCCTGTTGGCGATCGCCATCGTCAGCGGCTGGCAGGGAGCGAACCGCCTGCGTGGCCAGGGTGAGGACATGGGCGAGGTGGAAGAGGCTGCCCGCCTCTTCGTCGAGGCCTACGGCACCTTCGACTTCCGCGAGCCGGACGCCTACAAAGCACGACTGCTCTCCCTGAGCACCGGTGATGTGTACGCCGCCATCGCCGCATCGCAGGTCGACCCGACGGCACTCGGACAGCAACAGACGATCGGGACCGAGGCGGTCACCGTCCAGGTCACCGCTTTCTCGGACACCGCGGCGGCCGTGTCAGCGACCACCGAACAGACCCGGCGCGCCGTCGACATCACCACTGGCCAGCTCCGCGAGCAGCTGCTCAGGCAACACGTCACCTGCCGGCTCCTTCGCATCGACGGTCGCTGGCTCGTGGCCGAATTCCGGCTGCGGTCGGAAGAACCCCTTCAGAACACCGGCAAATAGGAGGCCGACGTCATGGAACAGATCAACACCCTCTTCGAGAACCTGCTCAACATCGGCATGGGCGTCGGCGCAGCCGTGGCCGCCTTCTTCGTGATGTGGGGCGCATTCTTGTATATGTCAGCCGCCGGCAGCCCGCACCAGATGGAGCGCGGCAAGACCGCCATCGTGAACGCCCTCATCGGCTTCTCGATCGTGCTCCTCGCGCGGGTGATCGCGGGCATGATCCAGGATTCGATCGGAGCGTAAGCGACACGAAAGCCAGCCACTCTGCGCCCCGGGCTCGCAGATGAACTCGGGCTGCCCCCTGATAGGCTGCTTCCCTCCCAGAAGTGCTGACGGGGCGGTAAGAACCG
>CAZNOC010000435.1:0-3116 GCA_964574545.1 uncultured Bifidobacteriaceae bacterium | reverse complement strand
CGAGATGCCCGCGACGATCGCTCCCATGGCGGCGCCGACGACGGCCCCGATGAGCGCGCCGTTGCGCAGCGAGTCACCACGCGTCTGGATTCGCTTCACACGCGCCGCCTCGAGACGGTGCTCGACGCCGCCAACCATGAGCACGATCGAGTCGGCGCTCAGCTGGAGAAGCGTGCCCGAGACTTCGACTCCCGTATCGTCAAGCACGTACACGGTCGACACGCCTGCCGCCTCGAGCGCGGGCCAATCCTGTCCCGTGCCCTGGGCGCTGACGGCACCGGGGATGAGGGCCGCCATGAGGAGCGCGATGCATCGTGTCATCAGGTCCCTCTTCCTCGATGATCCATCCGTGAAGTCCATTGCGGACATGGCTGTCCTCCTGCTTGCGGGTAGTCTACCGGCTCGGCGGCTTCTGGGACGTCCTTGCCCCTCCGCGGTGGAGGGCGTCACCGCCCGCGAAGGCCCATCGATATGCGCCTTGTGTGCACTTGACATCCAACTGAACAATCGCCTAGCTTTCACTGGCATGGCAAGTAGAGACCGTGTCGAGTTGCTGCAGGGCACCCTCGATCTGATCGTCCTTCGCTCGCTGGCGACGATGGGGCCGCTGCATGCCTACGCACTGGCCGCGCGAATCGAGCAAGTCGCGGAGCAGGCGCTGTCGCTCAACCAGGGGACGCTGTATCCGGCGCTCGTCCGGCTCGAGCAGAAGGGGTGGATCGCCGGGGCGTGGCAGCGCACCGAGAACAACCGAGAGGCAAAATACTATGCGCTGACGCGCGCCGGCCGGAAGGCGCTCGGGTCGGAGACCGCGCGGTGGCGCCGGCTCGCCGGGCTTGTCGACAAGCTCCTGCTGGAGGAGCAGTGATTCGCGACGGCCTGCGCCGAGCGTTCGCACGCCTGCGCGCCTTCGTCCTCCCTCGCGCGGCGGAGCGTGACCTCGACCGCGAGATCGCGACGCACCTCGCGCTGGCCGAGGACGAGTACGTGCGGCGCGGCCTGACGCCGGCCGCGGCACGCACCGCGGCGCGCGTGGCGCTCGGCGGTGTCGACCAGACCAAGGAGCGGCACCGCGATGCGCGCTCGTTCCCCTGGCTCGAGGACCTGCGCCGCGACGTGCCCTACGCGCTTCGCGGTCTGCGCGGCGCGCCGGCGCTCGCGACCGCCGCCATCGTCACGCTCGCCCTCGGGATCGGCGCTGCGACCGCCGTCTTCAGCGTCGTGCACGCTGTCGTCCTGACGCCCCTCAGCTACTCGCCGCACAGCGATCGACTGGTGCGCCTGCGCGCGCACATCCCTGCGGACCCGGCGTCGGGAGCCCCGGCCAGATCGAACTTCGTCCTGATGACCCCCGCCGACGTCGAGACCGTCCAGCAGCGAGCCAGCCTCGTCTCGCACGCGGCCCTCATCAGCGCCAGCGTGATGGGCCTTGCCGGCCACGAGGACGCCGCGCGCATCGGTTCTGTCCGTGCGTCGGCGTCCGTGTTCCCGCTGCTCGACACGCCGCCGCTGCTGGGGCGGGTCTTCGACCCGGCCGACGAGGCGAACGCCGCGGACGTCGTGGTGATCGGCCAGCAGCTGTGGCAACGCTACTTCGCGGGCGACCCCGGGATCGTCGGACGAGAGATCGCACTCGACTCGGTGCTGGGCGTCCGCGCGCGCCGGCCCTACACCGTCGTCGGCGTGATGCCGGAGCGGTTCGGCTCCGGCCTGTCGCGGCAGCTGTGGCTCCCGATGCCTGCGACGGGTCGAGGGCTCCTCATGGCCCGTCTCGCGGAGGGCGTCACACCGCCGATGGCGCTCGCCGAGCTGGACCCCATCGTGCGGGAACTGCGCGGCGACGGTCCCGACATCCGCTACGAACTCGTCGGCGACCACGACGAGGTCGTCCGCCCCGTGCGCCCGGCCCTGCGGATGCTGACGGTAGCCGCGGGACTGCTGCTGTTGATTGCGTGCGTGAACGTGGCGAACCTGCTGCTGGCCCGCGGTCTCGCGCGGCGAGCCGAGATGACCATGCGGCGCGCCCTGGGTGCCAGCCGGGGCCGCCTGGTCCGGCAGGCACTCGCGGAGAGCTCGATCATCGCCGCGGCAGCCGCTGTGCTCGGTGTGGGCGTGGCGCTCGGCGCCGTGCGCCTCCTGCACGTTCTGGTCGAGACCGAGATGCGGATGGACCTGGTCGGCGGCATTGCGTTCCAGCGCATCGGGGAGGTCGCCGTCGATGGCACTGCGCTTGCCGTCGCGATGCTGCTCGGCATCGTGTCGGGGCTCGTGGTCGGCGTCGTGCCGGCCTTGCGATCATCCAGCGCCACGGGCCTTCACGAGCGGTCCACGACGATGGGCGGCCGGGCACAGACGAGTCTGGCCACCGTGCAGGTGGCGCTGGCGACGGCCCTGCTCGTCGCCGGTGCCCTTGTGTTGAATGGGTTCGCGCGTCTGACCGGGGTAGAGCCCGGGTACGAGTCGGTCGGGGTCGTGACCCTGCAGGTGAGCCTGCCGGCGGACAAGTACCCGGACGACCGGCTGCTGTCGTTTGCAGACGCGTTCACGGAGAGGCTGCGCGGGATGCCCGCGGTGCGGTCTGCCGCCTACGCGAACCAGTTGCCGCTCGTGGGGCTCCGGGACACGGCGGGTGGCCTGTGGCGCACGCCGGACCCGGACAGGCGCGGGGCGCCGGACGGCGCCGACGCGCGCTACGTGAGCCACGACTACCTGCGAGTCATGGGCGTACGGGTGATCGAGGGCCGGGGGCTCGAGGTGGGAGACGGCGCCGGTCAGCCGCGGGCGCTGCTCGTGAACCGCGCGCTGGCGGCACGCGAGTTCCCCGGCGAGCGCGCCGTTGGTCAGCGTGTCTACGTTGGGCGCGACACCGAGCCGTGGACGGTTGTCGGCGTCGTGGAGAACGTCCGGCAGTTCGGTCCGGAGCGCGAGGCGGAGCCGCAGTTCTTCATGGACTTGCGCCAGTGGCGGGGCGGAATGCCGTTGTTTCCCGGTGGCGCCTACTTCGCCGTGCGCACCGACGCCGCCCCCGACGCACTGCTGGCGGACCTCCGCGTCGCGGCGCGCGAGATCGAGCCGACGGCGTCGTTGTTTCATGTCGCGTCGATGGACGAACTCGT
>CAZNOC010000434.1:0-3124 GCA_964574545.1 uncultured Bifidobacteriaceae bacterium | reverse complement strand
TGGTCCGGCGCGTCACCTCGTGCGTCAGCAGCGCCGCCAGGCCGAGTCCCACCATGGCGAGGGCCAGCAGGCCGTAGACCATCGACAGCAGGGCCAGCAGGCGCTCGCGGGCCAGCGACCGGTCGACCTTGCCGGCCAGCGTCTCGAAGCGGAGGACGAACTCGCGCCCGAGCCCTGCGACTGCGGCCTCAGCGCCCGGCCCGATCTCGAGCGGCGTGCGCTCGGCGCGCACGAAGACGGCCGGCCAGCGGCCGTACGGCGCGGGCTGCTGCGCGAAAGCGACGTAGATGACCGGCGGCCTGACGCTGCGAAGATCGAGCACGCTGGCGTCGGCAGCCACACCTACGATCTCGAGCTCCTGATGCTGCGGCAGGTTGCCGATGCGGATCGTGCGTCCCAGCGCCTCGTCGTCTCCAAACAGTTGCTCCGCAACGCGCTGGGACACCACGGTGACGGGCGGGCGATCGAGGGTGTCCTCCGGTGTCAGGTGACGGCCGCGGAGCAGCGGGATACGGAGCATCTGCAGGTAGCCCGGCGAGGCCATGACGTACGCACCGAGCGCATCGGCGGGGCCCTGACCATCTGTTCGCCTCAACGGCACGAGGAACTCGCCGGTAAGCGAACCAGGCGCGGGCTTCGCGATGACCGCGGCCTGCACACCTGGCGTCTCGGACAGCCGCACGAGGAGCGCGTCATAGTAGGCGCGATCGTCGAGGCCCGCATAGCCGGCGGCCTGGTTCATCAAGGTGGCCACGCCCACCCGGTCATCCGAGAACCCGCCGTCCCGCTGACGCAATTCGAGGAGGACGCTTGTGGCGACGGCAGCCCCGGCGAGCAGCAGCACCGAGAGCGCCACCTGCGTGACCAGCAGGGCCTGGCTCCAGCCCGAGGCGGGCGCGACGCGGACGGTGGTGGCCGGACTCAAGCCGCTGGCGCGGGTCGACAGCCAGGCCGGAATGAGGCCCGCGATCAGGCTGACGCCGCACACGGCGACGCCTGCGACCATCCACACCCGCGCGTCCGGTGTGACATCGAGGGCCAGAGGATCCAGCAGGGCGGCGACGGCCGAGGCGCCGTACCACGCCAGCGGTACACCGAGTGCCACCCCCGACACGGCGAGGAGGGAACCCTCCAGGGCGAGCGGCCGTACGACTTGCCATCGCGACGCGCCGAGCGCACGCTGCACCAGCATCTCGTCGTGGCGACGCAAGGCGCGCGCCAGTTGCAGCGCCGCAAGGTTGACACAGGCGATAAACAGCAGCCATCCGGTGGCCAGGGCCACCAGGCGCAGCGGCCGGCCATACAGATCCTGCCAGACCGAGCGGCCCGCCGCGCCGGACTCCACCTCCAGGCGTCGCGCCCGGTATGCCTCACGCAGTTCGTCCGTCGCCGGGATCGGAATCCCGTCGTCCAGGGCCGATGGCCACAGTGACTGCACTTCCGCGCGCGCGGCGGCGAGGTCCGCGCCCTCCCGAAGGCGGGCGATAGCCGTGGTCACCGCCAGCGGGCGGGTGATGGGGAGGCCGAGCACGGCGTGCAATGTGGGCAGCGGGATCATCGCTTCGGCGACCGCCCCGGGATGCACACCGGTGAAGCCAGGCGGCGTGACACCGATGATGGTGAACGAGGCGTCGCCCACGACGAGACGCGCGCCAAGCGCCTTGCGGTGGCCCCCGAACGCGCGCTGCCAGAACCCGTGCGTGATCACGGCGACAGGGTCGGCGCGTCGTTCGTCCATGTCACCGGCGTTGAAGAGGCGGCCCTCGATGGGCATCACGCGGAGCGTGCGGAAGTAGTCGGCCGTGACCGCGTCAACGATGGCGTGATAGGTCACGCCGCCGGCGCCGACGGCAATCGCGCTGCTGGCCAGCACGCCGCCGATCGAGTCGAGTTGCGTCTGGCGTTCAGCCAGCGAGATGAAGCTGGCGAGCGGCAGGCTGGTGCGTTCGCCGCGGCCGTCGACCACCGCGAGCGACACCAGTTCCTCAGGTGCGGGGACCGGGAGCGGGCGGAGGACGAGGGCGGTGAACAGCGAGAAGAGGGCGACGGTGGCGCCGGAGCCGAGCGCGAGCATCGCGAGCGCCACCGCCGTGAACCCCGGTGTGCGGCCGAGGCGCCGCGCGGCGTACCGCAGGTCCCGGCCAAGGGGCATCACGGAATGTTGTACCACAGGCCCCGGACGCCCGGCGACCCCTGTCGTCGCGGACCGCTATCCGCCGATTTCGCCGATGGCACTCGGGAGGCCGCTAATATCGCTTATCGTCGTCTGGGTCGCCGAGTCGTAGTTGATGATTCGCCCAGTAACCATCGCGCCGAACCACTCCCGTACATAGCGCTCGTTCAGACCGGCCGCCGAGGCAATCTGACGCAACGTGGCAGGTGGCATGGTCGCCATGGTGTCGAAGAGACCGGTACGATGGCCAACGCTGATCATCAGCGCCAAGCAGCCGTCGTTGACGATCCCCATCGCCCGTGCGGCAAATGCTTGGGCACGTTCTTCGTCGACAGACATGTAGGTGGGTGGTGTTGCCCGTCGTGATCAACCCGAGCGGGCTGAATGTCCGCGAGGACATCACCCTCGCGAACCGTGCCGCTCAGTTCGCGCGAAGGTTCTCGACCGGTTCGATAGCTAAGGCCCGGCGAGTGGCGAGATAGCTGGCTAACACCACGGCCGCAGCCAGCGTGAGCACCGCGGTGACCCACGTCGTGATGTCAACTGCGCTGATGCCGAAGATGAGGGACTGAATGATTCCGGCCGATGCAACGCCTCCGGCCAGGCCGAATGCAGCGCCGACCATCGCCAGGATCACGCCGCGCCAAAAAATAACCGCTGAATCTGCGCGTAGCTCGCCCCCAGCGCTAGCCTGATCGCGATCTCGCGGCGACGTCTCGAGACGGCGTAGGCGAGCGTGCCGTACAGGCCAACCATGGCGAGCACGAGAGCGAGGCCCCCGGCGAACGCCAGCACGGCTAGCGTGAACGTAGTCTGCGCGGTCGACCGGTCATACGCTTCCGCCAGACTCTGCGCGTCAGCGACGGCTAACGTCGGGTGGGCCGAGCCCACCGCCTTTCGGACATCCGCGAGCAAGCTCGCTTGGCCGGCGCGATCGGTCCGCAACACAAA
>CAZNOC010000433.1:0-3144 GCA_964574545.1 uncultured Bifidobacteriaceae bacterium | reverse complement strand
TTGATGACGGAGCTGGCCAGCCGCCACGCGCGCTCGCGGCCGTGCAGCGTGAGTTGGCGGGTAAAAGTCGGGACGAAGGCGGCGCTCATGGCGCCTTCGGCGAAGAGATCCCGCACCAGGTTGGGGATCTTGAACGCCACGCGGAAGGCGTCCATCTCGTCTCTGGCGCCGAAGAAGTACGCCAGCACCTGGTCGCGCACGAGACCGAGGATCCGGCTGACGGTCGTGGCCGCGCCATACGCGCCGGCCGAGCGGGCGAGGTGAGGCGAGCTGTCGGCCGTGGCGGGAGGAGGGATGCCGCTCTCGGCCGTCGCGGACCCCGCGTCCCCGGAAGGACTCACGGGCCGGCCGTGCTCGTCTACGGGCATGTGTCGTGGAAGCCTAACACGACGGCAGAAGGGCAAAAAAAATTGGGCTCCCGTTGAGTGGCGGGAGCCCAAAAGGAGGATGGTGAGAGGCTGACTAGGCCCTTCAGAGAGTATAGACGGACCGGCGTGTCGGAATGTTTGCCTTCGTGCAACGGTTTGCGCACGTTTCACGGTGACGAGTGAGGCGCCTCGTCACAGCCGGTCATCCGGCGAGGCGGGCCCGCACGGCTTCGTTGATCTTTCGCCCATCCACGCTCTTGCCCTGGAGGGCCGCCATCACCGATTTCATGACCTTCCCCATGTCCTTGGCGCTCGTGGCCCCGGTCTCGGCGATCGCGGCTGCGACGGCGGCCTCTATCTCGGCCGGGGTCGCGGCGGGCGGCTGGAACTCCTCGAGCACGGCGATCTCCGCCTCTTCCTTCGCGGCCAGCTCCGACCGCCCGGCGGCGCTGAACTGCTCGATCGAATCACGGCGCTGTTTGACGAGGGCCGCCACGACCTGAAGCGCCTCCGCGTCGTCGAGCGCACGGCCCTTCTCGACTTCCTTGTTCGTCAGCGCCGTCTTCAGCATCCGCAGCGCGCTCAGTCGCGCCGCGTCTCTTGCCTTCATCGCTGCCGTGATGGCCTGGCCGACGTGTTCAATGAGGGTCATAGTGGAGTGTCCTGGCACTCTGCAACTGGCAATAAGGGATCGGCGATTGGCACGAGGCAGCGAACAGCGACTTGCGAATTGCGAACTGCGCTACTGGTCCTGCTCCCCGTCCCCGAGCGTGAAGTGCCACCCGTCGGTGCGGGTGTAGAAGTCGGGCGGCACGTCGGCGGCATTCACCTTCACGTGCAGTGTGGCAGCGGACTTGACCGGAAAGTAGCCCGACCGCCTGAGCGTGCGCCTGTAGGCCGCGTGCGTCACGTGGCAGCGGATCTTGTCGGAATCCTCGGCGCGCGCCTCGCGATCGACCCAGCGGAGCAGTGCCTTCAGCCCGCGCTCGTCGGCCGGATCGGCCAGCAGGTCCACGATCTGCGTCACCCGCCCGTGTGGCTCGCGCACGTGGCGGTACACGGCGTAGCCCTCGACCTCGCCGTCGCGCCTGAGCGCCGCAACCGTGTAGCGCACGTGCGGCGGCTCGATGAATCGCCAGTTCAGGTACGCCGCGTCGCGCCGCACGGCGAGCGCGATCGACCCGGCGACGCGCGTCCACAGGTCGTCGAACCCGTGGTCGAACCGGCGCACGATCTCCACTTCGTCTCTGATTGGCCTCGCGCGCGCGACGATGCGGACGAAGGGCAGCGAGATCGCGGAGACCAGGCGGTTGATCGCGACCGGCCACGCCGGCTGCCGGAGCGCTCGCCGGGAAAGCGGCTTGACGAGACACGGCACCGTGACGGGCGCCGGCCACCGCATCCGCTCGAGGAGCAGCGCCGTCGTGGACGAGAGCCGCGCGCCGAGCCCGACACCGACCTGGCGATCCCACGTGCGCAGCAGCGTCTCGGCAAGGCCCTGCCGCTGGCGCTCGGTCGCCACCAGCGGATCGATCGCCCAACCGCCGTCGACATCGCGTCCCTGCAGTGACACGCGCACCGGCATCATGGGCGCGGCCGCCACCACGGTGGGTCCCTCGCGCGCGACAAGGAAGCTGGCATCTCCCTGCGCCGCAGGGTTCCGCCGATGCTCCCACTCCCAGCGGAGCCGCAGCGCCTCCGGGGCTTCGGTGCCGAACGAGCGCCGATAGAGCTGCTCGATGCCGCGACGGTCGTCGGCGCGGAAGCGGTCGATGTCAGCCATGGGAACGGGATCGACGATGGGCGTCGGCCAGTCGTGCCGAGGAGTCGATGAACATCAGCATTGAGTTGCAGGGCGCGAGCGGGGATGTCGATCCAATTGTAATCGACTGCGTTCGGCGCGAACACGCGTCGGGCGACGCGACTCGACTGCGGAGGGATGAGAGTGCGGAAGGCGAACGGTCGTGCGGTGTCGCTCAGCCTGGCGGACGTGTGGGCGGCGTCACGACGCCGGGCACAGAACTACCCACCGCGGGTGACGGGGGGTCGAGGGTGTCAGGCGGAATCGTCTGGCCGTCAGGTGTCCTCATGATGATCGGCGCATTCGAGCCGCCGGTCGGGAAGCGGAACGGTTGACCCGGCTGTCCGAACGGCATCGGGTTCGGCGCGCTCGGCACGAAGATGTTGCTGTTTTCCGGCACCTCCGGCATCTCCACGTCTGACTCGACGTACGCCTCGCCCTCCTCGACGGACACCTGGCCAATCGGGCCGCGGATGATGCGCGGGTCGCCCTGCGCCGGATTGCCGGGGCCGAAGGCCGGACGCGCGGTCTGCCCTGGCGTCACCGTGGCGACCGCCGGCGCCGTGCTCGTGGGCAGCACCATGATGCGGTCGAAGTGCGAGACGCCGGCAGACAGATCGGCGCGCGCGGCAGCCATGTAGCCCGCGACGTTGCGCAGCACGATCTCGAGCGCCTGCTTCTCCGGCATATCCACCAGAGTCAGCGTGACGGGGGCGCCCGCCACACGCTCGCCGTTGACGATCGTGGTGTCGCCGACCAGAGCCCACTCGGCGAGGATCTGGCGCACGGTGACGTTGGCGGCGTCGAGCGTGACGCGGCCGTCACGGATCTCGAGCGACAACTGCTGCGCCTGGACTGGGTGAGCCAGGAAGAGAACCGCCGCGAAGAGTGCCCAGCGGGTCATCACACTAGTATACGCCTCTTGGCGGGGGTGGGTAGTGGGTAGTGGGTAGTGGGTAGTGGGTGGAACTCAGG
>CAZNOC010000432.1:0-3154 GCA_964574545.1 uncultured Bifidobacteriaceae bacterium | reverse complement strand
GCGGAGGTGTGGCGCCACGGCAGCGTGGTGGGGTCGTGGCTGCTCGATCTGACGGCCGAGGCGCTGGCCGAGAATCCCGACCTTTCCAACTACGCGGGCGTCGTCCAGGACTCGGGCGAGGGCCGCTGGACCATCGAGGCGGCGATGGACGAAGCCGTGCCCGTTCACGTGCTCGCGGCCGCCCTCTTCGCGCGGTTCCGTTCGCGGCGACAGCCGACGTTCGCCGACCAGGTGCTGTCGGCCATGCGCTTCAAGTTCGGCGGCCACGTCGAACCTGGCGCGGAGCCGAAGGCATGAGCGGACACTCCCGTGCGCAGCCCGCCATCGCCATGCCCACTCCCCGCGTGGCCGATCCGACGACGCTCGTCATCTTCGGCGCCACCGGCGATCTGGCGAAGCGCAAGTTGCTGCCGGCGCTCTACCACCTGGCCGTGCGCCACGCGCTGCCCGAGACCTTCATGGTCGTCGGCGTCGGCCGCACACCGATGACCGACGAGGCGTATCGCGACAAGGTCGCCGCCGATCTCGATCGATTCGCACACGGACCGCGTGACGACGCGCGGTGGGCGTGGTTTGCGCGCCGCCTGCACTACGTCTGTGCACCGCTCGAGGACGTCAAGAGCGCCCGCGACCTTGCCGGACGGCTGGACGCGCTCGAGGCCACTCACACGGCTCCCCTCGGCCGGGTGTACTACTTCGCCACGCCGCCGAGCGCGATGGCCGGTATCGTCCGGCGCCTCGGGAGCGAGTGTCTGCTGGCGGACACCGAGGAGCGTCCGCGCCGCGTGGTCGTCGAGAAGCCCTTCGGCTACGACCTCGCGTCGGCGCGCACGCTCAACCGCGAGCTCGGCCAGGTGCTCGAGGAACGGCAGATCTACCGCATCGATCACTACCTCGGCAAAGAAACCGTCCAGAACCTGATGGCGTTCCGCTTTGCCAACGGCATCTTCGAGCCGATCTGGAACCGGCGCTACGTGGATCACGTGCAGATCACGGTCGCCGAAACCGTGGGCGTCGAGGGCCGTGGCGGGTACTACGACGAGGCAGGCGCGCTCCGGGACATGGTGCAGAACCACCTGTTCCAGTTACTGGCGCTCACCGCGATGGAACCGCCCATTTCGTTCCGCGCAGACGACGTGCGCGACGAGCGTGTGCGCGTGCTCCATGCGATACACCTGTGCACGCCCGACGAGGTCCGGCAGAACGTCGTGCGCGGTCAGTACGTTGCGGGCGCAAGCCACAACACGGCGGTGCCCGGGTACCGGGACGAGGCGAAGGTTCCGCCGGAATCCACCACCGAGACGTTCGTCGCGTTGAAGCTGATGATCGAGAACTGGCGGTGGGCCGAAGTTCCCTTTTATCTTCGGACGGGCAAACGTCTACCCGCGCGGGTCTCGGAGATCGTGGTCCAGTTCCGGCGTGCGCCGCTGAAGCTGTTCAAGGGTGCTCGGGCCGAAGCGCTCGACCCGAATCTCCTCGTCGTGCGGATTCAGCCAGACGAAGGGATCTCGCTGCGCTTCCAGGCCAAGATCCCCGGCGCGCCGGTGCGCCTGGGCAACGTGGACATGGCGTTCAACTACACGGACTACTTCGCGGCCGCGCCGGCAAACGGGTACGAGACGCTGCTGTACGATTGCATGAACGGCGACCCGACGCTCTTCCACCGCGCCGACATGGTGGAGGCCGGCTGGGACGTCGTCGCGCCGATTCTGGACGTGGTCGCGGCATCGCCGGACGCGCTGCTCCACGAATACCCGGCGGGCAGTTGGGGGCCGGCCGAGGCCGACGCGCTCGTCGCGCGCGACGGCCGGGCGTGGAGAAACAGCGAATAG
Organism: uncultured Bifidobacteriaceae bacterium; assembly: GCA_964574545.1. Classification (GTDB taxonomy): domain Bacteria; phylum Acidobacteriota; class Vicinamibacteria; order Vicinamibacterales; family UBA2999; genus JAUXWO01. The sequence continues at coordinate 1,322 of CAZNOC010000432.1, read as the reverse complement.
CGCGATCACCCGCCGCGCGCGCCGCGCCGCAGGTGGGTCCAGGCTCGCAGCGCCTCGGCCACCGACCAGGCTTGCGCGATGCACCCGCGCGGATGGTGGGGCGGCACCGCGTCGAAGATCTCGCCGAGCGAGCCCACACCGTAGTCCGCCAGGTGCCCCAGGAGCGGATCGAGGAACGCCCGCGCCTCGGCCGCGTTTCCGTAGGCGCGAAAGTGCGCCAGTGCGAACGGGCCGAGCAGCCACGCCCACACTGTCCCCTGGTGGTACGCGCCGTCGCGCGATCGCGGATCGCCCTCGTAGGTGGGCCGGTAGTCCGCGTGTGACGGCGCCAGGCTCCTGAGGCCGCACGGCGTGAGGAGCGCCGACGCACAGGCGTCGACCACCGCCCGGCGGCGCCCGGGGGCGAGCGGGCTCAGCGGGAGGGACACGGCGAAGATCTGATTCGGACGCAGGCTCGGATCGTCGCCGCCCGGGCCGTCGATCACGTCACAGAGATGGCCCAGGTCGTCGCGCCAGAAGCGCCGGAAGCTCGCACGCACCTGTCTGGCGCGCGCGCGCCAGGCGACGGGGTCCCCGCCCGCGAGCGGCGCCAGCCTGGCCAGCGCCGCCAGCGCGCTGTACCACAAGACGTTGACCTCCACCGGCTTGCCGATCCTGGGCGTCACCACCCAGTCGTCCACCTTCGCGTCCATCCACGTGAGCTGCACGCCGGGCTCGCCCGCGCGGAGCAGGCCGTCCCCTTCGTCAACGACGATGCCGAAGCGCGTACCGCGGTCGTGGTGCTGGACGATCTGCTCCAGCGTGGGCCAGAGCGACTGCACGAATGCGGCGTCTCCGGTCGCCTCGACGTACAGGCGCACCGCCTCGACGAACCAGAGCGTCGCGTCCACCGTGTTGTACTCGGGCGTCGTGCCGGCCTCCGGGAACCGGTTCGGGATCATGCCGCGATCGACGAAGCGGGCATAGGTCGTGAGCACCTCGCGCGCCACCTCCGCCCGGCCGGTCTCCAGCAGCAGCCCCGGCAGTGCGATCATCGTGTCGCGTCCCCAGTCGGCGAACCAGTGATAGCCGGCAATGATGGACGTGCCAGGCGCGCCATCGGCGTCGCGCCGCACGACGAACTGATCCGCGGCGAGCGCCAGCCGCCGGCCCACAGCGTCGCGGCGCCGGCCGTGCCGGCGGGCGTATGCGGACAGCACTGCCTTCTCCTGCGCCGCCACCCGGCGTCGCACGCCCGCGGCGTCGGTCTCGCCCGGTTCGGCGGAGAGGACGAGGACGACCTCGGCGCCGGGCTCGATCACGGTGGTGGCCGTCGCCACGTG
>CAZNOC010000431.1:0-3175 GCA_964574545.1 uncultured Bifidobacteriaceae bacterium | reverse complement strand
GACCTCTGGCCGTCTGTCATCCCGGCCCCACGCCCACGTGTTGCGGAACCAGAGCGTTGGCAGCAATTCCAGCCTGGCGGCGTCCGGCCCCCGGTTGGTGGCCGAGACGAGCACCAGCACGTCCTCCGGCGAAGCCTTGGCATACTCCATCGTCACGTCGAAGTACCGGTTGTCGCCGAAGACGCCGGTGTCGATCAGCTCGTATTCCGGATCGTCGTACCCGCGGCGGCGATTCTCCGCCTCCAGCTGTCCGTACGGGAATGGCGCCTGCGGATAGCGGTAGAGAAACCGCATGTAGGAGTGCGTCGGCGTGCTGTCGAGGTAGTGGTAGTGCTCCTTGACGTCCTCGCCGTGGTTGCCCTCGTGTCCGCTCAGGCCGTAGAGCCGCTCCTTGAGGATCGCGTCCCGGCCGTTCCAGAGGGCCAGCGCGAAGCAGAGCCGCTGATCGCGGTCGCAGATGCCGCCGAGGCCGTCCTCGCCCCAGCGATAGGCCCTCGATCGCGCGTGATCGTGCGGGAAGTAGGTCCAGGGGTCCTCGTCGGCGCTGTAGTCCTCGCGCACAGTGCCCCAGGCCCTCTCGCTCAGGTACGGCCCCCAGCGCTTCCAGTCGGTGACGCCGGCGCGGTCGTCCTCGAGGCGCTGTCGTTCCGGATCCATATGGCCCTTCATTGTTGACGACGGTACCATTGTCGCAACGGACGGCGTCCCCAGACATCGTAGCGACAGCGAGTCCGACAACCGCACCTGCCGGCGGCTTGTTCTCGACGAAACAGACTCAGGACGCGGGCGACGCACTCATGATCGAACACGATCTGCACGTTCAGGCGCACGACAATCGGCTCGCGGGCACGCTTTGCCTGCCAACCCGGGAAGGGCGGTTTCCGGTGGTTCTGATGGCCCACGGGAGCGGACCGCTCGATCGCGACGAGAACATCAAGGGCCAGAAGCTGAACGTCTTCAACGCCGTGGCCCATCGTCTCGCGGCGAGCGGCATCGCCAGCGTCCGTTTCGACAAGCGCGGGTGCGGTGCCAGTGAAGGCGACTACTACACCGCCGGCCACCACGACTTCGTGGACGACGTTGTCTGCTGGTACGACGCGCTTCAGCGCGCCGAGTTCAGCCGGCCGGGACAGGTGTTCCTGCTCGGCCACAGCGAAGGGTGCCTCGTCGCGGCTCACGCCGTCCTGCGCCGGCCCGACGTCGCCGGCGTGGTGCTGCTCTGCCCGTTCGTCGAGCCCATGGAGGAAATCCTGATCAGGCAGGCCCGTCAGATCGAGCGGGAGAGTGAGGGAAAGAAGGGTGCGGCTGCACTGGTCCACGCGCTCGTCTCCTGGTTCGTCGGCGGGCCCGTCGCGAGCCAGCAGTCGCTGATCCGGAAGGTGAAGGCCTCCACGACGCCTTCATTCCGCATCGGGTTTCAGCGGGTTCCCGCCAAGTGGTTTCGAGAGCTCCTCGACGTTGACGCGGCACAGGTCTTCGGCAGGGTGGCCTGCCCGATGCTGCTCGTGGGCGGCGAGAAGGATCTGCAGTGCAATCCGGCCGATGTGCCCGCGATCGCCGCGCTCGCGCAGGGCGCCGTGGACCACCATGTGCTGGCCGGCCTGACCCACGTATTGCGACGTGACGATCAACCGCCAACGATACTCGGCAGTGGACGGCTCCTCGACCGGCCAGTCGATCCCGAATTGCTGGAGGTTATTGCGGAGTGGCTCCGCGATCGCGTGATCTCTTGATGTGGTGATGTGGGGATGTGCTGATCGGATGTGGAGATCTGAGATGGTTGGATCTATCTTCTGATCTGTTGATGTGGCGCGTGGAATGCTGAACACGAATCTTGCGGCCGACAAGATCCTGCCTCTGCCCGAGGACTTCGTCCACCCGAGCCAGCTCCATGGTCAGGCGCACGTTGCGCGCGTGATGGTGCACGCCATCCGGCTGGCCGAGGCCACCGGGCAGACAGCCACGCTCGGTCGGCGGCTGTGGGCGTCGGTCTTCCTGCACGACCTCGCGCGCACGCACGATGGAGTGTGTCACCGGCACGGGGCTGATGCTGCACAGCGCCTGCGTACGGAAGCGGCACTGCAGGCGCGGCTTGCGGAGGCCGGGCTCAACGCGACGGACTACCCGGCCATCGAGGCCGCCGTCACGGCGCACTCCGCGCCGAAGGAGGTTGCTCCCGATCATCCTCACCGGCCGCTCATCGCGCTGCTGAAGGACGCCGACGGCCTCGACCGCGTCCGCCTCGGCGATCTCGACCCGCGCTACTTCCGCCACCCGCACACCCGCGGGATGGTGGCCTTCGCCCAGGCACTCTTCGACCGAACCGACGGCATCGTCGCCACCGGCCCCGGGCACTTCGAAGAGGTAATGAAGATATCGAGATCTGGTGATCTTCTGATGTGGTGATGTGGCGATCGATGTGACGATCTGTCGATCTTCAGAGGTATCTTCTGATCTGGTGATGTTGGCGGGGCGGCTGAGCGCCCGGCCGCGATAAGGTGGCGCTGGTCGGGCGCGCGGAGATCAGAAGATAGGTCCCCAGATCGCACATCCCCACATCAGATCTCCACATCACCACATCAGAAGATCACCAGATGCAGCGTCGAGACACTCACTTCCTTCTCTCCGCCACCGACCTCTCCTCCTTCCTCGGGTGCCGCCACCGCACGGGGCTCGACATGGCCGTGGCGGCCGGCGAGCTGCGCCGGCCGTCGCTCGACGATCCGTTCCTGGCGGCGCTCCGCCAGCGGGGCATCGAGCACGAGGCGCGCCATGTGGAGTGGCTGCGAGCCGAGGGACTGCGCGTTGTCGATCTCTCCGACATCGAGGACCGCGAGGCGCGGTTCACGCGCACCGAGGCGGCGCTCGCCGACGGCGCGGATGTCGTCGTCCAGGCGGCGCTGCGCGGCGGGGACTGGATGGGCTATGCCGACATCCTGCGGCGTGTCCCGCTCGCGGAGGGGGTCACAAGCCGGTTCGGCGCGTGGGCCTACGAGGCGTGGGACACGAAGCTGGCGCGCGAGACGCGCGGCGGCACCATCCTGCAGCTTGCGCTCTACTCGGACCTGCTCGCCGCGCTTCAAGGGGTGACGCCGGAGCACTTCCACGTGGTGTCGCCGCTCGACGTCGCGCCACACCACCAGGTGCACACCTATCGCGTGGACGACTACGCGGC
>CAZNOC010000430.1:0-3176 GCA_964574545.1 uncultured Bifidobacteriaceae bacterium | reverse complement strand
GGTAGGTCACCCACGTGTTACTCACCCGTTCGCCACTCTACTCAGGGCCGAAGCCCCTTTCGCGTTCGACTTGCATGTGTTAGGCACGCCGCCAGCGTTGATTCTGAGCCAGGATCAAACTCTCAAGTTAAATTTGCTGTCCACACCCTCGCCTTGCGGCGCTGGCGCAGCCAACTGCTTCAACCAGAGGCTTGTGGCTCTCTTAGTTGTTTCTGTCTTGTGTTCGATCCGCCCTCGCCCCTGCTTGCGCTCAGGCTACAGCGGACCGGCTGTCACTCGACGGGCTGGTTGCTTGCACGTTCTATCTAGTTTTCAAAGAACCGAAGCCCCGCCAGGCCCCGTAAACATTGGCCCGTTCGGTGTTCCCGACCGCCTCGCGACGTCCTTCAGGGGAACCTTACAATCTTACGACGCGCCTACCGGCGTGTCAAGCCTTTTTCTGCGTCCTGCCCAACCCGTTCGTGCGGTCAGTTCCGACCCCGAGGAGGCTTGCCGTGCGGTCGCGGTGCCCTTGACCGAAGACACCGCGTCGACGCGAGTTCCCCACTATACGAAAGGTGGACCCCTGTGTCAACTCCAGTCAGCCGGTGCGACTTTCGGCCCTCTCGGGCCCGGGTGACAGGTCTCAGACCACGGACACAAGGTGGGTCTGCCGGCGCCCCTTGCGAAGCACAAACAGTTTCCCTTCAATGGCTTGCGAGATTGTCACCAGCCCTCGCTCGTCCGTGAGCCGGACGTCGTTGAGGTACACGCCGCCCTGTTTGATCAGCCGTGACGCCTCGCTCTTCGAGGCCGCCAGGCCCGCCATGACCAGGAGCGCCGTGCTGGCAACGCCCTCTCGCGCCGCCTCGGCCGTGATCGTCTGAGACGGCACGTCCTCGAAGACCATCAGCAGATCGTCCACCGTCGCCTCCGCGACGCTCCCGCCGTACAGCACGGCCGACGCGCGCTCGGCTCGCGCCAGCTCCGTCTCTCCATGCACCAGGCGCGTCACCTCGCGCGCCAGCGTGCGCGGGGCCTCTCGAGCCTCTGGTGCCTCCTGGAGCCCGCGCGCGAGCGCGTCGATATCCGCGCGATCGAGCCAGGTGAAGTACTTGAGATACGGCACCACGTCCCGGTCGTCCACGTTCAACCAGAACTGGTAGAAGCGGAACGGCGAGGTGCGCACCGGGTCGAGCCAGATCGTCCCCGCTTCGGTCTTGCCGAACTTCGTGCCGCCGGCCGTGGTCACGAGCGGAAACACAAGGCCGTGCGCCTTGCCGCCGCGCACCTTGCGAATCAGATCGCACCCCGAGACGATGTTGCCCCACTGGTCGCTGCCACCCATCTGCAGCGTGCAGCCCATCCGCTCGTGCAGGACGAGGTAGTCGTACGCCTGAACCAGCTGGTAGCTGAACTCGGTGAACGAGAGGCCTTCCTCGCTGCCGATGCGGCGCTTCACGGATTCCCGCGCCAGCATCGCGTTGACGGTGAAGTGCTTGCCGACGTCGCGCAGGAAGTCGAGAAACGAGATCGGCGCCAGCCACTCGAGGTTGTTCACCATGCGAGCGGCGTTCGTGGCCTCGAAGTCGAGAAACCGCTCGAGCTGCGCGCGCAGGCCGCGGCTGTTGACCTCGACCTCATCGGCCGTGAGCAGCGTCCGCTCCTGGCTCTTGCCGCTCGGGTCGCCAATCAGCCCCGTGCCGCCCCCGACAAGGGCCACCGGCCGGTGGCCCAGGCGCTGAAGCCTGGCGAGGCACATGATGGGCAGCAGCGATCCGACGTGCAGGCTCGACGCCGTCGGGTCGAAGCCGATGTAGGCCGTCACCGTCTCGCGCGCCAGCAGCTCCTTCGTCCCTTCCGTCGCGTCGTAGAGCACGCCGCGCCACTCGAACTCATCGTAGACGGTCATGGCGCAATTGTACAGGTGCCGAGGGGACGACGATCGCCTTGCTCGAGGCGCACGGCGTGCACGGGAGGGTTCATCCACGGATTACGCAGATGACGCGGAGGCAAACTCGTGAGGCCCCGCCGCCGCCGGTCGAGACCGGCGGCGCGGACGAGCGTGGGAGGGCTGGAGGTGAGCCGTTCACTGCCGGCTGAGCGGCTCACCTCCAACCCTCCCGCGCTCGTCCCTCGCGGCCTGCGGCCGCGGCGGGGCCGCAGCGCTTCGGTGAGTCGCGCAGTCGCGGCAGCTCAGGAATCCGTGAAATCAGCGCAATCCGCGGACCGTTTCCGGCGTCGTGTTCTGGCACGTCGGCGCCTCCGCCGCTCGAATGTGTCAGGATCCCTTCGTGGTGACCCGGCGGGACATGTTCAGACTCTTCCTGGCAGCCGGGGTAGGCACGGCGACGGGGACCGCCGCGTACGGCGTCGCCTACGAACGGCACCGGCTCCAGCGGGTCGAGCGCGACCTCCCGGTGCTCGGACTTCCGCCGGCGCTCGACGGGCTTCGCATCGGCCTCATTACCGACGTCCACCATAGCGGCATGGTCTCGGCCGACGCTGTCACACGGGCCGTGCGCCTGCTCCACGAGGCCGCTCCGGATCTCGTCGTGCTCGGCGGCGACTACGTCACGTACGGCGACCGCAGGTTCGTCGGCCCGGTCGCCGAGCTGCTCGCGCCGCTGGCGTCGGCGCCCCACGGCTCCTTCGCGGTCCTCGGCAACCACGACGATGACCGCGACATGCCGGCGGCGCTGGCGTCCAGGGGCTTCACGGTGCTGAAGGATCAGCGCACGACGCTGACGATACGCGGGGAGACGCTCGACCTCGCCGGCATCCGGTTCTGGACCCGCCGCGCCGCCGACGTCGCGCGCGTCCTGCAGGGCACCGGCGAAACCACGATCCTGCTCGCCCACGACCCCCGCCGCGTCGAGGAGGCGTCCGCCCTCGACGTGCAGCTCGTCCTGTCCGGACACACCCACGGAGGCCAGATCGTCCTGCCGGGCGTCGGCGCCCTCGGCGGCCGGAAGTTCCCCGTGCTGGCCGGGATGGCGCAACGCGAGAACACCACGCTGTTCGTGAGCCGGGGCGTCGGGACGGTCTACGTCCCGATTCGGCTGAACTGCCCCCCGGAGGTGGGCGTGGTCACGCTCAGAAGGGAGTCCAGGATCTGAGTTCAGAGGTTGGGGCAGGTTGGCGGGTTCGGGCGGGTTCGGGCAGGTTCGGGCGGGTTTGGGCGGGGTTGGGACGGG
>CAZNOC010000429.1:0-3204 GCA_964574545.1 uncultured Bifidobacteriaceae bacterium | reverse complement strand
GCTTATGCCAACCCCGCTGGACTGCCGCCAGCATTAGAGCGATCCGTTGAGGTGCAAGGTGAGCCACGCGACCGGAGGCGTTCACGACGGGCTCGACCTCTTCGAGCGATGCGCCACAGGTACCGAGGACAAAGCCCACGATCTCATCTGCCTCGAGTTCCATCGCGTCACCCCTGTCGACAGGCATCGACCCTGTGGTGTGCCCGAGGAGATGGTGAGCCATCTCGTGCGCAATGATAAACACCGCGGCCCACCCGGTATCAGCCTCGCGTACCAACGTGGCCAAGAACCGAGGGTTGTACAGGATGAGCAGTTCGGAATCGCTCACCTCGACGGCGGCTGCCGTTTCGACGCCCGCCGAGGGGTTGATGGTAATAGCCGCGTCAAGACGGCCGGCGATTGCCAGGATGTCTCGCCCTATGGCAGCCAAGTCGCCGCTCTCCCCAGCCAGCAGCATGGCACGTGGCGAGCAGCGCTGCGACAGGTTCTGCACAGGCTCAGGCGGGGAGACGAAAACCGTGGCCCCGCTATCCTGCTGCGGCCCATTTGCGGACCCGAGAGCACAGAGTGCTGCGATCAGGAGAAGTGCGGGGCGGAACATAGCTTGGTCGATTAGACGAACACGCAAGCCAGTCGGCTTGTCCGCCTAGACAATATGGCTGTCAGGCTCTAAATCGAGAGACCTGCCTCACGTGGTTATCGTGGGTTACGCGGAGCTGATGAAGGCGTCGCGCAGGGCCACACACCCAAGGAGGCAGGCCATGGCGAAACGTAGCATGTTCGTGGGGATGGATGTCCACAAGGAATCGATCGACATCTCGATCGCCGAGGAGGGGCGCGGCGGTGAGGTCCGCCACGACGGCCGCATTGCCGGCGACGTGGAGGCGCTGGCGAAGGTGGTGAAGGCCCTCCGTGGCCCGAACCGGCGGTTGCGCTTCGTGCATGAGGCGGGCCCCTGCGGGTGTGGGATCCACCGGTACCTGACGGCTGAGGGCGAGGAGTGCGTCATCGTCACTCCGTCCAGCATGCCGAAGTGCAGTGGCGATCGGATCAAGACGGACCGGCGCGGTGGCGATGCATGGGCACGGTTGCATCGCGCCGGTGAACTCACCGCGATCTACGTTCCCACGGTCGACGACGCAGCGCTGCGCGACTTGGTGCGGGCACGCGAAGACGCCGTCGGCCTCAGCACACAAGCGAAGCATCGCTTGAGGTCGTCGGCAGCAAGCGTCGTTACGCGGCGGCGCACTTGCCAGACGGTCGCAAGCTTCACTCGCGTCTGCGCTCGGTGTGCGCGAGTGATGGGACGCGGAACCCTCACCTCACGGCGGCGGACTGACCGTCGTGTCATCGCCCGTCGCAGGGGCTGCGGCCATCGCCTCGAGAAGTTCCCACAGTCGGCGGCCGGCCTCCGCGTCGCTCATCGCCGGATCGCGCCGGGTGAGGCGCTTGTCGAGCCGATAGAGGGCGCCATTCTGAGCGCACCGATCCGTGTCGCCGAGGATCAGACGCGCGATGGGCTCGCCAGCTACGGAAGGATGCCGTGCGAAGAGTACTGTGAGAGCGCGCCAGAACACACCGGTGAGCCCGCGTGGCCAACGGGCTGCAAGGTCCGGATCGGTCTTGTCGATGACATACGTGGGGTCGAATGCCACCGACGCAACACGACCGGTGGAGCGGCGCGCAAGCTCTGCGGCGACAATCCGGTTGCAAGTCTTCGTACGGTTGAATGCGCGCATCGGCGTGTGATGCGACATGCTCTCCACGTCGTCCCAGTCGATGGCTTCGTTAAACGGAGCGATGACGTGCACGACGATTGCGTTCGATGACTCCAGACGCTCCCTGAGCAACTCCGTGAGCGCGAACGGCCCGAGCACATTCGTGGCGAACATCACCTCGTGACCATCGGGAGAGAGCGCTGGTCCCTCCTGCAGAAACACTCCCACAGAAAGGACGAGCGCGTCGAGTCTCGCATAGCGCTCACGTGCTTCGAGGGCGGCGCGGCGAACGGACGAGAGGTCGGCGAAATCGACAACGAGCGTCTCAACCGTCTCCGGATCTACAATAGCCCCCTTGATCGATGCCTCCGCCAGGAGCCGCGTGACTCGCGCCTCCAGCCTCTCGCGTCGACGGCCGAGCAGAACCACACGCGCTCCACGCTCAGCCAGCGCTAGGGCCGCAGCGAAGCCGATGTTTCCACTCGCTCCCGCGACCAGAACCGTTGCGTCACTCATGCGCTCTACCCCGGAAGGCGGTCGGGTCCGCGATGGATGGAGCAGGTGCCCGCGCAATCGACAATGAGCGCGATTCCTCCTGCGTCGCCTATCAACGATCGCGCTTCAGCCGCGGCGGCCACTTGACCGGATTGTGCCAGGGTTGCTCACCGCCGTCGGCTGCAAGCGGTTAGGCCGACTCGTTGCAGTCCGACACCAGGTAGACGCCCAGATCCGCCTTTGCGATCAAGCCCTGTTGAAACTGCAGTACGTCCCGCAACACGCCAGTCGCGCCGGGCACGGCCACCAATGCCGCACACTCCGCAGATGCCTCCTCAAACTGGCCACACCGGCGCAGCACGTCGACCAGCACGGCCCCTGTCCCCAGACCCTCGTCGCTGTGGCTGAACGGTTTACACCGCCGGAAGCATTCTGCCGCCCACTTCCGGCACTCGGCCGACTGATGCCTCCGACCCGCGTCGTCGCACACCCACGCTGCGTGAAGGAACGCGTGGCCGGCGCTGGCAGGGTCCGATGCACCTGCGGCATGCGCGTAGGCGAGGAACCGTCTGGCCAGGTCAGGATAATCTTCGCGATTCAGGGCCGCCAGGTACTCTTGGGCTCGGTACGCCAAGGCGTCTGCCGGCGCGGTGCTGATGTCCGGGGCACAGTACCCACAGTGGGGACAGAGTTGCAGCCACGTATGCATTGTCGAGCGCTGCATCTCCGGCGGACGGAGATCCAGGTCGGGGCTTCCAAACGCATTGGTACTCAGGAGCACCGTGTACTCGCTGGATTCGCCGCACAGCCCGCACGAGAAGACATGTGTGGCGAGTGTCGTCATCGCGATATCGTGTTCGGCCTAGCGTGCCGCCTCAGCCGCGGCGGCCATCCGCGCGGATTGTACCCCAGAAGCTCGCCGCCGTCGGCTGCAAGCGATGGAATGGACTCCTCCTGCCGGTGCGGCATCATCGTGCCAGGTAGCAACGGC
>CAZNOC010000428.1:0-3207 GCA_964574545.1 uncultured Bifidobacteriaceae bacterium | reverse complement strand
GCGCGCCTGAATGGCATTCAGGAGGTCACCGGTTCGATCCCGGTCAGGTCCACCATCCTTTCATTCCCACCCTCAGTTCCCCGCAAGTAACTGAAAGCCGGAGCGGTTACGGCGGTTCGAACAAAGCCGTTTCCGTCGAACGCGATTCCGTCGGGAAAGAACAGCTGTTGGAACCGCTGGCGCTGTTCGAGTGAGGCCTGCACCCAGAGGTCGCTGGCTCGCGGCAGAACGCGCTCTGCGAACGCCAGGATGCCCTCTACGTCCAGTTCATCGAGCTGGCCGGAGTGCCGGTCGATCCGGGCGAGCGTGAGTTCCTCGCGCAGCTTCTCGGCGTGGCGGTCGTAGGTCTCGATGTCGATCGAGCGGTCGAACAGGAACGCCTCGTCCAGACGGTCCAGCTTCTCTTGGATGGCCTTCGCGGCCTTGTCGACACTTGCCAACTCATCCCGGAGGGCCGCCTTGCGTGCCTTCCACACCTGCAGGACGGACTCCTTGAGCAATCGCATGTAGCCGGGTGACGGCTGCAGCAGCGCCAGTTGGTCAGCGAAGAGTCCCTCGAGCTTCGCCTTCGTCACGTTCACGGCGCGGCACCCTGGTCGGCAGTGGTAGTAGGCGTAGTAGTCGCTGCGACCTTTCGACCAGCTGCCGGTGAGTCCGCGCCCGCACGATTCGCAGCGGACGAACCCGCGCAGGGGGAAGTCCGGGTGCGCGCGTTGTTTCGGGGTTGCACTCGGGAGTCGTCCGGATAACACCGCCTGCACGCGGTAGAACAGGTCCTCGGAGATGAGCGGCTCGAAGTCGCCGCGCTTTCCCCGAACGCCGTACTCCGGCACCTCGACAATCCCGGCGTAGAGTTGATTTCGGAGAAGCATCCCGATCGCCTGTGAGCTGAGGGGACGTCCTCGACGATTCCTCAAGCCCCAGGCCGTTACCTGCTGCAGAACCTGCTGCTTCGTGAACCGTCCGGTGACGTACTCCTCGAACGCTCGACGCACGAGCGGTGCGCGTTCCGGATCGGGCGTCAGGCTCTTGCCCATCGCGCGCGGGGCGTTGACGTAGCCGAGCGGCGCCAGGAACACCCAGCGTCCAAGCTCCAAGGCGGCACGCATGCCGGCCCTCGTGCGGTCCGACCGCACGTCGTTGTCGAACTGCGCGAACGCGGCGAGCACGCCCTCCATCAGCTTGCCCGTGGACGTGTCGTCGATCGGCTCCGTCGCCGACCGCAGCGAGATGCCCAGCGATTGCAGATGGGAGCGCAGCGCGAAGTGGTCGTACTTGTCCCGCGCGAAGCGTGTCAGGTTGAACACGACCACGAAGTGCACGCGCCCCTTGTTCAGGCGGCAGAACGTGAGCAGGTTCTGGAGCTGGCTTCGGTCTGTCGTCTTGGCGCTCTCGCCTTCCTCGTGGAAGCGTTCGAGGATCTCGTAGCCCTGGCGGCGGCAGTACTCCTCGCAGGCGCGAAGCTGGGTCGGCAGGCTGAGGTTCTCGGTCTGCTCCTTCGTGCTGACGCGAACGTAGATCACCGCGCCGACCATGGTCGGCAGCTTAGACCCATTCGCGGGCGCGGGCAAGGTGCATTTCCTGGGCACGTTTCTACTGCTCGGAGGCGGCTCGACGTTCCAGATACATCTCGACGATCACGTACGCCATCGTTTCGGCGTGCCGGCGGATCCGCACGACATCTTCGTTGGTCAACTCCTCGGCCTCTTCGCCCAGCAACTCACGGCAACGCACCAGCGGAATCGATGCTGGCGTTGGGTCTACACCTTCGACGAACTCCATGGCGCTCCCCCGTGAACCCGAGTCATGACGATTCGTGTTGTGGGTTTGCGCGCTCCAGCGCGCCGGCATGGGAGCCGGCGCGCCGATGTCCGTGGAGCGCCGATGCGGGCCTGGCGGCCGACATCGTCCGCGGGAGCGTGACGCCGCGCGGTGACGGTCGCGTGGGGCACACCGACCGTCCGTACTCGTTCAGTCAAGACCTGGACGCAGCGCGTCTCGCTGAACGCTGCCCTCACCGACCGCATGGTCCTGCAGGACGATGCCAGACGGGAGGCCTCGAAATGACGCCTCAGGTGTGCGCACGCGACGACGCAGAACGTGGGGCGTGTGCGAAACCCGATGGTCGTGGGATGTGCGCGGGAACCGTGCCCGGAAAGCGACGGCCGAAAACGCGCTCCGCATGCACGTGGTGCGAAACGGAGGATGTGCCGTTGCGGCACAGACGCGACACGGACACGATACGCCCGCGAGACTTCCCGCGTCAACCTGGTTCCGAGCGCGGTCTGAACCCAGACATCCCGGCCATCGCGCAAGTGCCCGTGACGCGCCGCGCGCAGGCGTCGTCAATGCCCGCAGGCCCGGCCCTCGGCCGGGTCGAAGCGGAGCGAAGAGCATTGACGACGCGGAGCACGGCGCAACCATCAACGGCGCGATGGTGCGGGGGCGCACAGCTCGTCGCTGCACGTGCCGCGTTGCCTCCGACGGAACAGGTCCGGTTCGCGGGCAGACGGACGCCCGCGCGCGCACCGTGCTGGTTCGGAACGACGCGGCCACAGACACGGCCACGCGGGCGGCACGCTTGTCCCGCACGAACTGGCTCCGCGGACTGTGACATCTGACACGGCCAGCAATGGCGTGAACGACCCCGTCGTCTGCACCTGGGGCCACTCGTGGACCAGGACAGCGGGGTCGTTCACGCCATTGCTGGTTCACTGGACCCTGACCAGGCCGGATCACGGCGGGCGGCAAAGAACGCCGCCCGATCGACAGCATGCTCGGGGCAACGTGCTCCAACATCGGCACTTGAGCGGCACGTGTCGTCATGGGGCGACCAGGGGTGGGGGAACAGCGTCAAGAGAGACGGACGAGAGCGGGGGGCCTACCTGAACGCGTTTTCGCTTGGCCCCCCTCGTGGCGCGCCTGTCCGACGCGATCGAGCCCGTCAGCTGCAGATACTGACCGCGTAGCGGTTGAACCTCGCACGCCCCCCAACCTCTGCTCCGCGCGTCTCGGAGAATGGGCGAGTGCGCTGCCCAGAGTACCTCGTCGCCCCTGCACCGCCACGCACGATACAGGCTGGCGACGCGCGCCGTCCCGTAGCGTCGGAAGGCCTTCGCGAGGGACTCGTCAGACGCCTCGCTGATGTGCCCACCGGCCTGCCTTCGGTCGCGAAAGAACGTCTCCAGTTGGTCGGTGACGCTCGGC
>CAZNOC010000427.1:0-3218 GCA_964574545.1 uncultured Bifidobacteriaceae bacterium | reverse complement strand
GGATGTCCATCAGATCGCGGGCCGGGAACTTCGCGAAGCGCTCCTGTGCCACGCAGGTCGCGGAAGCGATGACGACGGTTCCTGAGCGCTGATCCACGGCGATGACCGACCAGGTGGCCCACGCCGGAGAGGGGACGGCGAGCATGATTGCGGCGATCAGCGCCGCTCGCATTCCAGCCCCGACCCCAAGCACCACATCCGCCACCCTTGAACTGATCACGGACAACTGACAACTCCCCGACTGCATCGTCCCTACGTCCTCAAGTAATCCGGCTGCCAGTTGGTGATGGCTTTCTTGATGTCCCGCGGCGTCAGATTCTCTGCCGATGTCCGTTCGACGAGCGCTGCCAGCTCCTCGTCGCCCGCAAACCGCAGCGCGGCCACCTGCTTCGGGCGCAACCGCAATAGCAGCGCCCGCTGAGGCGCTGTCAGGACCTTCTCTGCCCGGACCTGCATCTCGAGGCGGATGATCCGGTCCTGCAGCGTGGTGATGTACGTGCGGCTGATGGACACCAGCGTCTGCACGCCGATGAGCATCGCCAGCAGGGCGTAGTCCTGCAGGCTGTTGGTCCACCCCGCAACCAGGAAGGCCAACGCCAGAATGACGGCCACCGACGCAATGTAGGTGGGCACCGGGTGGTGCATGTGGTTGGAGTAGCTCTGGGGCATGGGGCGATCAGCTCTCGGCTTTCGGCCTTCCGCTTCGGCTTTCGGCTTTCGGCTTTCGGCTTTCGGCTTTCGGATAACAGATCAACAGATCGACAGATCAAAGATCACAACATAGATCGCAGATCGGCACATCGGAGCATCCGATCATCACATCACCACCTCAGGAGATCACCAGATTCCCCATCTGTTGATCTATCTAAGCTTCCCCTCAATCTCTTCGTACACCTTGCGGATGGCGATGATGTCCTGCGAGTCGGCGAGGAACCACTCGGCGTACGGGCCCCAGTTGGCCTGCTTGCGCGCCTCGTCTGGCGACAGGCCGAGCTTGTGGAGCCGCGTGACTTCCGCGATCACGGCCCTCAGGGCCTTCTGGAACTCGAGAAGCTCCTCACGCGACGCCTTTGCCTCTTCGATGAACCCATGCCCGGGGATGAAGCGATCGGCCTCCACGGCGAGCGCCTTGTCGATCATCGCCACCCACTCGCTCGGGTACGCGGATCGCATCGCGGGAAAGACGCGGTTCAGGAACGCCTCGCTCATGAACAGAATCCGCTCCTTCGGCAGCAGCACGTGCAGGTCGCCGCCCGTATGCGCACGACCCAGGAAGAGCACGTGCACCTCGATGCCACCCACGTTCACGACCTCGCGGTCCCCGGTCATCGCCGTCGGGGGTATGACGACGGGCGGGGCGTTCGGGTTGCGATTGGGGTTGGCGGCGTCCCGTTCCATCTGGGCTTTCGACGCCGGGTGCACGATGTAGGTGATGTCCTTCGGCAGCACGGAGTTGCCGGCTGTGTGGTCCCCGTGATCCGAGCCGACCACATACCACCGAATCGGCAGAGGCGTGATCTTCCGGATATGGTCCAGCATCGTCTGGGTCGCGGCCGGGCTGCCTTGCCCGTCGGCGATCAGGACGCCGTCGCGGCCCACCACGAACAGGCTCACGGTGGTGAAGCCGGGGTTGCGTATCTCTTCGTAGCCGTAGACGTTCTCCGCCAGCGGGATGACCCGTGGGAAGTCGCTCAGCTGGTGCCCGCGCTTCTCGGGAAACGCGGTGCGGGGCTGCGCGTCGGCGGGCAGCGTGGCCATCAGGAGCGCGGCGGCCATCAGGGCGGTCAGGCGGTACATACGCACGTCCTCCAGGCCGCCGATCGTAGCACGGAGGGTGCGAGGCGGGAGGGACGGCAGCCCGAGGGCCGTCGTGACGACCCTACCGCCCGTCGATCATCTTGCCGATACCGAACGCCTTGTCGAGGATGGAGCCTTCGCCCTGCCGACCGCCGCCGGTCTGCGGGGCCGCCTTGTAGATGCGGTCGGCCAGCCGGCTGAAGGGCAGCGACTGCAGCCAGACCTTGCCGGGACCCGTCAGGGTTGCGAAGAAGATCCCTTCTCCGCCGAAGAGCGCGGTCTTGATGCTGCCGACGAACTGGATGTCGTAGTTCACGCTGGGCTGGAGCGCGACGAGGCACCCGGTGTCCACGCGCAGCGTCTGGCCGGGCCCGAGCTCGAGGCTGTGAATCGATCCGCCCGCGTGCACGAAGCACAAGCCGTCGCCCTCGAGCTTCTGCATGATGAAGCCCTCGCCGCCGAACAGGCCCACGCCGATCTTCTTCTGGAAGGCGATGCCGATCGCGACGCCGCGAGCCGCACACAAGAAAGCGTCCTTCTGGCAGATGAGGGTGCCGCCGATGGCCTTCAGGTCCATCGGGATGATCTTGCCCGCGAAGGGCGCGGCGAACGCCACGCGTTCCTTGCCCGTGCCCTTGTTCTGGAACGCGGTCATGAACAGGCTCTCCCGCGTTAGTACGCGTTTGCCCGCCGACACGATCGCGTCCAGCACGCCGGTGCCCTGCTGCTCGCTGCCGTCGCCGAAGATCGTTTCCATCTGGATGCCGGGCGTCATGTACATGAACACCCCGGCTTCGGCCACCGCGCTCTCGCCGGGGTCGAGTTCGACCTCCACGAACTGCATCTCGTTGCCGTGGACGGTGAAGTCGATGTCGTGCGCCCGGCGGCCGGGCACGGCCGGGGGTGCAGGCACGCCGCTGGCGGCAGTACCGCTCAGAAACGGCGCGAACGCCGCAACCCCCCCGACGGGCTGCCAGTTGGCCATCCCCGCCGTGAAGACGAGGGTCGAGTGATCGATGCTGCCGTTGCGCAGGTTGGCGATGATCTCGTCCTGCGTGACGGGCCCCACCTGGTGGCCCCCGATCGCCATGTACCACTGCTGTGCGCCGTACATCTGATAATCCCTCGCTCCTATCGCCTGCTCGGGCCGAGGCGCTCGGCTATCGGCTATCGGCTTCCGGCCGCCGGCCCTCGACGTCGATTCGCTCGGCCGTTTCGGATTCCAGCCGCGACACGGTGGCAGGGTCGAGGCCGAGCTGATGCGCCAGTTGTGCCAGGTAGATGCGCTCCGCGCCGGTCACGCCTTCGTCGGCACGCACGATGGTGAAGGCGAGCACGTACAGGTCGTGCTTGCGCTGCGCTTCGGAGACACCGGCGACGATGGAGGCGAGCGGATGCGGCGACGCCAGCTCCTGTTCGAC
>CAZNOC010000426.1:0-3225 GCA_964574545.1 uncultured Bifidobacteriaceae bacterium | reverse complement strand
CGCGGCTCCAATTCCGCCAGAGCGTTGCGCGAGGCTGCCACGTCCGGGTGGTCCGGTCCCAGCGCCTCCAGCCGGATCGCAAGGGCGCGTTCGAACAGCGCACGCGCCTCCGCGGAAGCGCCGCGATCCAGCAGCAGCAGCCCCAGGTTATGCAGGCTCACGGCCAGGTGCGGATGCCCGGGACCGAGGGCCTCGAGACGCAGGTCGACGGCCTCCTGCAGGAACGCCTCTGCTGCCGCATGGTCGCCCCGCGCGTGGAGGGTGCGACCCAGGTTGTTGAGGTTGAAGCCCACGTTGGGGTGGCGTGCGCCGAAGGCGGCCCGGTTGATCTCCAGAGCCTCGCGGAACCATGCCTCGGCATCGGCCGGCCGCTGCTGCTCGAGGAACAGACCGCCCAGATTGTTGAGCGTCTGCGCCACTTCGGGGTGCTCGTTCCCGTAGATCTCCCGGCGCATCGCCAACGCCTCATGCAGCAGAGGCTCGGCGGCGTCGTAATCCTTCATCCGCCGGAAAAGGAAAAGCCCAAAGTTGCTCAGACCCCGGGCCAGGTCCGGGTGGTGGTCGCCGAGGGTGCTTCGGCGAATCGACACGGACTCGCCGTACAGGGCGGCCGCCTCGTCGTATCGGCCCAGCTGGTCCTGGACGACGGCCAGGTTATTCAGCGTGGATGCGACGTAGGGGTGCCGCTCGCCGAGGGTCGCGCGCCGGATGGCGAGAGCCTCGCGGTACAGGCTGTCCGCGCTGTTGAAGTCTCCACGGTTCGTAGCGAGCGAGCCCAGGTTGTTCAGCGAGGACGCCACCTCCGCATGGCCCTCGCCGAGCGTGCTGCGGCGCATCGCGAGGGCCTCCTGGAAGAGCAGCTCTGCCTCCTCGTACTCGCCGTTGATTTCGAGCGTCCGTGCGAGAACATTCAGCGTCTCGGCGATATCGGGATGCATCGGACCAAGTGCCGCCCTGCGGATCCGCAGCGCTTCCCGCGCCAGCGAGTCGGCCGCGGCCGGATCCCGTCCGGCGCTCAGGATGGAGGCCAGGGACGTGAGGCTGTCGGCGACCTGCTCGTGGTCTTCTCCGAAGAGATCCCGCCGGATCGCCAGGGCCTCCCGGGCCAGGCGCTCAGCTTCCGCATAATTGCCGATTGCGCCATGCACCTGTGCCAGAACGTTCAGGAGGTCTCCCTTCAGCTCGGGCTGTCCGCTGAGGCCGTCCACCTCCCGTGTGCCGCGTGCCAGCAGATCCCGGGTGGTCATGTCGGCTCCGTCGGTACCGGACGGATTGGCTCCCTCGAAGAGTCCGACGAGGAAACCGGTGATGGTCTCGGCACGTTCGTTCGCGAGTGCCGTGCGGTTCTGCTCCGCCTGGAGGCGGTAGCTGTGGACGCCGAGCCCGGCGACCGCCGACACCAGCCCGAGCAGGATGGTCGCGGCCAGGGCCACGGCGACCGGGTTGCGGCGCACGAATTTTTCCGTGCGGTAGCGTAACGAGTCGGGACGGGCGCTGACAGGCCTCCCGTCCAGGTGCCTGCGGACGTCCTCCGCCAGCGCCGCGACGGACCCGTAGCGTTTATCGGGCTCAGTCTGAAGAGCCTTGAGGATCATGGTGTCGAGATCGCCCTTGAGCTGCGTCCTCACCCGCTCCCGAGGGACGCCTCCGATGCCTTCCTCCGCGACTGCAGCGCTGGGGAGCGCAGGCTCGCTATCGAGGATGACGTGGATTCCCTGCGACTTCGTTGCGCCGGTCCGCTGGCGCGCTCTTATGCCCGTGAGAAGCCGGTAGAGGAGCGCCCCCAGCAGGTAAACGTCGGAGACGGTGGTGGCGGGGTCGCCCCGCAATTGCTCGGGGCTCGCGTACTCGGGCGTGAGCACCTTCACCCCCACGCGAGTGAGTCCCTCCTCGTCCGCGTCCAGGATTTTAGCGATGCCGAAGTCGAGCAACTTCACTACCCCATCCGCCGTCACCAGGATGTTCGAAGGCTTCAGGTCACGGTGCACGACCAGCTTCGTGTGCGCGTGGCTAACGGCGTCGCAGACCTGCAAAAACAGTACGAGCCGCTGGCGTACCGGGAGGCAGCTCTGCTCACAGTAGTCGGTGATCGGCGTGCCTACGACGTACTCCATGACCAGGAACGGCCGGCCATCGTCGGTAGACCCGCCGTCGAGAAGGCGCGCGATGTTGGGGTGATCGAGCCCGGCCAGGATGCGCCGTTCGCCGACGAAGCGACGAACAATGTCATCGGTATCCAGTCCACGACGCAGCAGCTTTACTGCGACGCGCTGTTCGAAGTCTTCCGCGACTCGTTCGGCCAGGTAGACTGTGCCCATGCCGCCACGGCCGATCTCTCGTACGATCCTGTAAACGCCTGCGTGCTCGGGCGTGGACGGTGTGCCCGCGGCGTGATCTTCGTAATCGCTCAGAGCCTTTCGAACGACCGTGGGCGCCGGCCCTTCGAAGAGACCCTCGGACCGGGACTCCGCCTCCAGAAGGATCTGAACCGCGTCGCGCAGAACCGGGTCATCGCCGCAAATCTTGGCGAGAAATGCGTCCCGCTGGCCTTTCGGCAGGTCGAGGGCTTCCACGAACAAGCGGTCGATTTCCCGCCGACGCTGAAGGGTGGGATTGTCAGTTGAGTCCATATGGGCCCGACTTGGTCGGGCTTCCCTGCCGTAATCAGTACCGTGCAGAACAATTGGCCAAAGTCATTGAGAAGATGTCTCGCGGATCGCAGACGAGCCAATGCGAACGCGTGACCACGCGTTCGTCGCATCCGGCATTGGATTGCCGTCGCATTGGAGCCCGGCCAAGGAGCTTTCCGCGCGGAAATCGCAGTCATCTTACAGGATCAAGGGGCCACATTCGACAGCACGCTGTTCGTGCTGCTGCCGCCCAGCCTCGAATGGCAACTTGGAAATCAGGGGAGAGATCACTGCTGCCCCCTTTCAAATAAAGGCCGCTGGCGAGACCCCGAAGCGTTTGGCAAGCGCTCTTGCCTGTCGGGCGTTGATATCGCGTTTTCCGCTCAATACTTCACTGACGTTTGATTGTGCCCCGAACCTGGGGGTGTCACCGCCACGATTCCGGAAACCATGGGGAGTTTCCGACCCGGTGCGATGAGGGGACACCTGCCGGCGCGGCTTCAGACATTGCTGAGCCAATTTTCGGATCTGGTGACAAGAAAGTCGCGTTTCATTGTCAGCCGCATTTTGCTGGAATTATCCGCTGAGGTTGGGC
>CAZNOC010000425.1:0-3230 GCA_964574545.1 uncultured Bifidobacteriaceae bacterium | reverse complement strand
ACATCACGCAGGGGCAGTCCAGCTATCACGCGCTCCAGGCCAAACTCGAGAAGCGCCTGTCGCGCGGCTTCTACGCGCTGGCGTCCTACACCTACGCGAGGGCCGAGGACGAGGTAGGCGCCTGGGGCGCCGGCGGCAGCGGCGTACAGGCTCGCGTGAACCCCGACCTCTCTAACGTGGACGCCGCCCTGCGCGGCGAGCGCGGCCCGAATGGCCAGATTCCGCGCCACCGCTTCACGCTGTCGGAGGTGTGGCAGCTTCCGGTCGGCCGCGGCCGCGCGATTGGCGCCGACATGCCTGCGTTGGCTGATGCCCTGCTCGGGGGCTGGCAACTGTCGACGATCTGGACGGTGCGCTCGGGCCTGCCGGTCAACGTGTCGCTGGCTGGCAACGGCGTCGATCCAGCCACGGGGCAGAGCTACAGCTTCCTGAATCGGAATGGCGGGTCGTTGCGCCCCAATCTCGTCGGCGACCCGAACGCGGGCTCGGACGCGGCGGCGGACCGCTTCGCGTTCCTCGATCCCCGGGCGTATCAGCTTCAGGCTGTGAACACGCCCGGCAATGCGCCGCGCAACTCTGCGTGGGGGCCCGGCTACTTCACCATAGACACCAGCTTGGTGAAGCGCTTCCCGGTCGGCGATCGCTACCTCGACCTGCGGCTCGAGGCGTTCAACCTGCTGAACGCTACGAACTACCAGAACCCGAACGGCACCTGGGGCTCGTCGAACTTCGGTGTCATCAGCGACACGTTCGATCCCCGGGTCGTTCAGGTCGCCGTCCGATTCGCGTTCTAACCGACGGGCGCGCGGCGCCCCTGATGGCCACGGTCGCGCGGGGACTGGTCCCCTCCGCCGGCCGTGGCCACGTTCCTCCGGAGCCCTTTCATGCCCAGTCGACCTGTCCGTCTCGCGGTGCGTCTCAGTGTGGCGTGCGCGCTGGCCATCGTCGCGCAGCCTTCGAGCTCGGCAGGCGAGCCCGCATCCGCGGCCGCGCGCCCTGGCGCCCGTGTGGTCCTTGACGCGCACAACGCGTATCCCTACAACGGGAGGTTCGCCGACCGCCTCGATCGGGCTCTGGCCGCCGGGGTGCCGGTCGCCATTGAGCAGGACCTGGTGTGGCGGCCCGCGACCGGCGGCCTGCCGGCCCGCTCGATCGTCTCTCACGGCGAGCCGTTCGACGACCGTGAGCCGTCGCTGAGGGACTACTTCTTCGAGCGCATCCGCCCGGTCGTGGAACGCGCGCTTGCGGAGGGCGACCGTACGCACTGGCCGCTGATCACGCTGAACCTGGACCTCAAGACCAACGAGCCGGAGCATCACCAGGCGCTGTGGGAGCTCCTGGGCGAGTACGAGGCGTGGCTGACGACGGCCGTCCGAACGGCCGATGGGGCGGCGCCGGCGCCGCTCGACGTGAGGCCGGTGCTCGTGCTCACCGGCGAGTCCGATGCGCAGGCGAAGGCGTTCCACGATGACGTGCCGACGGGTGCGCGGCTTCGGCTCTTCGGGGCCATGCCGATTCGGCCGCCACCGGTTGCCGAGACGCGCCGGGAAGAAGCACAGCGCCGCTTCTGGGAGGCGCTGCCTACGACGCCCCTGCCGGTAGCCACGAACTACCGCCGCTGGTGGAACGCGCCGTGGGCCGTCGTCGAGCAGGGCGGGCAGCGGGAGGCGGGGGAGTGGACACCTGAGGAGGACGCGCGTCTCCGGACGCTCGTGCAGCGCGCGCACGAGGCCGGGTTGTGGATGCGGTTGTGGACGGTGAACGGGCACCCCCCTGGCCGGGAGAAGGCGGCTGGGTGGTCGACAGGCTACAACGTGGGGTCGCTGGACGCGGCACGGACACGGTGGCGCGCGGCGATCGAGGCGGGGGTGGACTTCGTGGCGACGGACCAGTACGAGGAGTTCTCCGCCGAACTCCCTGCGGACCGCCCGCGATTTGTGGCCTCGAGAGACATCGTCATCGAGGGCACGCTCACGCCGGTCGATCGGCTCACCTGGATCGAGCGTGCGTTCGAGGTCCCGGCGGGCACGGCCCGGATCGATGTGGACACCAGCTACACCGATCGTGACCGCGGGACGGCGATCGAGTTCGGCGTATACGACCCGCTGGGCTTTCGTGGCGCCAGCCGGACGAGCAAGACCGGCTTCTTCATCGCTCCGATGATGGCGACGCCTTCGTATCACCCCGGGCCGCTGACGCCGGGACCGTGGCGGCTGCTCATGGGCGTGCCGAGCATCCGCGACGGCATCACCTCGCGCTACCGCGTTGTCGTGCGCCTGACACCGGAGGGTCCCGGCCAGCCGTCTCCGACCGCCGTGCCGGCCGCTCGCGCACTCGGGGGGCCACGGTGGTATCAGGGCGATCTGCACGCGCACACGATGCACAGCGACGGCTTCGGTTGCGCGGACGGACGCGGCAACACCGGACCGTGCTCGGCACATCAGATCGCGACGGCCGCCGAGCGGCGCGGCCTCGATTTCGTCGCTGTCACCGATCACAACACCACGAGCCACCACCACGGGCTGGTCGAAGTGCAGGCGCGCCATCCCGAGATGCTGCTCCTGGCCGGACAGGAGGTGACCACCTTCTACGGCCACGCCAACGTGTACGGCACGAGCGACGTCATGGACTTCCGCGTCGGCCATCCCGGTGTCACCGCCAACGACATGTTCCACCAGGCGAAGCGCGCCGGCGCACTCGTGTCCATCAACCACCCCGGACGAGAGACGGGGGAGCGGTGCACGGGCTGCGGGTGGAACGCGCCCGGCACCGACTACGGCCTTGTCGATGCGATCGAGGTCGTCAATGGCCGGAACGTGTCGAGCCCGACGGCGGGCGAGCCGTTCTGGCATGCCCGGCTGAACGAGGGCTACCGGCTGACGGGTATCGGCGGTGGCGACGACCACGGCGCGGCGACGCGGCAGGGGTCGTCAGTCGGTACGCCGACCACGGTCATCCACGCGGACGCGCTGACCGAACCCGCCCTGATGGCGGGGATCCGGGCGGGGCGGGTGTACATCAAGACGCGCGGCCCCCATGGCCCCGACCTGCGCATGGACGTGCCGGGGTACGGCGTGTCGATGGGCGAGGTGCTGCGGCTGCCGTCGCCGACCCGCGTGACGCTCCGTCTGCGCGTGCTGGGTGGGGCGGGGCAGCGCGTGGACGTGATTCGGAACGGCGAGGTGGATTCGCGCCTGTTGCCGTCGACCCTCGCTTCGAACGACGAGACG
>CAZNOC010000424.1:1811-3231 GCA_964574545.1 uncultured Bifidobacteriaceae bacterium | reverse complement strand
AGCTCGCTGCCACGACGCTCGCGACCCGAGTGTCGTCGGACGATGCGGCGGCAGTGATCCGGGCCAGCCGTCGGTCGGCATCCTGCAGGCCGCTCTCCAGAAACCTGCGGGCCGGTCCAGATGCGCCTGGTCGGGAGGTCGATTGCTGGCTCATCGTACCGGCTCACCTGTCGCCGCGCCCATCGGCTGGATGTCGAGCACGCTGCCGTACAGCTCGTACAGGTACGTCCGCAACAGCACGGTGCCGCCGATGCGCAACGGCGCTCCCGCATAGGTCCAGCTGCTCGTGCCGCGCTGCCCGTCCAGTCGAAGCTCGATGTCGCGCGTGACCTGGCCTGTTCCCGGAGACGCCGGCGAGACGCGCACGACCGAAGCGCCCGCGGCGAGCGGATTGACCCACGGCCCCTGGTCGATGTCTCCTTCCGCGATGCGATCCACAGCGCTCCGATCGCCGGAGAAGCGGACGCGCACACGGAGGGGCTCGAGCGGACTCACCCCACGCACCTGGTCCACCTGGAACGGCCGATCGCCGAGGGGCGTCGGCAGCGAGAGAAAGGCCGTCGGCTGCACGACGATGCCGTCGGCGTAGCAGTGGGGCTGGCCCGACACCACCCGCACGTGGCACGCCATCCTGATCGTCGCGGGCAGACGCACCGCATCCTCGATCGGAATCTCGATCACGACGTTGCCGGACCACACCCTCGTGGACTCCGGCATCGGCGCTCCCACGTTCAGCACCTCGCCGAAGCCCGGGACGGCGAGGCCTGGCTCGATCGAATCGGCCTGCCCGGCGGTGAGGTTGGCGAAGCTGCCGGCGACGATGATCTCGGTATCCGGCAAAGGGGACGGACGCACGGTGAGGGCCTGAGGCAGCCGCGCGCGCTCCTGTGTGTGATCGTACAGCACGACGTCGTAGACGCCCGGTGGGAGTTCCGCCAACTCCACCTGCGCCATGGTCGGATCCTGGAAGAGAAACGTGATCCCCTGCTGCGTGTTGAACGACACGCGCATGTAGGGACGCAGGTGCTCGCCGCGGACGGTGACGCGGAGGTTGGGTCCGCGCTCGATGACCGCCGGCTCGACGGCGACCAGCCGCGGCGCCGGCGTTCGGAATAACACGTAGGCGCCGTATCCGAGGGGGATGAGCCCCAGCAGCAGCACCACGACGATGGCGTCCAGCAGGTTCAGGCGGCCGAACACGCGGCCGCGCTCGTCAACGAGGGGCATGGCTTGTCGCTTCCTGTTCAGATGCCGCCCGGACGGCAAGGAGCCGATCGGCCACGGCGTAGGCGCCGAGGGCCGCCAGCCAGACCAAGTATGGCAGGGCGAGACCGCGGTGGCGGACGAGCGTCCCCACGTTGCCGCTCGTCAACGCGACCATCATCACGACCGCCACCGCGTGAGACGCGAGCAGGCACGT
>CAZNOC010000424.1:0-1711 GCA_964574545.1 uncultured Bifidobacteriaceae bacterium | reverse complement strand
CGGACGCCGCTCGCCATCACGTCCTGCACCATAGGCCTCGAGAACGCGGCCAGTCCGATGATGGGGACCAGGACCATCGCCGCAAGCAGCACCCGCGGCTTCGTCAGCGCCACGCTCGCGGCAAGGCCGGCCGCGGCGCCGAGGAGCCCGACCGCGATCCCGCCATTCCTCAGGCTCTGCAGCACCAGCGCTCCGGCGATCACGCCACCCACGGCCAGCACCTTCTGCCATCCTTGCGGAGCGCGCACGATCTGGACCGCGCACGCCAGCCCACCGGCGGCCACGAGCATGTAGAGCGGCTCCTTGAGGGCCGAGATCGACCAGATGTAGAGGCTGGGCAGGAAGAGCAACAGCGCAAGACCGCCCATCGCCACGAGTCCGCCGAACGCGGGACGCACAAGGCGATACAGGCCGAGCGACGCGGCCACGTACAACGCGATGTTCAGCAGGTGCAGCCCGTACGGGGACTCGCCGACGATGGCCTGGAGGTACGCCAGCATCGACACGTAGCTGGTCTGGCCCACCTCGTCGTAGGTGTAGATGTAGTCGGACGCGGCGACGGGAAGCCCTAGCCCGATGTTGCGCATCCAGATGGTGCGCAGCTTGAAGAACTCCTCGTCGCCGAAGAAGTTGGCGTACGGCGCGGAAGAGTCCGCCACCGCGAAGAGCGCCGCGACGGCCGCCACCCGGATGGCGATGGCCACCACCAGCACGCCCGTCATCCACTGCCGCTCCCTCGGCGTCAGCCCGTGCCCTGCCCAGCGCGCGAGCGACAGGAGGGCCGCCGCCGATACGACGAGCAGCGGAGACAGCGTGTAGACGGCGCCGAGCAGCAGGCCCGCGGCAACGGCGTATCCCATCATGCCGCCGAGGCCCCCAGCGCCTCGTCGTACGCGCGCGCGACGACCGGCACGGCAAAACGCTCCGCCGACGTCCTGGCCGATGATGCCATCCGCGCCCGCGTCGGGGCGTCGGTGAGCACGCGCTCGAGGGCTGCGGCCACCGCCTCCGGAGTGTGGGCCTCCACAAGGACGCCATCGACACCGTCGGTCACGATGTCGCGGGTGCCGGCCGACGCGGTGGCGACGACAGGGACGCCGCAAGCCATGGCCTCCACCAGCACGTTGCCAAAGCCCTCGTAGCGGGAGGTGAGGACGAACACGTCCGCGCGGGCGATGTACTTCCAGGGGTTGGACTGGAACCCGCAGAGCGTGACGACGTCCTCGAGTCCGTGCGCGGCGACGGCCTGGCGAATCTCGGGCTCGAGTTCGCCCTGCCCCAGGATGAACAGCCGCGCCGGCACACCCGCGCGCAGCCGCGCCAGCGCCTCGATCATCAGGGGGTAGTTCTTGGCCTCGGCCAGGCGGCCGGCCGCGACGATCACCGGCGCCTGCCAGCGGGCCGCGTGCTCCGGGGGCACGGGATCGGCGGCGGCCAGGCGCACGCGCGCAAGGTCCACCGGGTTCGGCAGGACGCGCGTCTTCCGCGGCGAGACGCCGAACCGCGCCGCCAGGTCCTCGGCGACCCCCCGCGAGGTGGCCACCACGAGGTCCACGGCGATGTACGCCGCTCGAGCCACCAGGCCGAATGCGGTCCGGTGCCAGCGACGCTGCCAGTGATAGTCGCCGTCTTTCAGGAAGTCCGACATCGGCGTCTGCTGGTTGAACACCACACGCGCGCCCACGCCGGCCGCGCGTGCGGCCGTCAGCAC
>CAZNOC010000423.1:0-3234 GCA_964574545.1 uncultured Bifidobacteriaceae bacterium | reverse complement strand
CTCGTCGCGTGCGAACACGCCGTCAAGCACCAGCGCGTGGATGTGGACGTGGCGCCTGGTGCCTGGTTGCACACAGGCTTCAGCCGCTTCAGTCAGTGCGTCGGCGCACTGCGCTACAATCTGCGCCACCATGGTCCTCCGCGGCGCCCTGCGTCGGCTGGCGTCCGATATGGAGCAGGTTCGGCGCTGGCAGCGTGAGAAGGGCATGCTGGCGTTGAACTTCCGTACACCTGACGGCCGCATCGAGGTGGACCTCCTGGTGAGCGAAGGCGAGCGGTTGTCATCGCTTCGCGAACGCGCCGTCACGGTGACGATTGAACAACGGACGTTCTACGTGGCGTCGATCGACGACCTCATCGCGAGGAAACGGCAGGCGGGAAGGCCCCAGGACCTGCTGGACATCGTTCAACTGCACGACATCCAGCAGCGCCTCCAGCGGCCCGGCACGTGAGGTTCGCAGAAACGACGGCCACGCCAGCGACGGCGAGGTGGTGACTCTGATGGGCACAGCGGCAGACATGCGGCATGTGGTTCGCGGCCTGATGCGCAGCAAGGGCTTCGCCGTTGCGAGCACCCTGACGCTGGCGCTTGGCATCGCCGCGACCACGATCGTCTTCAGTGTGGTCTACGGCGTCCTGCTCCGGCCACTGCCCTACGCTGAGCCCTCCGCGCTCGTCGTGATCCAGGGCGAGAAGGACTTCGCGAGCGGGCCGCGCCTGATGAACTTCTCGGCGCCGGAGCTCGAGGAGTTCATCGAGGCGTCGCGGGCCTTCTCGTCCATCGCCCTGACCGCCAGCACCGGCATGAGCCTCAGGAGCGAGGCGGGCATCGAGCCGGTCACGACGGCGACGGTGTCGGGCGCGTTCTTTGCCACGCTCGGCACACCTCCGCATCTGGGGCGTGTCCTTGGCGACGAACCAGAGCCCCACGTCGTCATCAGCCACCGCCTGTGGCGGCGCGTCTTCGGCGGCGCCGACGACGTGGTGGGACGGTCTCTCACGCTCGCACACCGGGACAATATCGAGCGTACGTACCAGGTCATCGGCGTGATGCCGCCTGAGTTCCAGTATCCCCGCGCGCAGACCGACGTGTGGCGGCCGCTGGCCTTCGCGCGGTCGACGGGTGAAGGCCAGGTGCTCAACCGCGACGCCGGCGGCCATGCGTTCATTGGGCGTGTCAGGGACGGCGTGAGCTTCGCCGACGCGCGTGCCGACGCGGCGCGCGCGATCGACACGGCGCTCGCCCCGCACTTCGGCCCCTCCCGCACGGACCTGCGTGCCGTCGTCGTTTCCCTCACGGATTTCGTGCGCGGCGACGTCGGCCCTGCGCTGTGGCTGCTGATGGGCGCGGTCGGCCTGATCCTGCTGGTCGCGTGCGCCAACGTCGCCAACCTGATCCTCGCGCGGCAGTTGTCGAGGCGGCGGGAGATCGCGACCTGCCTGGCGCTCGGCGCATCACGCGGCCACGTGGTGGCGTCCGTCGTTGCCGAAACCGCCCTGGTTGCGCTCGCAGGCTGTGTCATGGGCGTGGCCGGCGCCCTCGGCGGCGTCCGGCTTCTGCGCTGGTGGCAGCCGGCGCAGATCCCGCGCCTGGACGGCGTCGAGGTGGATGCGCCGGTGCTCGTGTTTGCCGCCCTCGTCGCCTGCCTGTCGTCGATGCTCGTGAGCCTGGCGCCGGCTCTCGTCGCGACACGCACGGACGCCCGGCTTGCGTGGCAGACCGGGTTACGCGGCGCTGTCGGCGGCACCTCGGCGCGGGTGCGCGCGACCCTCGTCGTCGTCGAAGTGGCCGCAACCATCATTCTGCTGGTCGGGGCCGCTTTGCTCGCGCGCAGCCTGGGGGAACTGCTCGACACGGATCTGGGCGTCACGACCGACGGCGCCATGACGGCGGTACTCGATCTGTCGCTCGGCCGCGAGCTCAGCGAGGCCCGTCAACTGGAGATCGCGGAAGCGCTGGAGCAGCGCGTCACTGCGTTGCCCCCGGTGCTCGCCGCGGGCGTCGGTGCCGGCCTTCCGCCAACGATGGCATTCATGCGTGCCAGCTTCGTCCTGACCAACGACGCGAACCCGTCCGGAGCCGCGCACATGGTCACGTCCGTTCCAGCGAGCGCCGGATACTTCACCGCGCTGCGGATCCCGCTGCTGCGAGGACGTCTCTTCGCCGGCGGCGACGGCCCGGCCGGGCCGCCCGTCGTCGTGATCACCCGCGAGGCCGCACGGCGGTTCTTCGGCGACGACGACCCGATTGGCCGGACGCTGCCAGACCCGGGGACGGACTCCGTGATGACCGTGATCGGCGTGGTGGAGAACGTCAAGTACTCGGGGATTGCGAGCCCGACGGAACCCGTGATCTACCGCCCGTTCGGACAGTTGCCCTTCCGCGTCGTCGTGGTCGTCGCGCGCACCGGTGGCGATCCGGGGAGAATCGCCTCAGACCTCCGGCGGACCATCAGAGACTACGACCCCGACATCAGCATCGCGTCCCTTCAGCCGCTCACGGGGTGGGTGTCCACTGCCGTGGCGGAGCCGCGCTTTCGGGCAGTCCTGCTGTCGGCCATCGGCGGTGTGGCCCTGCTGCTTGCCGCCATCGGCCTCTACGGCGTGATCGCCTGTTCGGTCGTCCAGCGCACGACCGAGATCGGTGTGCGCGTGGCGCTCGGCGCCCGCGTATCGGACGTCGTGCGGATGGTCCTGGCGGAAGGCCTCCGGCTCGCCGTACTGGGAGTCGCACTGGGATTGGGCGGCGCGTACGCCATGGCGCGGGTGCTCGCCAGCGTGCTCTACGGCGTGACGCCGACCGACGCCCTCTCGTACACGTCGGCCGTCGCCGGCCTGCTGCTGGTCGCTCTGCTGGCCTGCCTTATTCCCGCCCGGCGGGCGGCGCGCATCGATCCGGTCGTCGCGCTCCGCGCGGAGTAGATCCCAGCGAGGCCCGAAGGGCCGAGTCCTGGCGAGCGACGCGAGTCCTGGCGAAGCCCGAAGGGCGAGCCGGACTTGGCTGCGCGAGTCCCAGGCAGGCGCCGAGAGACCTCAGGCATCCGTTTCAAGGTCGACTTCGTCCGCCGCCGTGCGTTGCAGCTCCTCAAGGCCGGCAAACACGTCGCGGCGACCGCGGACGACCACGCGCTGGTCGACCGCTATACCGCTGGCGCACAGGACGACAACACGCGCGAGATGCTGCTGTCGCGTGCCGGGTGCGCTCTCCTCGACAGGGAAGAGGCGCTTCGCGCGG
>CAZNOC010000422.1:0-3237 GCA_964574545.1 uncultured Bifidobacteriaceae bacterium | reverse complement strand
CCACAGCAATTGGCCGGCTGACGGTCCATCCCTGGTGTTCCTCCTGACAGCCACCGGCGCGCGGATCATGACCCGTCGCACGCCACCGGCGGCCGTCCCTGCCAGTCTCCTACTATCCGCCAGATTTGATGTGGGTCAATGCCGGCCTAAATCTCCTGCGGCATAGCATCACTCATGGACGCCTGCATGCCCTTCTCCGCCTCCCATACCATGCCGATCGACGGCATCGCATGGTCGTGGCAGGCGCTGGAGCCGGGCGATCTGGAGCATCTCCTGCCGTTGGTCATGGCAGCCGACCCGAGCGGCATCGAGGCGCTCTACTGGAAGCGCGACGCGGCAGCCTGGCTCGAGGCCCGCGCCATCCCCCGCGGCATCGTTGCCGTCCAGTGCCTGGCCGGCCTGACCCTCGCCCTCTTCTTCTACGCCCTGCCGCGGCCGGGCGACGGCGTGCGGCGGCTCGCGGTCGAGCGGCTGCGTTGGCTCGAACTCGCCCGCCCGCATCGCTCGCTCGACGCGCTCTTGACCATCCTGACCGACACGGCGCGGCGGCTGGATTGTTCGGAAATCGTGATCGGGGCCCGAGCCGCCGCCGAGCGCAACGCGCGCCAGGCACTCGACGACAGGGCCGAGGCCGCAGGCTTCATCCGCGGGCCCCAAGGCTGGCGCCGCTCCACCAGTCATTGAGCTCTCCGCCCGGGCGTGGCAAGGGCCCCGCAATCGCGGCTGCCACCCGACATCGGAACGCCACCGCGGGCCAATTTGCCTCTTGCGCTACCAATGTCGCGGTGACAGAACAAACGTAACCCAAGCGTCCGACCGAAGGGTCATGCACCCGCGTGATCGTCGCGAGGAATTGGCGTCTTCATCAAGCAAATGAAGCGTCGATCGAGTGCCTCGGCTCTGCCGGACGAACAAAAATGGAGCGAGGGCGACAACCCGCCGCTCGTCTAGTCAGGGAGCATCTTGAGCGCGCGGCGCTGCCACGAGCCAAGGCGTGCCCTGTGCGACCAACAGGGAGTGCTCAATGTTCTACGTCCCGAAGAATGCCGTCTTCCGTCGGGTGAGCCGACGGAAGTTCCTGGAGCTCGGCGGCGGGGCCGCCACCGCCCTCGGTGCCGGCTCCATCTCCGTCGGCCTCAACTCGGTCATCACGCGCCGGCCGGCCTACGCCCAGTCGTCGGACGATGCCAAATGGCGCCAGTACGAGGGCTCGAAGCTCGTCTTCATGAGCGAGAACACGCCCCCCTCCTTCGCCATCCGTGACAACCTCCAGCCGTTCTACGATCTCACCGGCATCGAGGTCGAGATCCTCACCGACGACCTGCCCGTCGTGCAGCAGAAGATCGGCATCGACCTGCGCGGCGGCAGCGCCGACTTCCACCTCAACTACGTGCAGGACAAGCCGATCGGCGCCCCCTTCGCCGACTTCTGGGTCGACCTCAACAAGTTCATGGCCGACGACACCCTGCCGCAGGATCCGGAAGGCGTCGGCGAGGAGGCGTGGTTCGAGAACTTCCTCACCGCCTGCGGCGTCTACTACGACGAGGGCCGCATCGTCGCCTTCCCCTATGACAGCGCCGTCGCCTGCACCTTCTACCGGCAGGACCTGTTCGAGGAGCTCTCCCCGGACTTCGAGGCCGAGTACGGCTACCGGATGGAATTCACCAACGACACCACCTGGAAGAACGTCGAGGACTTCGCCCGCTTCTTCAAGGCGGTGCGCGAGGGCGGCCGCAGCGACATCCCCTACGGCTACGCCCAGCATCAGGGCAGCTTCGCCTGGACCACCCAGCTCGATATCCAGCGGATGCTCTTCGCCAACGGCCAGTGGACCGACTTCGAGGGCGTCGACGACAAGCTCGGCTCGCGCAACCCGGGCGCAGCCCGCTGGGGCGACGAGCAGTCGGTGCTGATCATGCAGAAGTTCAAGGACCAGGCCGACGTCAGCCACCCGGACAACCTCGCCAACGGCACGCTGGAGCTGAACACGGTCTACCAGGCCGGACAGATCGCCATGCAGGTCCAGTACCACGAGTTCGCGGCCTCGATCGAGGACGAGACGACCAGCCGCGCCGCCGGCGGCAGGACCGCCTACGCGGTCTGCCCGAAGGGTGACCCGGACTGGATCGTCAACGGCGGCCAGGCGGTCAACGGCACGAACTGCGGCATCGGCGGCATCGGCATCAACGCCGGCGCGTCCGAGGACCTGCAGCGCGCCGCCTATCTCTTCGCCGTCTGGTCGACCTCGCGCAACACCCAGTACGAGGTGCTCAAGGGTGTCGGCGGCACGCCGACCCGAAAGTCGGTGTTCGACCTCGAGGACGTCAAGGCGGCCCGCCAGCGGCCGACCACGATGCCGAACGCGCTGACCTTCGAGGCGGTCTACGACCACGGCATCCGCGACCCGCATTTCGTGCTCGGCCCGAAGATCCCGAACGCCAACGAGTACCACAGCATCCTCGCCACCGAGGTGCAGCGCTGCGTTGCCGGGCAGATGTCGGCCGAGGAGGCGTGCGAGTCGATTCGCTACCAGCTCGACGACATGCACGACATCTAGACCGCAGGAGCGGCGGGGGCGCGATCGTGTGCCAGACGGCGCGGTCCCGCCCCCGGTTTGTCGAGGGCAACGAGCGACGGCCATGGCAGTGACGACAGTGACAGGGGGCGCGATCGGGAGCGGCGGCGGCGCGCCGCCCATGGCCATGCCCGCGGCCGGCGTTCCGGTAATGGAGCGCGGCGTGCGGGTGATCGACTACGCCCCGCCCAGCCGCAACCCGAGCCCGTCGCGCCGCTACTACCTCTACCTGATGCTGCCGGCGATCATCGTGCTCGCCTGCATCACCATCTACCCCTTCTTCTGGCTCATCTGGATGAGCCTGCACGACGTCGAGGTCGGCGGTGCCGATACCTGGAACAACTTCCGCAACTGGACGCGCCTGCCGGCCGACCGCAAGTTCGTCGACGGCTGGCGGCTGCTCGCCCAGTACAGCCTGATGTGCATGGTACTGCAGGTCAGCCTCGGCCTGCTGCTCGCCGTCGTCCTGAACGGCTCGCGCTACGAGAAGACCCTGGTCACCATCTTCCTGATGCCCATGATGATGGCTCCGGTCGTGGCCGGACTCGTCTGGTACTATCTCTACAACTCGACCTTCGGCTGGTACCACTGGATCATGCAGAGTGCGGGGATACTGGGCGAGCGCTCGATCCTCGGCGACACCTCGACCGCCATGCTCGGCA
>CAZNOC010000421.1:2045-3240 GCA_964574545.1 uncultured Bifidobacteriaceae bacterium | reverse complement strand
CGGCCGGCCAGCTGCGCCATCCCCGCCGTTTCAGGCGTCAGCGCCCATCCCTCGTCGAGCATCCATCCCGGCCTCCGCATGCGGTACCAGACGACGTCGGCAGGGCGCATGCCGCCTACGCCGGAGAGGCTGCCGGTATTCCAGAGGAAGCGTTCGTGATCCGCAAGCGCGTGCCTGTCGAACAGCGCGAGGTCGGTTCGCGCAGGATCGGCAAGGAACCAGAGCGGCGTCTCGCGCCCCTCCCGCCAATAGCGCACGACCTCGAGCCACTCGCGGCGCGGCACGATGGGCCGCAGCGGCGCGAAGTCGGGCGGGTGCACCTCGAAGTGCCGCCGGAACGGATGATGCCCCATCACGGCGCCGGGAGGCGCCTCCGGGGACCATGCGCGCATCGCTGCCGTGGCCTGAGCGGTGGGAGCATCGCTCCCGCCGTAGGCGACGAGCACGGGCTGCGCCACCGCGACGCCCCAGATCCCGAGCGCCGCGACGGCGAGCGGCGCCGCGCGGCGCAGGAGGGCCTCGGCCCCGCACGCCGCGAGGTAGGCCGCGACGGGCACCAGGGGCAACGCGTAGCGCACGAATGCGGTGTCGTGAAACAGGAGATGGAAGACGGCGTACGGGCCGCCAAGCGCGACGATCGCCGCGACCGCCCGCCGGTCGCGCACGAGCAGCGCGGCGAACCCGGCGACCGCGAGCACGAGCACCACCCCGGCCAGCACCTGGTGGTCCCATGGGAGGACGAGCGACCGCTGCAGCGCCATCAGCAGCAGCCGCGGCGAGGGGCGCTGGTAGAGCATGTCCACGCCCGCGAAGTCCTCGCCTCCCTGGTCGCCGAGGGCCGCGAGGTACGCGCCCGGGCCGCCGGTGGCCACCACCATCGGCACCGCCCACGCCAGCACCCCGGTCGCGAACGCGATCGCTCCCCCGAGCATGGCGCCCGCCACGCCCCGGCCGATGCGATCCGCCAGCACCAGCAGCAGGAGCGGCAGCGTCATCCACGCCACCTGCGACCGGAACCCGATCGCCAGGCCCGCCACCAGCGCGCCGAGCACGATCATCCGTCCCGACGCGGCGAGGGCGGCCGGCGAGAGCCGCTCGTCGCCATCCGGCCCCGGCTGCTGGCGCCACCAGGCGAGGGCGAGCAGCACCTGCGCGGCGAGCGCGGCGGCAAGTCCGGGCATGTCGCTCATCGGCC
>CAZNOC010000421.1:0-1945 GCA_964574545.1 uncultured Bifidobacteriaceae bacterium | reverse complement strand
CACGGGGCGCAGCGTGAGCGCTTCGTTGAGGCTGCCGAGCCGGTACCCCTGCAGGTCGAGGCTGATGTAACGGTAGCCGAGCGCCTTCAGCCCTGCGACGAGGCGGGCGTTGACCTCGGGATCGAGCGCGCGCGCCATCTCGTCCCTCGCGATCTCGAGCCGCGCCGTGTCGTCGTGATGCCGCACGCGGTACACGCGGAAGCCCAGGGCTCGAACCACTGCCTCGGCCTGTTCGATCGCCTGCAGCTTCTCGCGCGTCACCTCGCTGCCGTACGGAATCCGCGACGACAGGCACGCCGACGCCGGCTCGTCCCACGTGGGCAGGCCCGCCTCACGCGACAGCGCGCGGATCTCGTCCTTGCCGAGGCCGGCCTCGTCGAGCGGGCTCTGCACGCCGAACTCGCGCGCGGCCTGCCGGCCGGGCCGGTAATCACCGCGGTCGTCGGCGTTGCTGCCGTCGACGACCGACCGGAAGCCACGGGCGGCGGCGAGCGCCGTCAGATCCGCGTAGAGCGTGTGCTTGCAGAAGTAGCAGCGGTTGGAGGGATTCGCGCGGTACTCGGGCCGATCGATCTCGGCGGTCGCGATGAACTCGTGCGCGAGGCCGAACTCGCGTGCCACCCTGATCGCCAGCTGCCGATGCGTGTCGGGATAGCTGGGGCTGTCGGCGGTCACCGCCAGCGCGCGGGACCCGAGCGTGCGCCCCGCGACCCAGGCGAGGTACGCGCTGTCCACGCCGCCACTGAAGGCCACGATGACCGACTCGAGCCCGGCCAGCCGGTCTTCGAGATGCCGCGCCTTGGCGCGCAGGGGCTCGGGCACGAGAATCGCGGCCGCGGCGGTCATCGCCCGCCGTTACTCGTCCTCATCATCGTCATCGTCGTCATCGTCGTCTTCCTCCTCCTCTTCCTCGTCCTCGTCGTCTTCGAGGTCATCCTCCTCGTCGTCGTCGGCGAGTTCGAGTTCGAGTGGAGAGTCGTGGGCCACGCGCAGCAACGCGCCGCACTCGGAACACGACAGCTCGTCGCCAATCTCGGCGTCGAGTTCGTCGATGTCGATCTCGGAATCACATTCGGGGCAATTGGCGGCCATGCGCAGGGTCCTCGGAATCCTTGGTCGCGCGGCGGGCGCGGCGGCGCGGCCGGAGCCGGGCGCGCGCGTGCCGCGTCAGCGAAGTTGTTCGGAATTATAGCGATAACCTGATACATTCTGCAACGAAGGGCGAGATCGACTCCCGCATGTCACCGAACTCCGTCAGCACGAAGACCGTGGTCATCGCCGACGACACGGCGTTTGTCCGCGACCGGTTTCGCGCGGCGCTCGAGAACGCGGGGCACCGGGCGATTGCCGTCAAGAGCGCCGCGGAGTTGCTGGCTCGGGTGCGGGCCGACCTCGATCACATCGACCTGATCGTGATGGATCTCCGCCTGCCCCATGCGTCGGGAGTGGAGATGGTCCGCAGCGTCCGGAAGCTGGACGATGGGCGGCTGCCGATCCTGGTGTTCAGCGGCACGGTTTCGAACGCCGAGGAGGTGCGCGAGCTGGCCGCGCTCGGCGTCTCGGGCTACGTCAACGAGTACAGCGCCGTCCAGCACATCCTGCCGTCGCTCGCGCCGCACCTCTTCCCCGACAACTTCAACCGCCGATCGAGCCCGCGCGTCGTGCTCGGCATCCCCATCGCGTGCCGGTTCGGCAACACGATCGCCGCGGCGCTCACGCTGAACCTGAGCCGCGGCGGCATCGCGATCCGCACCACCAGCCCGCTCGACCGCGACGCGCGCGCGCGCCTGCGCTTCCGGCTCCCCGGATCGAAGGTGGACATCGACGCCGAAGCGCGCGTCTGCTGGAGCGACGAGCGCGTCGGCATGGGGCTGCAGTTCGAACGCGTGGACCCCGCCGACCAGGCCGCGATCGACGAGTTCGTGGACGCGCACTTCTTCCAGGT
>CAZNOC010000420.1:0-3242 GCA_964574545.1 uncultured Bifidobacteriaceae bacterium | reverse complement strand
CCTGGGCTGGTCACCGATGCGATCGGCGCGGTGCTGTTCGCGATCATCGTGGTCTCACAACGACGGCGGCTGGCGACCGTCAGCACGCCCGCCGGGAGCGTCTGACGATTACGATCCACAGATTGCGCAGACAAGCTGGCCGTTGACGAGTCCCGCGGTTGCCGGTCAACGACCGGCAACGGAGGCGTGACCCGGGCCGGTGGAGCGAGAGCCAAACGGGAGAACGGGGCGGCTCTCGCTCCACCGGCGCGGGTCACGTCCGTGGCGGCCTCCGGCCGCCACCGCGGGACACATCCACCATTGAATCCGCGCCATCCGTGTAATCTGCGGATAGCTCACCTGGTCCGTGGCCGCCGTGCGACCGGGGACGGCGCACAGGTACAATAGCTTCGGATGGTTCGAGATCTCCGCCGCCTGGCGGACACCACGTTCGATGTGCTGGTGGTCGGGGCCGGCATCTATGGTGTGGCGGCGGCGTGGGACGCGGCCCAGCGGGGGCTGTCGGTGGCCATTATCGACCGCGGCGACGTCGGCAGCGGCACCTCCTTCAACAACCTGAAGACGATACACGGCGGCCTTCGGTCGCTTCAGGCCCTGGACTTCCGTCAGATGCGCCTCTTCATCCGGGAGCGGCGGGCGCTCGTCAGGCTGGCGCCGCACCTGGTACGGCCGCTGCCGTTCATTGTGCCCACCTACCGCGACCCTCGTCGCAGCGCGGCGCTGATGCGGGTCGCGCTGGCGATCAACGAGCTGGTGTCGCACGACCGTCACGAAGGTGTCACGGATGGGTCGCGCCATCTTCCGCCCGGTTCGATCGTGTCCCGCGACGAGTGCCTGGCTCTGAACCCTGCCATCGACTCCGCGGGGGTCACCGGCGGGGCCATCTGGCACGACTACCAGATGCGCAACGCCGACAGGGTCACGCTGGCCTTCCTGCTGTCCGCCGTCGGCGCGGGAGCGGCCGCGGCGAACTACGTGGAAGCGACCGGGTTTCTCACGGAGGGCGGACGGGTGGTCGGCGTCACCGCGGAGGACCGACTCGGTGGGGCCTCCCTGACACTCCGCGCGGCGGTCGTGCTGAACGCCGCGGGACCGTGGGCGGGAACGCTGCTGGCCGGCCTGCCCGGTGGCGGCCCGCCGTCACCGGCCCCACGCTTTTCTCGCGCGATGAATCTCGTGACCCGCCCTGTCGCGCGCAAGCATGCCTGCGGGGGCCTGGCGGGTGGACGGTTCCTGTTTCTCGTGCCCTGGCGCGACGTCTCGATTCTCGGCACCAGCCACGACGTGCATGACAGCACGCCGGATGACGTGACGGTCACGCGTTGGGATCTCGAGGCGTTTCTCGCGGACGCGCGGGAGGCGTTTCCCCTGGCGCGGCTCACGGCCTCTGACGTGCGGCTGATTCACCGCGGCTTGCTGCCGATGGTGGCAGGACGCGGGTCGCGTGTCTCACTCCTCCGCGAGAGCCTCGTCGTGGACCACCGCCGGGACGGCGTGTCCGGCCTCGTATCGATGTTCGGCGTGCGCTACACGACGGCAAGGCACACGGCCGCCGACGCGGTGGATGCCGTCTTCAGGCAGCGGGGCGTCGAGACCCCTCCCCCGTGTCGCACCGCCGCACTCCCGCTTGCCGGGGGCGCCATAGACGACGTGCGGAGCTTCGACCACACCGTCCGGCAGCGTCAGGTTCCGGGCGTGAGCGAGATGGCGCTGGCGCGCCTCGCCG
Organism: uncultured Bifidobacteriaceae bacterium; assembly: GCA_964574545.1. Classification (GTDB taxonomy): domain Bacteria; phylum Acidobacteriota; class Vicinamibacteria; order Vicinamibacterales; family UBA2999; genus JAUXWO01. The sequence goes on along the minus strand of CAZNOC010000420.1, from coordinate 1,516 downwards.
CCAGCTACGGGACCGCATGTGACGCCGTGCTCGAGCTTGTCCGCGAGCATCCGGCGCTGTCGGCGCCTCTCAGCGTGGACTGCACGGTCATGCGCGCGGAGATCGCATATGCCGCTCGCGCCGAGATGGCCCTGACGCTGGCGGACGCCGTGCTGCGCCGCACGGAGGCGGGATCCGCCGGCCACCCCGGCGCGGATGCGCTGGAAGCCGCGGCCGCCGTCATGGCCTCCGAGCTTGGCTGGGACGAACGGCAGACGCGGAACGAAGTGGCCGCGGTCGAACGCTGGTACCAGCGCATGGCCCCGCCGCAGTAGCGGCCACGCACAAACGCGAAGCACGCGAAGAACGAAGGCGATCAGGGCGGCAGGTGGGCTTCCGCCCAGCGTTCGAAGACCATCAGCGGGAACAGGGTGTGGGCGTGGTTGTGGCGGCCCGCCACGTGCTCGTCCATGCGCCTGGCGACGTCGCCCGCGTCGAACAAGCCGCGAGCGCGCAGTCGCTCCGGAGACAGCAGCGAACGCATCAGCGGCTGCAACTCACCGCGCAGCCAGTTCTTCATGGGAATGCTGAAGCCCTCCTTGCGGCGCGTGAGGATGCGATCGGGCAGGAGGCCGCGCATGGCCTGCTTCAGCACGTGCTTGCGTTCGCCCCGATGGATCTTCAGGCGGCCGGGCATCGAGAAGGCCAGCTCGATCACGTCCACGTCGAGATACGGGGCACGCGTCTCGAGCGAGGTCGCCATGCTCATCCGGTCCACCTTGACCAGGATGTCATCGGCCAGATAGAGGCACAGGTCGGTGTAGAGCTGCCGGTTCAGCAGGTCGTCGCCGCCGGCCCGCGCAAACGCGTCGCGGACGGGGGCGTAGACGTCTCCCCCGATCAGCGCCTCACGCAGGGATGGGCTGTACATCCGCTGCTTGGCGCGTGGACCGAGATAGCTCATCCACCGATAGTGCTGCAGATCGGCCGGCGCGCCCGCCATCCCCTCGACGAAGCGTTTCGCCTTGTTGACGAGCCCCTTCTTCTGATCGCTCGGCGGCACTACGGCCGCGGCCGCCGCGAGCAGCGGCAGGAGCGGCGCTCCCACGCGTCGAAAGCGGCGGGCCAGCCGATCGGCGTCGTAGGTGTCGTAGCCGCCGAAGAGTTCGTCCCCGCCGTCGCCCGACAGGACCACCTTCACGTGCTCTCGCGCCAGGCGCGAGACGAGATACGTCGGGAACAGCGACACATCGGCAAACGGCTCGTCCAGGTGCACGACGAGCTGCTCGAACAAGCCGCCGATGTCGGGTGTCACCATCTGCTCGTGGTGGTCGGTCCCGAACAGCTGCGCCACCTCGCGCGCGTACGGCAGCTCGTTGTAGGAGCCGTCTGCGAAGCCCATGCTGAAGCTGCGCACCGGCTGCGCCGACGCCTGGCTCATCAGCCCCACGATGGCGCTCGAGTCGATGCCTCCCGAGAGGAACGCGCCCAGAGGCACGTCCGCCATGAGCTGGCTCGTCACCGCCCGGGCCAGCGT
>CAZNOC010000419.1:0-3248 GCA_964574545.1 uncultured Bifidobacteriaceae bacterium | reverse complement strand
CAGCGGCTCCGCGATCAGGTCCTGCCCGATCTGGCCCGCAGCCTCGACAGCCTGCTGCTCCACAAGCTCAGGACGCTGCTGACCATGCTCGGCATGATCTTCGGCGTGGCTGCCGTGCTGTCGATGCTGTCGATCGGCGCGGGGGCCCAGCAGCAGATGATGGCGTTCATCGCCGACCTGGGCGTGCAGAACCTGATCGTCGAGGCACGCGAGACGACCGAGTTCCAGGCCTATCAGCGGGTGCGCCAGCAGTCGCCCGGGCTCACCTTCCAGGATCTCCGGGCAATGCAGGCGGCGCTGCCCGAGCTGGACCTGGCCTCCCCGCGGAAGCGCTTCACGCCGAACCGCGTCATGCCACGGCCCGATGGCGAGTTGCCGACGGTCTACGGCGTCGAGCCGGTGTACCAGTCGATTGCCGGTCTGCGCCTGACGAGCGGACGGTTCTTCAGCGACCAGGAGGCGGAGCAGGCAGCGCCGGTCGCCGTGCTGGGTGAGGCCGCCCGCGTGCGTCTCTTCGGCACGAACGAGGCGCTCGGCCAGCACCTGAAGGTCAACGAGCAGTGGTTCGAGGTGATCGGTACCACCGCCCCGCAGGCCGTGGCACGCGGCGAGCTGTCGGGCCTGCCCGCAGAGGACCGGAACAACCTCATCTACGTCCCGACGGCAGCCGCCATCCTGCGGCTCGAAGACAACTACAGCCAGTTCCGTGACGAGATCGACGGCGTCTACCTGCGCTTGCACGCCGCGAACAGCGTGAGCAGCTCCGCCGCGATCGTCCGCGGCCTGCTGGAGGCCAGCCATCGTGGTGCGAGCGACTACATTCTCGTCGTGCCCGCCGAGCTCCTGGCCGAGCAGGAACGCACGAAACGCATCTTCGACGTGGTCATGGTCGCGCTCGCATCGATCTCGCTGCTCGTGGGTGGCATCGGCATCATGAACATCATGCTGGCGAGCGTGCTCGAGCGTACGCCGGAGATCGGCCTGCGCCGCGCGCTCGGCGCTCGGCGAGCCGACATCATCCGCCAGTTCGTCGTCGAGACCACGCTCATCGCGGTGACGGGTGGTGTGGCCGGGCTCCTGCTGGGTGTCGTGATGGCGCGCGCGATCGCCAGCTTCGCGGGCTGGTCCACGATCGTGACGCCCGGCGCGCTGCTGCTGGCCTTCTCGGTCTCCGTGGCGGTCGGGCTCGTCTTCGGCGTGTATCCCGCGCGGAAGGCCGCGAGGCTCGACCCTGTGCAGGCGCTTCACTACGAGTAGCCGCCCGCTCGCGCAGAGGGGGCACACCGCGCGTGCGGAGGCCTACGCAGGACGCTGCGGCTCGGCCGGCTGAGCGACGAAGCGCTCGAAGGCCCCGGCACGTACCAGATCGGCAAACGTGTCCACGAGGTGCCGGCTGCGCCAGCCCGATTCGACCTGCGAGTTGAGCAGGCCCAATGCGTCCTCGTGGGACATCGCAGGCTGATAGGGCCGTCGCGTGGTCACGGCGTCGAACACGTCCACGATCCCGATGATCTGGGCGACCAGCGGCACGGAGTCTCCCACGAGCCCGTCCGGGTACCCCGAGCCGTCGAGCAGCTCGTGGTGGTGTCGGATGATGGGGCGGACAGGCTGCAGAGACGCCAGGTGGGCGCAGAGCTTGTCGCCCACGACCGTGTGCGACTTCACCAGTTCGAACTCGTCGGGGTCCAGCGGACCCGGCTTGCGGATGACGGCATCGGGGATGGCCAGCATCCCGATGTCGTGCAGGAACCCGCCGCGGTGCAGCGCCTGCAGGTCCGACTCGGGCCGCCCGAGCGCCCGGCCGAGCGCCGTCGCGTAGTTGGCCATGCGGTGGCAATGGCCCTCCGTCAGCCCGTCCCGAACCTCGATCATCACGGCCAGGGTCATGATGATCGCGGACGCCGATTCGAGGTCGCTCGTATACCGTCTGAGACGCAGCAGCGCGCGCGATCGCGCGAGCAGTTCCCGCGTGTCGAAGGGCTTGACCAGAAAATCGTCCGCGCCGGCCTCGAGGCCCTCCAGCTTCAAGTCGGGCTCGTGCAGGCCGGTGATGAGGACCACCGGCGTCAGCCTCGTCGCGCGGTCCATCCGCAGGCGCCGGCAGACCTCGATGCCGCTCAGACCGGGCAGGACGATATCCAGCAGCACCAGATCGGGCGGCTGTTGCTGGACGATCTTCAGGGCCGACTCGCCATCGGCGGCCTGATGAATGACGTGGCCCTCCCGGGACAGCAGGGTCTCGAGCATCTGCCGAATCTGCTCGTCATCATCCACCACGAGGATGTGGCCCGTGCCCGGAGAGCGGTTCACGCTAGACGGAATCGGTGGTGATTGCACTGCTGTGCCTTATCGGCTCGGACGGCCCCTCCCTATACCTGTGCCCAGGTGCCACGTGCCTGGGGGCCGGGGGCGCCTCGGGCGGACGTCGCCGGGGCTGCAATGGCGCGCCGACGAGCAGGAATGAACGGCACTCAGCAGGGACCACGTGTCGATTCGTGGCGACGCCGATCGTCATAATGGCGAACGGACGACACGCGGCAGACAGGGGGGGAAGACCGATGTGGATGATTCTTGTCGTGGCGGCGGTGACGACGGGGGCCGTGATTCCGGCCGCGGAGGCCCAGGAGGCGGCGTTCGAGTCGCGCACGCCCAACACCATTCACCTGCGCGCAGGCGAGGCGCGTCCGGCGGCCACGCTGGAGGCCGTGCGGTGGCTGGCCGGGGGCACCTGGCGCGGCGATGGGCTCGGCGGCGCCAGCGAAGAGACATGGAGCACACCGGCCGCCGGCGCCATGATGGGCATGTTCCGCGTCGTCCAGAAGGACGCGGCGGGCGCCGAGCGGATCGGCCTGTACGAGTTCATGAACTTCGTCGAAACGGACGGCACGCTTGTCCTCCGTATCAAGCACTTCAACGCGGATATGACGGGGTGGGAGGAGAAGGAGGCCTACCTGACCTTCCGCCTGGCGCGGGTCACACCGGACGCGGTCCAGTTCGACGGGCTCACCTTCCGCCGCGAGGCGCCCGATCGCATGACCATCTACCTGGCGCTCCGCAGCGGTGGCGAACTGCGGGAGGAAGCGTTCCGGATGGTCCGGCAGTAGGCGGTCGAGGCGCGCGAACTGGTTCGTTCGTGATCAGTTGGCGAACGCGGCGATGCCCGTCTGCGCCCGTCCGAGGATCAGCGCGTGGATATCGTGCGTCCCCTCGTAGGTGTTCACCACCTCGAGGTTCACCATGTGGCGGAT
>CAZNOC010000418.1:0-3251 GCA_964574545.1 uncultured Bifidobacteriaceae bacterium | reverse complement strand
TGCGCACGCCCATCCCCGACGCCGAGAAGATCAAGCGCCGCGCCGGATGCGCGCTGTCGGCGATGGTCGAGGAAGACGAGACGATCGAGGTGGCCAGCGTCGGCGGGCGGCGCCCGCGCGTGATGCCGCGCCGGATCCTGTCCGAGATCCTGCAGCCGAGGGCCGAGGAGATCTTCCACCTGGTCTGGGACGAGATCAGCAAGGCCGGCTACGAGAAATCGCTCAACTCGGGCCTCGTGCTGACCGGCGGGGGCGCGATCCTCGACGGCATGTCCGAGATCGCCGAGCAGATCTTCGACCTCCCCATCCGCCGCGGGTCGCCGGTGGGGGTGGGCGGCATGGCCGACCACGTCAGCAACCCGGCGTACGCGAGCGCCGTGGGGCTCGTCCTGTACGCCCATCGCAATCGCTCGCCCGAGGCGGCCCGTGCGGGCGGCAGCGCCCTCACGCGCATGGTGGGACGGCTCCGCACGGTCTTCAAGGAATTCTTCTGATGACGGACACACGAGGAGGCTCGATGGCAGACCTGCACGACGCGATGACGATCCACGACCCGCTGCGTCTGACCTTCGACGACGAGGCGCGCAGCGGCGCCCGGATCAAGGTGGTGGGCGTGGGCGGCGGCGGCGGCAACGCCGTCTCCCGCATGGTGCAGGCCGGGCTGTCCGGCGTCGAGTTCATCGTGGCGAACACCGATGGACAGGCGCTCCGGAACAACCCGGCGCCCGTGAAGATCCAGATCGGCAGCAAGCTCACGAAGGGGCTTGGCGCGGGCGCCGACCCGAACGTGGGACGGCAGGCCGCGCTCGAAGACACCGACATGCTGATCCACGCGCTGAGCGGCGCGGACCTCGTGTTCGTCACCACCGGCCTCGGCGGCGGGACGGGCACCGGCGCGGCGCCCGTGATTGCCAGCCTCGCGACCGAACTCGGCGCGCTCACGATCGCCGTCGTGACGCGGCCGTTCAAGTTCGAGGGCAAGAAGCGGGCGGTGCAGGCCGAGCAGGGGCTCGACGCGCTGCGCGAGTGCGTGGACACCGTCATCACGATTCCCAACGAGCGGCTGCTGTCGGTGATCGACCGCTCCACGTCGATGCTCGATGCGTTCCTGACGGCCGACGATGTGCTGCGGCAGGCGATTCAGGGGATCTCGGATCTGATCCTCGTGCCCGGGCTCATCAACCTCGACTTCGCCGACGTCAAGACCATCATGTCGGGCATGGGCGTGGCGATGATGGGGACGGCCACGGCCGACGGCCAGAACCGCGCGGTGGACGCCGCCAACCGCGCCATCTCGAGCCCGCTGCTCGAGGACGCCTCCGTGGCCGGCGCGCGCGGGGTGATCGTCAACGTCACGGGCGGCCCCGACATGTCGCTGCTCGAGGTGAACGAGGCGCTCACCATCATCCAGGAGGCGGCCGACGAGAACGCCAACATCATCTTCGGCGCCGTCGTCGATCCGCAGCTCAACGGGCGCGTCAAGATCACGGTGATCGCCACGGGCTTCGACATCCAGCGGGCGTCGCGGTCGCAGCCCGCATCGGCGCCCATGCGGACGCCCACCGACATGACCTCCTACACGACGCACGGCCGACAGCCGGCGATCGCCATGGCGGGCGAATCGCCTCGTCTGACCATCTCGCGACGGCCGGCCATCGACCTGCCGCTCGCGCCTCGGCTGGCTGCCGCCGCGTCATCGGCCTCGTCCTCGAGCCAGCCGGCCGATCCCGGGGATCTGGAGCTGAACCGCGAGCTGGACGTGCCGGCGTTCCTGCGGCGCAGCGAGGGCTAGTCGCCCGGGCACTTTTTGCGCCCCGGAGTGGTCCAGTTGTCGGTGATCAGTTCAAGACAAAGGGGATCTCCTCGAAAGCACGGGGTTTCCCCTCTTCGAACTGGTCACTGGCCCAACTGGAAACTCCCCCTCCCCGCCCTGCCCTCGACCGCGGTGGTAGAGTAGGAGGATCCAGGGGACGCGCGTGCGGCGCCGGCGAAGGCGCAGCTCGACGACGTGCCTGGTGACGCCTCCACTCCGCTCGGACGAAGGCCACCCCGACCATGAAGCCCCGGCAGCAACGCGAGATCGCACGCGAGATCCTCTCCCGTGAGGTGGGGTACGTCACCAAGCCCCACGGCGACAAGCTGCGCGTGGCGCTGGCGTTCCCCAACACGTACTTCGTGGGCATGTCCAACCTGGGCTTCCAGACGGTCTACCGCCTGTTCAACGCCCATCCCGATGTGGTGTGCGAGCGCGTCTTCCTGCCGGCCAAACAGGAGTTGCAGGCGCTGCTGCAGTCGGGCGCCCGCCCGGTGACCATCGAGTCGCAGACGCCGCTTCACGAATTCGACGTCCTGGCGTTTTCGGTGTCGTTCGAGTGGGACTACACGAACCTTCTGACGCTGCTGCGGCTCGCGCACCTGCCGCTGCGGGCCGCCGAACGAGACGAGCGGCACCCGCTCGTGGTGGTCGGCGGCGCCGTCACATTCGTCAACCCCGAGCCGCTGGCGCTCTTCGCCGACGTGATCGCCGCGGGCGAGGGCGAGGTGCTCGTGCCTGCCCTCGTGAAGGCGGCGAGCGAGTCCACGTCCCGCGACCACCTGCTGCGGCTCCTTGCCCCCGAGCGCGGCTTCTACATGCCGTCCTTCTACGACGTCGAGTACGGACCAGACCAGACGATCGCGCGCTACGTGCCCCGCGAGGGGACCGGCGCGCCGCCGACGGTTCGAAAGGCTGCGCTCAAGACCACCGAGGCGTGCGACCCTCCGGTGACGAGCATCTTCACGCCCGACACCGAGTTCGGATCGCGCTTCCTCGTCGAGGTCGTGCGCGGGTGCGCCAACCTGTGCCGCTTCTGCTGGGCGGGCTACAACTACCTGCCCGTCCGGGCGTTCCCCACCGAACGCATCCTGGAGCAGGCAAGGGCCGCGCGCCCGCACGCCTCGCGAGTTGGCCTTGTGTCGATTGCGCTCTGCGATCACCCCGACATCGAGCACCTCCTGCGCAGCCTGTCGGACATGGGCTACTCCATCAGTCCCGCCTCGCTCCGCCTCGACGACCTCACGCCCACCATCGTCTCGCTGCTGAAGGAGAGCGGGGAGCGCACGCTCACCATCGCGCCCGAGACGGGATCCGACCGCCTGCGGCGGGTGATCAACAAGACGTTCACCAACGACGAGATCCTCGAGAAGGCGCATCTCGTCTTCTCGAGCGGCATCGAAAGCCTGAAGCTCTACTTCATGGTGGGCCTCCCGAC
>CAZNOC010000417.1:0-3259 GCA_964574545.1 uncultured Bifidobacteriaceae bacterium | reverse complement strand
GCAATCATACGGCGCGCTCAACCCCTTTTTTCATGAGCTAATTTGGACAAGAGTGGTGCGATCTATCTGGTGACCTTCAGCGACCTGACATCGAACATCCCATCGCCACATCACCACCTCACGAGATCGAGACATGGCGGCTTACGGGGCGCTATCTGCTCTTCCGTTGTGACCTGCAGCCGCTGGTAGTTCGTGTAGGTGGCCGTCACGCGCAGCGACCCGGCACGGCCGGCGTACACGTAGGCCTCCTCCATGCGATCCGGCACGAGCATCGCCAGGGCCGGCTCTTCCTGATAGGTCACCGTCACGGTGGCCACCATCGTACCGGCATCCACGATGTGCTCGGTCTTCAGGACACGGCCGGTTCCGGCCTCGAGCCAGACACGGCCGCCTGACGGCAGTTCCCCGTCGTCTGGACCACGGACGAGCGTCGGCCGCCCGGTTTCCTGGAACGCAAACACCCGGGCCTGCCGGCGCGCCACCCGCTCCCCGCGCTCGTACGTGAACACGACACGGCCGGCCTGGTCGGGATGGAGGAAGAGGAGGCCCAGCACGGGGATGTTGAGGGTGCGGGCTGTGGCGCCAAGGTTGTGGCGGGCGCTCTCGTCCATCAGGCGCTCGGCCTGTTCGAGGTCGGCCGGGCCCTGACCGCCGAAGATCTCGAGCAGCCGCCCCTCCCGATCCGGAATCGCGCGGCCATCCACCTCGACGACGTCACGGAACGGCATCCAGCCGAGGCCCGTCTCCGCACGGACGACGATGTAGCTGGCGCGAAGGCGGCGACGGGTCCGCTCCTCCGTGGTGACAACGTTGTCGGTCAGGGTGCCGCCTCCAGGCACGCCGCGCAGCGTCGAGGGCACCGATTCCACGCTGATCGGCGCCCGCAGGTCCTGCTCGGAGCGCTCCTCGGAGACGACGCTGACGAACCGCGTCGCGAAGTCCGCGACGTAGGCGCGCGCAGTCGCCACGAGGGGATCCTCGGACGGCGCCGACGGCTGCGCCGCCAGCGCGCCGGACATCAACAGATAGATCACGAGACAGATCCAGAGATAGATCAGGGCATTCCCAATCTGGTGATCTCGTGACCTGGTGACCTGGTGATGGAATGTCACGATGTGATCATGCGCGATCTATGTGGTGATCCTCGGTGCTCCAACATCGAACATCCGATCATCACATCACCACATCACAAGATCACCAGATTCTCCATTCTCCCCGTCCTCAACCACCGTATCTCTCTGCATCCCACTCGAGCCCGAGTTCCGTTGGCGGCGCCATGTAGCCGACCAGTGCCGAGGCGGCCACGACCGACGGGCTGGCGAGGTAGCCCTCGCCGCCAAGCCCCATGCGGTTCTGCCAGTTGCGGTTGAACGACGTGATGGCGCGCTGGCCCTTGACGAGCGCGTCGGGGCCCTGGCCAAAACACGGGCCGCACCACGACTCGCGGATCCTGCCGCCCACGCTGCGGAAGACCTCGGCGATCGACTCGCCGCCCAGGCGCGGATCCGGCTGCTCGATCAGGCGGCCGACGCCGCCCGAGCCGGGGAACACGACGAACTCTGTCACAGCCTTGTCGAGCCCTTTGCCACGCGCGGCCACCAGGACGAGCGCCGCCGACAGCAGGTCTGCATAGCTGCCGTTCGTGCACGATCCGATCATCGCCTTGTCGAACCCGATGCGCTCCTTTGCGACCTCCTCGGCCGGGAAGGCGTTGCCCGGGGAGAAGGGCTTCGCGATCATCGGCGCCACGTCGCCGAGCGCCAGTTCCTCGTCGAGGTCGAAGACGGCGTCCTCGCCGCACGCGATCGGCGGGTACGGCAGGTCCGTCATGCCCTTCGCGCGGTACCACTCGTAGGTGATCTCGTCGGGCGCGAAGATGCCGTTCAGCGCCTCGGCCTCGGCCATCATGTTGGCGATGGTGTTGCGGTAGGCGATCGGCAGCTGCCGGTCTGCATCCACGAGCTCCACCGACATCCCTTGCGACTGCTTTGCCCCCCACCGCCGGAGCAGTTCCAGCACGATGTCCTTGCCGGTGACCCAGGGCAGGAGCCTCCCCGTGAAGCGCACGCGGCGCTGCTTCGCCATCGTGAAGAAGATGTAGCCGGTGGACCACCCGAAGCCGAGGGTCGTCGACCCCACGCCCATCCCGACCGCGCCGTATGCACCGTAGGCGCGTGAGTGCGAGTCAGCGCCGGGGATGAACTGGCCCGGCAGCACGAGACCCTGCTCCGGGAAGTAGAAGTGGAAGATGCCGTCACCCGGCGTGGCGTAGTACGGCTTCTCGATGCCGTGGAACTTCGCGAACTGCCTCCCGATCCCCGTCTGCTTGTCGTCGTCTTCCTTGCCGGTGAAGACGAAGTGGTCGTTGGCCACCGCCGCCTGCCTCGGGAAGATCGAGTTGCCGCCCGTGATCTGGTTGAAGGTGTGGATGGCAAACGGCGCCGTGCCATCGGAGGCCGGGAGCAGGTCGGCGTAGACGCGCACGGTCGATCCCGGCGCCACCGACTGGTCCTTGTCCACCCGGTGCGCCCACACGATCTGCTGCGTTGTCGTGAGCCCACGTGCGGTGGCGGCGTCAGGCCACACGACCTCAGGCGTGCGTTCCGTGGCGGTACGGAACTCGCGGCGGCCCACGGCGAAGATACCGCCGCTCTGACGGATCTCGTCCTCCTTCGGGCTGAGCGGCACGGGCGTGTAGGTCTTCGCCTGCGTCGTGTTGACGATCTCGCGCGACACCGGGTCGAACGTGAAGCGGTCACCGTCCTGCGCGTCGGCCACCGCCTCGGGGCTCTGCACGACGTGCAGGCCGAGGTTGAAGGCGTTGCGCCGGAAGATGTCGCCCATGTTGTTGGCGGCGATGATCACCATCTCGAGGCCCACTTCCTCGGCGATGGCCTTGAGCCCGGCCGGGCTCATCTCGCGCGACGACCCGATCGCGAACCGGTCGCCCGCGATGACGAACGTCTGACCCGCGTGCACCCGCGCCCGGAAGTCCGGCATCAGATAGCGGAACGAGCCGGCCTTCCACCGTTCGTCGAGCGTCTCGAGGCTCTCCGACACGCAGTCGGCCGCCGGCGTGATCTGATCGGTGTCAATGGCATCGAGCTTCTTCCCCGGCGTCTTCGGGTCCCAGAAGATCAGGGCGGTGCCGGAGATGAGGCGGCGTGACGACTCTGTGACCACATCGCTCGGACGAGGCCCCGGAAGCTGGTCGAGCGAGACACCGGGCTTGAGGACGGCGGGCTTGGCGATCTGCATA
>CAZNOC010000416.1:0-3268 GCA_964574545.1 uncultured Bifidobacteriaceae bacterium | reverse complement strand
GGAGGTTCAGGAGTTCCTCATCCGGCAGGTCCGGCCAGTTGGCGGGCACGGCGGCACGTGGCATGCGGGGGCATCATAACGAAAATTGGGTACCGGGGGCCGGGGTGCCCAGGGCGCACAAGGCGCACGAGGCAACCCTGCCTCCGTGCGTTCCGTCCAAGAGGCCATGCACCAGGACTTGCACCACGCATTCAGGCAGCTTCGACGCCAGCCTGGCCTCACCCTCACGGCGCTCGTCACGCTGGGGCTGGGGCTCGGGGCCGCGCTCGCGGTCTTCACGCTCGTGCACGCCGTGCTGCTCAGGCCGCTGCCGTACCCGGAACCCGATCGGGCGGCCGTACTCGGACGGGCGTACGCAGACGGCGTGAGCCACCTGGCCTGGCGCGACGTGGACTTCCTCCGGGCCCACGTCCGCACCTGCGCGCCCATCGGCGTCGCGTTCGACGGCGCGGGCCGCAACGTCGTCCTCGACGGCTCCGCCCTTCACGCCACCAGCCGGCATGTCTCCTACGAGTACTTCGCGTCGCTCGGCATCGCGCCTCGATGGGGGCGGCCGTTCTCGGCCGAGGAGGACGCGGCAACGCCGGCGCCGGTCGCGATCTTCACCGAAGCGCTCGTCCGCCGGAACGGCCTCGACCCCGAAGCCGTGGTGGGACAGGACGCCCTCGTCGGCGGCGTGCCCCACACCGTGGTGGGAATCCTCGACGCCGCGGTCACGCTCCCGTCGGATCCGGATGTGTTCGTCCCGCTCGGCCGCCACCAGAGTGGCGGAGGGCTCAACCTGACCGCCACGTGCCGTCTCGCCGACGCGGCGACAACGGCAGCGCTCGGGGCGGAACTCGACGGGCTCACCGCACAGGCGCTGGCTGAAGGCCTGATCCAGCCGCAGGAGACACGGGCGTACGCGACGACGCCGCAGCACGAGGCGCTCGTCGGATCGGTGCGAACGCGGATCCTCACGCTGGCGGGCGCCGTCGTGCTGGTGCTGCTCGTGGCGGCGTCCAACACCACCGGGCTGCTCCTCGTGCGTGCCGCGGGACGCCGCCGCGAGATCGCGCTCCGTGCCGCGCTTGGGGCCGCACCGCGCCGGCTCGCACGGGGCCTCGTCGTCGAGGGGCTCATGCTCGGCGTCCTGTCCGGCGCCCTCGGCCTGGCCCTCGCGCCCCTCTTCGTCAACGGCCTGCTGGCAATGGCGCCGCCCTCCTATCATCGGCTCGGCGCGTTCCACCTCGACGCCACGCTCGCCGCCGCGGGGCTCGTGCTCTGCGCGCTGGTCGGGCTCGCGGTGTCAGTGCCGCCGCTTGCCGAACTGCTCCGGGTCAACCTGCGCGACACGCTGCAGGAAGAGGGCGCGCGCAGTACCGGCGGACGGCAGGCGCGCTGGCTGCGGCATCTTCTGATCGGCACCGAGACGGCCCTCTGCACGGTGCTGCTGGTCGGCGCGCTGCTGCTCACCCGCACGTTCGTGAACCTGGTCACCGAGCCCCCGGGCTTCGATCCCACGGGCGTCGTCACCGCCCGCATGGCCGTGCAGGGGCCGGCGTACGCGGATCCGGCACGCCTGCAGCAGTTCTTCGAGGACGGGCTCCGACGCCTGGCGGCCGAACCCGGGGTCGAGGCCGCCGCCGTTGGGGCCAGCCTGCCCGCGGAGGTCACCTTGAACCTGCCGCTGCGCTTTCCCGGTTCCGCCGAGCCCGACCGGATCGGCGCGCGCGACTGGCGCTACGTGACGCCGGAGTACTTCGCCGTGCTGCGGATGCCGATCGTCGGGGGCCGCACGTTCGACGCGCGCGATCGCCATGGGGCACCTGCGGTGGCGCTCGTCAACGAGTCGTTCGCCCGGCAGGTATTCGGGGGCCTCCCCGAGGCCCTCGGCCAGCGCATCGTGACGCATCCCATCGGACCGGACGTGGACGAACCGGTCCGCGAGGTCGTCGGCGTGGTGGCCGACACGGCGGGCTTCGCGGTGGGCGATGCGCCACGTCCGACGATGTTCGTGCCGCTCGCGCAGGTGAACGGCACCCTCCTCTCGCTGGTCAATGGCTACGTGCCGCCCCGCTGGATCGTGCGGGGCGCCGGCGGCAACACCGAGAGCGCCCGGAACGCGCTCGCCTCGTCGGTGCGTGCGCTCGATCCGGATCAGCCACTGGCGTCGGTGCAGACCCTCGACGCGCTGATGATCGACTCGATCGGCACGCAGCGCTTCTACCTCGTCGTCCTCTTGTCTTTTGCGTTGTTTGCGATGGTGCTCGCCGCCGTCGGGATCTACGCGGCGTACGCGTACGCCGTCGCGAGCCGGCAGGCGGAGTTCGGCGTACGCCTGGCGCTCGGCGCCTCCCCACGCCGGCTGCTCGCTGGCATCCTGCGGCAGGGGCTGGTGGTCGGCGGTATCTCGATCGCCGTGGGCCTCGGTCTCGCCCTGGCCCTGTCGCGCGTGCTGGCCTCGGTGCTGCACGGCGTGACGCCCACCGATCCGCTGACCTATGCCAGCGTCGCGATCGTCCTGCTGGTGACGGTCGCCGCCGCCACGCTCGGCCCGGCGGTCCACGCCGCGCGCGTGGATCCGGTGCTGGCAATGAAACGCTGACACGAGCGGCCGGGATGTGTCTCTCATCCGCAGATGACGCAGATGCCGCAGAGGACACTGGTCACGTGGGCCGGACAGTGTCGGTCTGCAGCGTCCCGCGCTCGGCGATCGCCGAGCACGCCGACGCACAGCGGGCGGCGACGTGAGTGACACGTGGACGCTAGGATCCGTTTGGTGTCACTCACGTCGCCGCCCGTTGTGCGTCGGCCCGGCTGCCGGTCGTTGACCGGCAGCAGCGAGACGCCGCGGCGGACAGCATCTGCGATATCTGCGTTATCTGTGGAGGACTGATCCGGGGATCACGCGCGAAGCGCAGCGGCTGGCGACGGATCGCCGTCGCCGTCCCCACGGGTGCTGACATCACCACGCCTGAGCACAGTGGATGCCGGCCGTCCCGCTCCACGTAGCCGAGCACGTAGCGGACCCGCTCGGTGAACCGGCCCCAGTCGCTCAGCCACACCGCCCGCTTGGTCTCGTGCTCCGGGCCGCCGAACAGCTGGTACACACGCCCCGCGTTGCTCGAGCAGCATACCCTTATGCACTGCACGCATCCGGGACGCCGGAGCGATTCGCCGCCACCTTATAATCGACGCACATGTCCTTCGCGCGTCACCTCCTCGCCCCCCTCACGGGCGCGGTTCTCGGCACGGCCATCTGGGTGTCGATGGGGGTGATGGACCA
>CAZNOC010000415.1:0-3270 GCA_964574545.1 uncultured Bifidobacteriaceae bacterium | reverse complement strand
CTTCGCTCTTCGCAGTTCGCAGTTCGCAGTTCGCAGTTCGCAGTTCGCAGTTCGCCACGATTGTGGCATCGAAGCGAATGGCGAGTAGCGAACAGCGAATTGCGAACAGCGCAGCTGCCTACTGCGGCGGCCGCTGGCGCGGCGGGCTGATCATGATGTGCGCGCCGGCCGTGCCGGGATCCATCAGCCACGGCGCGCCAGGGGCCGCCTTGGTCTGCAGGCCCGTCGTCTCGGGCGTCGCGAAGGGGACGTAGATCACCCAGCGCAGATATGCGTCCGCTACGGTGTTGGTGGCGGCATCGAAGGCCTTGCCCGTCATCACGTAGAGCGTGCGCGGTTCCTTTGCCATCGGGAGCGTACCGGCCTCGATCTCCTTGAACCGCGTGGCCTGGCGCACCTTGTCGTCGCTCACGCCTTGCGCCGCAAGCTCGCGACCGCGCGCCATGAACGGTTCGAGGTCCTTGTGGTAGCACGCGACGTTGAAGCCCTCGATGGCGGGGTTGTCGGCCAGGCACACCATGTCGTTGGTGCCGGGGCGAAGCGTCGTCGTCTTGCCGGACGCGTCGAAGCCAATCACCATCGCGCCGGCGCGCCGATCCTCGGGCGCGGCCTGCACGGCCCCGGCAATCTGCACCTCGGGCGACGGCGCGCTCTGGGCCGACGCCGCCAGGGGAGCGGCCAGAGTCGCCACGAGCAGTCCACACGTAAGTCTCATCGATGCCTCCACTGTCGAATCACACGGACCAGCCAGCCGGTCTCAAGAGGCTATTGTAGAGCGAGACCGCCGCCGATGCGCATTCCACTTCCCGTCGACGACTACCTGCCAGCTGTGCGGGCCGCCCTCGCGTCGTCACGGGCCGTGGTGGTCGTCGCAGCGCCAGGCGCCGGCAAGACGACCCGCGTGCCGCCGGCGCTGGCCGGCGACGGTCCCGTGCTGCTGCTGCAGCCCCGCCGGATGGCGGCTCGCGCCATCGCCCGACGAATCGCCGAGGAACAGGAGTGGACGCTCGGACGAGAGGTGGGCTGGCAGATCCGGTTCGAGCGGCGGTTCTCGCCCGACACGCGGCTGCTCGTCGTCACCGAGGGGATCCTGACCGCCCGCCTCCAGCACGATCCGCTGCTGTCCGGCTTTCGAACCGTGATCCTCGACGAGTTCCACGAGCGCAGCATCCACGCGGACCTCGGGTTGGCGCTGGCCAGACAGGCGTGGCTGGCCCGCGACGACCTGCGCCTGGTCGTGATGTCGGCCACGTTCGAGACGACGGCCGTGGCGCGTTTCCTGGACGGGTGCTCCATCGTCGATGTGCCCGGACGGTTGCACCCGGTCGAGACCGACTACGCGCCGTCCCAGGCGCTGCCGGACGCCGTCCGGGCGCTCGCGACCGAGGTCCGTGGCCAGATGCTGTGCTTCCTCCCTGGGGCTCGCGAAATCGCGCGCGCGGCTGCGGCACTGGCACCGGCGTCCGGCGCCCTCGATCTCGAAGTGATCCCGCTTCATGGCGCGCTCGACGCCGGCGCCCAGGACGAGGCCCTTCGCGCCGTGGACCACCGGCGCGTCATCCTCGCGACGAACATCGCGGAGACCTCGCTGACCGTGCCGGGAGTGACGACCGTGATCGATACCGGCCTCTACAAGGTGGCGCGGTACGACGCGGACCGCGGGATTGACACGCTCGCCACCGAGCGCGTGCCGGCGGATGCCGCAGAACAGCGCGCCGGTCGCGCCGGGCGGCTGGGCCCGGGACGCGTCCGGCGGCTGTGGGATGCGCGCGATCGCCTTCGCCCGCATCGCGAGCCCGAGATCGCCCGCGTGGACCTCGCCGGCCCGGTGCTCGCGCTCCTCGAGTGGGGCGCCGACCCTCGCACATTCGAGTGGTTCGACGCGCCCGACGCGGATCGCGTGGGTGCCGCGCTGGCGCTCCTGGTTCGGCTGGGCGCGGTCGAGAACACGACTTCGCCGTCGATCACGCCACTCGGCCGCGCCCTCGCGCGGCTCCCCCTGCACCCACGGCTCGCGCGCCTTCTACTCGCGGCCGACGGTGCGCCTGATGCGGCACTCGCGTGCGCGCTGCTGTCGGCGCCAGGCCGGCTCGATGCGCGTGGCGTGACGACGACCTGTGACGTGCTGCCGCTGCTGGATCACCCTGCGCGCCTTCCCGGACACGTGCAGCAGAACGCCCACGCGCTTGTTAGCGCAGCGAGTCAGGTCGTCGAGCGGCCCCGGAGCAGCCGCCTTGACGAGGAGTCGCTGCGGCGCGCGATCCTGTTCGCGTTTCCGGATCGGCTGGCCAGGCGCCGTACGCCTGGCAGCGACCTCGTCACGCTCTCGTCGGGACACGGCGGGCGCATCGCGCGCGAATCGGGTGTGCGCGACGGAGAGTTCCTTGTCGCGCTCGACGTCCGGGGCAGCCGGCGCGACGGACACGCCGAAGCGATGGTCACCGTGGCGTGTCAGGTGGAGCGCGACTGGCTGCGCCCCACCAGCACCACGACCGAGCATCGCTTCGACGCCGCAAGCGGGACCGTGAGGGCCGCGCGGATCGAGCGCAGTGACGCGGTCGTCCTCTCCGAGCACCACGTCCAGTCCGACCCGCTCGAAGCGACACGGTTGCTGGCCGCGGCGTGGCAGGAACGCGGGCCGGACGATCGGGCGGCGCAGTTGCTCGCGCGCCTGCGCTTCGCAGGCCTGCCGGCCGGCCTCGACGATCTGGTCCTGGCGGCCGCCTCTCGGGCGCGGCGCCTCGACGACATCGATCTCACGGCGGCCCTGCCACATGCGACCGTCGTTGATCTCGAGCGTCTTGCGCCAGCGACGCTGCGCGTGCCAAGCGGACGCACGACGCCGATTTCCTATCACGACGATGGCAGCGTGTCGGTGTCGGTCAAGCTGCAGGAGCTGTTCGGACTGGCGGAGACCCCTCGCATCGGCCCCGGCCGCGTGCCCGTCATCTTTGTCCTGCTCGCGCCGAATGGCCGACCGGTTCAGACGACCCGCGACCTGAAGAGCTTCTGGGAACGGACGTACCCCGAAGTGAGAAGGGAGCTGCGCGGACGCTACCCGAAGCACCCCTGGCCCGAGGATCCCTGGACCGCCCCACCCACCCATCGGACGGTTCGAAGGCAGTCTCATTGACATCTGATGCATGATGCGTGATGCTGAGGAGGTCATGCGAACGACCCTGGACATCGACGCCGACATCCTTCAGACGGTAAAGGAGTTAGCTGCCATCCACGGCCTGTCGGCCGGGCGGGTTCTCTCGGACCTCGCCC
>CAZNOC010000414.1:0-3273 GCA_964574545.1 uncultured Bifidobacteriaceae bacterium | reverse complement strand
TAGTACGATCTCCCCACATGATTTCGTTTTCGCGCATCAGCAAGCAGTACGGCCGCCAGGTGCTCTTCGTCGACACCTCCTTCCAGCTCAACCCCGGCGAGAAAGTCGGCCTCGTCGGGCCGAATGGCGCCGGAAAGACGACGCTGTTCCGGATGATCGTGGGCGAGGAGGCGCCGGACGAGGGCGAGCTGTCGGTGCCGAAGAAGCTCACGATTGGCTACTTCCGGCAGGACGTCGAGGAGATGTCCGGACGCTCCGTGCTCGACGAGGCCATTGCCGGGAGCGGCCGCCTGGGCGAGCTGCACCACGAGCTCGAGGCGCTGCAGCACGCGATGAGCGATCCGGCGCGTGCCGGCGAGATGGAGCGGGTGCTTGCGCGCTTCGGCGAGGTGCAGGAGGAGTACGAACACCACGGCGGCTACGCCCTCGAGGGCCAGGCGCGCGAGGTCCTTCACGGGCTGGGGTTCGACGACGATCGGATTGACGGGGACGTGGGGGCGCTCTCGGGCGGGTGGAAGATGCGCGTGGCCATGGCTCGCGTGCTGCTCGGGCGACCGGACGTCCTGTTGATGGACGAGCCGACCAACCATCTCGACATCGAGTCGATCGTGTGGCTCGAAGGCTTCCTGAAGGGGCTCCCGGCCGCGCTGCTCATGACCTCGCACGACCGCGACTTCATGAACCGCATCGTGTCGAAGGTTGCCGAGATCGACGATGGCGAGATCACCGTCTACACGGGGGACTACGACTTCTACGAGCGCGAGCGAGGGGTGCGCGAGGCGAATCGCGAGGCGGCGTATGCACGCCAGCAGGCCATGTTCGCCAAGGAGCAGCGCTTCATCGATCGGTTCCAGACGCACGCCGCCAAGGCCGCGCAGGTGCAGAGCCGGGTGAAGGCCCTCGACAAGATCGAGAAGATCGAGCTGCCGAAGAAGCGCAAGGTCGTGCGCTTCGACTTCCGGCAGCCGCCGCGGTCGGGCGACAAGGTCGCGGTGCTCGACGGCGTCCGGAAGGCCTACGGCCGTCGCGTGATCTACGACGGGCTGAGCTTCACCATCCAGCGGGGCGAGCGCTGGGCCGTGATGGGACGGAACGGCGCGGGCAAGACCACGCTGCTTCGCATCATTGCCGGCGTGCTCACCCCGGACAGCGGGGACGTCCAGCTCGGAGCGAGCCTCAAGCTCGGGTACTTCGCGCAGCAGTCGCTCGATCTGCTCGACCCGGAGTTGACCGCGTTCGAGCAGATCGAGAAGGATTTCCCGCGCGAGTCTGCCGGATCGATCCGGAGCCTGCTCGGCGCCTTCCAGTTCTCGGGCGACGACGTGGACAAGCGCGTGCGGGCGCTGTCGGGTGGGGAGCGCACGCGGCTGGCGCTGGCGCGCATGCTCTTCGACCCGCCGAACTTTCTCGTGCTCGACGAGCCGACGAACCACCTGGATCTGGCGACGAAAGAGATGCTCGTCGAGGCGCTGGCGGGCTTCGAGGGCACGATGATCTTCGTGTCGCACGATCGCGCCTTCCTGCGCGGCCTCGGCAGCCGTGTGATCGAACTCGGTGGCGAGTCGGGGACCGAGAGCGCGCCGTTTCTGTATCCGGGGTCCTACGTCGAGTACGTGGCCCGCACGGGGCACGAGGCGCCTGGGGTGCACAGCTAGCGCGGCTGCGCCTCAGACCCGCGAGGATGTGAGAGTGCTCCGCCTCGCTAGCCACTATGTAGCCTTGCCCGGCCTCCGGCCGGGCAGTCGCCTTGACAGACGAAACTTGATTCACATGGTCAACATTTCGGGCTGTCAAGGCTCCTAGACGCAGCCCGCGTGGGCGCGCGGCTGCGGCGCCCGCAGGAGCGGTGTTCATCCCCGCGTTCGCCCCAGCCCGCGAGGCTCGAAGGGCCGAGTCCCACGATCGAAGCGCGCCTTGGATAAACGGCGAGCGCCCTCGTGAAGTATAAGAAGGGATGAGCCTTGTCCCGGAAGCTCCGTCCACGGACGAGACGGAGGTCGGCAGTTACTTCGTCGCCAACTACCCGCCATTTTCGGTCTGGTCGCCCGGGGCCATCGCGCGTGATGCGCAGCCGGCGCTCGAGTCGGCGCCTGCCGGCGTGCCCCTGGGGCTGTACCTGCACATCCCGTTCTGCCGGAAGCGCTGCCATTTCTGCTACTTTCGCGTCTACACCGACAAGAACGCGCGCGAGGTGGCCGGGTACCTCGACACGCTGGTGCGCGAGTGGGAGATGTACGCAGAGATGCGTGCGGTCGCCGGCCGGCCGCTCGACTTCGTCTACTTCGGTGGCGGGACGCCGTCGTTTCTCTCCACGACGCAGCTCGACAGCCTCGTCTCGCGCCTGACGGCGATCACGCCATGGGAGACGGCGGCCGAGATCACGTTCGAGTGCGAGCCGGGCACGTTGACCGAGCCGAAGCTCGCGGCGATTCGCGGGATGGGCGTGACGCGCCTCAGCCTGGGCGTCGAGAACTTCAGCGACGAACTGCTCGAGCTGAACGGCCGCGCGCATCGCACGCCGGAGATCGGCCGCGCCTACACGGCGGCCCGGGCGCTGGGCTTCCCGCAGATCAACATCGATCTCATCGCCGGGATGCTCGGCGAGACCGACGACAACTGGCGGCAGTGCATCGATCGCACCCTGGCGCTCGACCCCGACAGCGTGACGATCTACCAGATGGAACTGCCCTTCAACACGACCATCAGCGGCGACAAGCTGCATGGTCGCGGGCAGTTCAGCGATCCGGTCGCCTCGTGGGCCACCAAGCGCCGCTGGGTGGCCGAAGCCTTCGAGGCGCTCGAGTCCGCGGGATATCACGTCGGGAGCGCCTACACGGCCGTGAAGCATCCGGCCACCACGAAGTTCGTCTACCGCGACCGCTTGTGGGAGGGCGCCGACCTTGTGGGCCTCGGCGTGGCCTCGTTCGGGCACGTCAATGGCGTGCACCTGCAGAACCTCGACAAGTGGGAGACCTACAGCGAGGCCGTCGGCCGTGGCGAGCTGCCGCTCGGCCGCGCGTACCGGCCCACCGACGACGAGCGGCTCATCCGGGAGTTCATCCTGCAACTGAAGCGCGGGGCGCTCGTGCCGGGGTACTTCAGCGAGAAGTACGGCGTGGATGTCGAGGACCGCTTCGCCGCGCCGCTCCGGTCATTGGACCGCGATGGCTACCTGTCCGAGCGCTCGGCCGACCGGCTGGCGCTGACCCGCGACGCGCTCCTGCAGGTGGATGTCCTGCTGCAACGCTTCTTCCTCCCCGAGCACCGGGACAT
>CAZNOC010000413.1:0-3278 GCA_964574545.1 uncultured Bifidobacteriaceae bacterium | reverse complement strand
GGCATTGGACCTTCTCCGAGCGGTTAGGGGTCAGCGGTGCTGAACTTGGGACCGCGGAATGAACCGCGGCGTGACCGTGTCGTGTGGCGGAATTGCCCTAACCGCCTGCCACAGACGAGGCCACTACTGGGAGTTGTCAGTGATCAGTGGTCAGTTCAAAGGGGGGGCGTGACTTCCGCTCCCGGAACTTTGAACTGGTAACTGACAACTGGAAACTCATGCGTACGGGAGCATGCGAGCGAGCTTGGCCTGATCGGCATCGGCCACCACGATCGTGCCGCGCGCGGCGCGCTTCCGCTTCGTGGGCTTGCTCGTCAGGATGTGACGCTTGAACCCGGCGGCCCGGGTGAACTTGCCCGTGCCGGTCTTCTTGAACCGCTTCGCGGCGCCCCGGTGCGACTTGAGTTTGATCTTCTTCGCCATCGTCGTGCTTTCTGTAGCGGCTCAGGAATCCTGCGCCGCGTCGGTCGTCTCGGTGCGCGCCGGCCTCGCGGCCGGCTTGGCGCCCTTCTTCTGCGTGAGGATGGTGTGCATCTGGTTGCCCTCCATCCTCGGCATCGTCTCCGGCTGCGCCACCTCGCCGAGATCCTCGATCAGCCGCATCAGGATGCGGTGGCCGATCTCGGGGTGGGCCATCTCGCGGCCCCGGAAGAAGATGGTCGCCTTGACCTTGTCCCCGTCCTCGATGAACCGCTCGATGTGCTTCTTCTTGAAGTTGTAGTCGTGCTCGTCCACCTTCGGCCGGAACTTGATCTCCTTGACCTCGATCACCTTCTGGTGCTTCTTGGCCTCTCGCTGCCGCTTGGATTCCTGGTACTGATACTTCCCGTAATCCATGATCCGGCAGACCGGCGGCACGGCGGTCGGGGAGATCTCCACGAGATCCAGGCCCTTCTGCCGGGCGATCGTGATGGCCTGCTGGGGCGGCATGATGCCGAGCTGCTCGCCCCCGTCGTCGATCACGCGCACCTCGCGGACCCGGATGCGTTCGTTGACGCGGACGCGGTCGTCGCGGCGGCCGGAGCGGTTACGGTCGTAAGCTATAGCAATCCTCCACCGACAAAGTTCTTAGGATAGCCTCTTTTCGGCCACCTCGGCAAGCGCCTCGGCCAGAAAGGCGTCCACCGGCCGTGCCCCCAGGTCCCCCCCGGTCCGGCTCCGCACGGCGACGGCTCCGTCGGCCGCCTCCCGGTCGCCAACCACCAGCATGTAGGGCACCTTCTGGAGCTGGGCCTCACGAATCTTGTAATTCACCTTCTCGGGACGGTCGTCGAGCGCTACGCGCACGCCCGCCGCGGCCAGCCGCCGTTCGACGGTTCGGGCGTACTCGGAGTGCCGGTCGGCGATCGTGAGCACGCGCACCTGCTGCGGCGCGAGCCACAACGGGAAGGCCCCGTTGAAGTGCTCGATCAGAATCGCGATGAACCGCTCGAAGCTGCCATAGATGGCGCGGTGGATCACGACGGGCATGTGCTCGGCGTTGTCGGCGCCCACGTAGGTCAGGTCGAACCGCTTGGGAAGCTGGTAGTCCAGCTGGATTGTCCCGCACTGCCACTTCCGGCCGAGCGCGTCGGTGATGTCGAAGTCGATCTTCGGGCCGTAGAACGCGCCGTCGCCCTCGTTCACCGTGTACGCCTGGCCGGCGCGACCCAGGGCCTCGCGCAGCGCGGCCTCGGCGTGGTCCCACGTGCCGACCTCGCCCAGGAACTCTTCGGGGCGCGTCGAGAGCTTCGCGGCGTACGACAGGCCGAAGTCCTTGTATACCTGCTGCACCAGCTTCAGCAGCGCCTCGACCTCCTCGGCAATCTGGTCCTCCGTGACGAAGCAGTGGGCATCGTCCTGCGAGAACTGCCGGACGCGCGTGAGCCCGGAGAGCACCCCCGAGGCTTCGTTCCGGTGCAGGGGCGTCTGCTCGTGGAAGCGCAGGGGCAGGTCGCGATAGCTGCGCCGCTCGCTGCCGAAGACGAGCATGTGGCCCGGGCAGTTCATCGCCTTCATGCCCATGGCCTCGCCGTCGGTGGACTCGACGAGGAACATGTTCTGGCGGTAGTGCGACCAGTGGCCGGAGGTCTCCCAGAGCGCCTTGTTGAAGATGAGCGGCGTCTTGATCTCGACGTAGCCGGCCGGGAACAGCGTGTCCCGCATGTACTGCGCGAGCAGGTTGTAGAGCGTCGTGCCCTTGTCGAGCCAGAACGTGGCGCCGGGCGCCCACGGATGGAAGGTGAAGAGCCCGAGGTCCCTGCCGACACGCCGGTGGTCGCGCTTCTTCGCTTCCTCAATCCGGTTCAGATGTTCGTCGAGCTCCTTCTGGGAGAAGAACGCCGTGCCGTAGACGCGCTGCATCGGCTGGTTCCGTGCGTCGCCCTTCCAGTACGCGTTCGACGTCGTGGTCAGCTTGAATGCCTTGAGCTTGCTCGTCGAGGGCACGTGCGGACCCACGCAGAAATCCACGAAGGTGTCACGGTCCTTGATCGTGTAGCACGAGACCTCCGCCTGGCCGGCGGTCTTCTCCTCGATGAGCTGCACCTTGAGCGGCTCGCCACGCCCGGCAAAGAAGGCGAGCGCTTCGTCGCGCGGCCAGATCTGCCGGTCGTAGGGCAGGTCCGCGGCGGCGAGCTCGCGCATCTTCGCCTCGATGGCCTCGAGGTCTTCCGGCACGAACGGCCGCTCGACGACGAAGTCGTAGAAGAACCCGTCGTCGATCGCCGGGCCAATGCCGCACTGGGTGCCGGGATAGAGCTGCGTGACGGCCGCGGCGAGCAGGTGGGCGGTCGAATGCCGGTAGAGGGCCAACGCCTCCGGGCTCTTGTTCGTGACGATGCGCACGCGGACGTCGCTGGTCAGCGGGTACGAGAGATCGACCATCTGATCGTCCACGAACGCGGCGAGCGCCGCCTCGGCCAGTCGTGACGAGATCGCCTCGGCGACGGCGGAGACAGGAGCCCCCACCGCGACCTGCCGGCTGGAGCCATCGGGAAGCGTGACCGTTACCTGCGACATGGAAATCCTGAACGTGCTGGGGCGGATGGCGTGTCGTGAACCCGTTGTTCGACTCCGCGCAATGCCTCGCTCCCCTTCGACGCTGCTCAGGGGAGTCCCGAGCGGAGTCGAGGGACTCAGGGCATTCGACTCGCCTTCAGATGGCTTGCCATGAGCGAGCCTCCGGCTCGCCGAAGGCGGGACGGAGGCGAGTCGAATGGTAGGCACGGGCAGACTCGAACTGCCGACCTCCTGCGTGTCAAGCAGGCGCTCTAACCAACTGAGCTACGCGCCTATGG
>CAZNOC010000412.1:0-3279 GCA_964574545.1 uncultured Bifidobacteriaceae bacterium | reverse complement strand
CCACGGTGATCTCGACGATGCGCAGGGAGTCGCAGCCGAGGGCCTCGAGCTGATCCACTTCGAGAACGCGATCGACCGGCACGCGAAGGGCGTCCGCGAACGCCGCGGAGACCTCGGCCGTCACGTCGGCGGCGGCCTGTGTCTCGCGGCCCGGTGCCGGCGCCTGCCGGCCTTCGATGGCCAGGCGCAGCGCGGGCCCGGACGACAGATCGAACGCCGCGCGCGGAATCTGGCGCTCGCGACGCCGCTGGCGATCGGTGTCCGCGGGACCGCTCGCCGCCGGCGCGTCGCCGTCTTCGGGGATTGGCACGGCCTCGGCCGCCGCCGGCTCGAAGCGCACGGCGGCCAGGGTCTCGGACGCGATCTCGCAGGCGACGGCGTCATCGTCTCCCGCCGCTACTGCGTCGGGCGCAATCGACGCGAGGAACCCGCGAGCCGGCTGGTTGCGCTTTGTCGGCACGACGCGCAGGCGTACGACGGAGGCGCCCGCGTCGGCCGCCATCTGCCCGAGGTCGGCGGCGATCTTGTGCTCGACGCCACGGCCCAGGACGCGGCAACTGAGCAGGAAGGTGTCGAGCGTCCAGGCGTCGGCGCCGCGCTCGGCGATCACGAGGCCGACAAGGCCGTAGTCGCCGAACCTGTCGCGCACGCGGATCGTCCGGATCTCGTGCTGGCCGCCGTCGGCCAGCGCCTGCAGATCCGCCTCCTGACGCCGGATGGTCGTGAAGTTGAACTGGTTCGTGCGGAGCGTGAGCTGCGCGGCGCGCTGCAGCGTCTCGGGCACGAGCGGCGCGACGTCCACCTCGAGCTGCAGGCTCTCGAGGAAGTCGCCAAACGTCATCGTCTCGGCGCGCAGCTCCTGGCGGCGGAACTCCTCCTTGTAGAGTTCGGTACGTCGCGCGTCTTCCGTGGTCGCCTTGCCCTGGTCGAACTCCCACGTGTGCTGGAGGAGCTTCACCGCGCGGGCCGGATCCTGGGGCCACTCGATCGTGAGCACCTCGGGGCACCCGGCGCGCACCTCGGCGCACTCGACCGGGTTGTCGTCGATGAAGACGAAGCTGTCGAGCCCGAGGTTGAGCCGGGTGGCGAGCGTACGCAGGTTGGCGGACTTCGGCAGCCAGTTGATCGTGGCCGCCACCACGCGGTCGCGCGCGAGGCCGAGGTCCGAGCGGGTCTCGAAGACCCGCCACACGTCCGCTTCCTCGTTCTTGCTGCAGAGGCAGATGAGCACGCCGCTCTCGGACAGCCGGTTCAGCGTGTCGTGCAGCGCGCGGTGTCCCTCGTCGAACTCCACGCCCTCGGCGCCCACCTCGCCCACCACGCCCCGCCAGAGCGTGTTGTCGGCGTCCACGACGACGGCCTTGGGGAGCGGCGTGAGACGGCGGTGGATCTGGCGAGCGACGATGGTCGCCAGGATGTGCAGGTACTCGTCGCGATACGGGATGTGCGCGATCTCGTCGCGGAGGGGGTCGTGGACCTCGTCCTCGTTGACGCCGTAGCGCGCGTGCAGCGACGGAGCCGACACCACGTGGAGACCGGGCACGTCGCCGAGCGCGGCGGTCAGGTCGTCTTCCGTCTTCCGGAGCAGGATGCTCTCGGCCGACGAGAGCGCGCCGAACGAGGGGCACACCACGAGGAGGGTTTCGGCCGAGGCCTGCGCGCGATGCGCGCGCACGGCGCCGTCCAGATCGTGCGCCATGCGGCCGAGGTGGGCGCGCACGAACTCGATGTCTCCCGCCTTGTCGAGGGGCAGCTCGCGGAGCCAGTCGCGCACGCGGAGCAGCACCACGTTGATGGCGCGGCCGCGCGCGTTGAGCAGGCTTCCGGGATCCAGCAGCGACTGCAGCACCTGGCCGTAGGGCGCGACGTCGATGCCGGCGTCGAGGTCCAGCTCGCGCGCCCAGAAACGCAGGCCCGGGAGCAGCGGGTCGATCGTGAAGCTCGCGGCCACGCGGATGGCGAGGCTCGGGGCCGGCGCGTCGACGTCGCCGGGGACGCCGGATCCACCCGCGTCGAATGCCGGCACGTCGGTCTGCAGCTCGACGTGGCCGGGCCGCCAGTTGGACGCCAGGCCGTTCACGATGTGCGCGGCCGCCCAGTCGGAGGGAATCGATCCCACCACGGCGGAAGGCGTATCGTTCCAGCGGGTCTGCAGCACCGGCGGCCGGGCAATGAGCGCGGCCACCTCTCGCTGCTCGCGGCAGACCGTGCGCACCATCGCCTCGCCGGCCTGCTTGAGCGCCACGTAGTGGCCGAAGCCCGCGGGCGTGTCCTGCACGAACGACGAGGACAGATACACGATGGCGCCGCGGCTCTGGTTGAGGGTGGAGGCGAACGTGGCGAGCGGTGTCTCGATGAGCCGCAGGTTCTCGCGCACGTACTGGTCGCGGCGCGCCGCGGATTCCGGACCGACGCGCAACGACGCGGGCGGCGCGCACGCGCTCAGCACGAGCAGGTCGAGCCGGCCGTGCCACGCCTGGATCATGGCCAGCTCGTGCTCGCACCATGCGGCGTCGGACGCGTCTCCCTGGAGGAACTCGACGTGGCCGCCGCGTTCGACGAGGCTCTGCCTCCGCGCCCTCCACCCCTCGTCGTCGTGCCGCGCGCTGGCGTAGACGTGGCAGCCGGCGAGCGAGAGGGCCGACACGATGTCGGCGCCAAGCCCGCGCGTCCCGCCGAGCACGAGCGCGACCTTGCCCTGCAGATCCTTCGAGGCGGGCGCCAGCCGGGTCCGCAGCAGGTCGAGGTCGGTGGCGGCGGGGCTGAAGGGCACGTAGCTGCGGAGGAGCGCGGTCGCGACGAGGGGTCCGTCCGGCGTGCGCACCTCGAGATCGGTGTCGAGCATGCGGAAGCGGCGATCGAAGCGGCGCGTGCGCGCGCGGTACCGCAGATCCGGCGCGTCGCCGGCGTCGGCGTGGAAGTGGACGGTCAGCCGCGTGAAGAGCGACTTCAGCCCGGGGACTTCCATGCCGGTGACGTAGCTGCAGAGCGCGAGCACGCGGGCCTGGGTCGCGGGGAGTGCGGCGTCAACCGGCGAGGGCATCGAGGGGCTGAGCGGGTAGGTGCCTGCGACGTCGATGCCGCTCTGGATCTCGTCCACGGAGTGCGAGGCCGACTTGTCGCGCACGGCGATGTCGCGCGCGCGTGGCAGCCAGGCGGGATCGAGGTCCGCGGACGGGGGCGCGGGGCCGCCGAGCTCCATCCGGATGTTGAGCACGGCCTGGCCGTCGGCGCCGAGGGTGACGCGGACGTCCTCGCCGTCCTGCTGGACGTCGGCGT
>CAZNOC010000411.1:0-3309 GCA_964574545.1 uncultured Bifidobacteriaceae bacterium | reverse complement strand
CCCGCGCGCTCCAGGCAGCGCTCGACCGCGGCCGGTGTCGCAGAGACGTTCACGCCGAGCGCGTCGAGCACATCCGCGCTCCCGCAGCGGCTCGACACGCTCCGGTTTCCGTGCTTGGCCACCCGCACGCCGCACGCCGCGACCACGACCGCCGCGGCAGTGGAGATGTTGAAGCTGCCGGATCGATCTCCACCCGTGCCGCATGTGTCGAAGACCGCGCCCTCCCGGCGGGCCAGGGGCAGCGCGTTGTCGCGCATCGTGCGGGCGAACCCCACGAGCTCGGAAGGCCGCTCCCCTTTCATCGCGAGACCGATCAGGAGTCCGCCGATCTGCGCCGGGGCCGCCTCGCCGCGCATGATGACGGCCATGGCGGCGGCCGCCTCCTCCGTCGTCAGGTCCTGGCGCCGGGCCAGCTGGTTGAGCAGGTACGGGAAGGTCACAGGCGCCATCACAGCTCCAGGAAGTTGCGCAGGATCCGTCGGCCGTCGTGCGTCAGGATGGATTCCGGATGGAACTGCACGCCGTGCACCGGCCACTCCCGATGCCTCACGCCCATCACCACCCCGTCGTCCTCCGATCGCGCGGCAATCTCGAGCGCAGCGGGCCACGGCTCGGGGGCCACCATCAGCGAGTGGTAGCGTGCCGCATCGAAGGGACTGGAAAGCCCGCGAAACACGCCGAGCCCATCGTGCTGGACGGCCGAGACCTTGCCGTGCCGTGGCGCCGGCGCCCGTACCACCTCCCCGCCAAACGCCTGGCCGATCGCCTGGTGCCCAAGGCACACCCCGAGCACCGGCCGCGACGGTCCGAAATGCCGGATGACGGCGAGCGAGACGCCGGCGTCCTCCGGCCGGCCTGGACCTGGAGAGATCACGACCCGGTCCGGTTCGATGGCCGCCAGTTGCTCGACGGTGCACTCGTCGTGGCGCCGCACCGCGAGCGTGGCTCCCAGTTCACCGAGGTACTGCACCAGGTTGAACGTAAACGAATCGTAGTTGTCGATGACGAGGACCATCGCCGCTACAGCCCCGCCTGTGCCAGCTCGAGGGCCCGCACCATCGCCTTCGCCTTGTCGCGCGTCTCCTCGAACTCGGCGGTCGGGCTCGAGTCCGCCACGATGCCGGCACCTGCCTGCACGAAAGCACGGCCGTGCTCGATGACAATCGTCCGGATGGCGATGCAGAAGTCGAGGTTCCCGGCAAAGTCCAGATAGCCAACGGCCCCCGCGTAGACACTGCGGGGCGATGGCTCGAGGTCGTTGATG
Organism: uncultured Bifidobacteriaceae bacterium; assembly: GCA_964574545.1. GTDB lineage: Bacteria > Acidobacteriota > Vicinamibacteria > Vicinamibacterales > UBA2999 > JAUXWO01. The sequence continues at coordinate 2,045 of CAZNOC010000411.1, read as the reverse complement.
ATCTGCATCGCGCGCACCTTCGGCGCGCCGGAGACCGTGCCGGCCGGGAAACAGGCCACGAGCGCATCCAGGCGGTCGTATTCGTCCGCCAGTTGTCCTTCGACGACCGAGACCAGATGCATGACGTGCGAGTAGCGCTCGAGCGCCATATAGGTCGGGACCCGGACACTGCCGAACGCCGACACGCGGCCGAGGTCGTTGCGGCCCAGATCCACCAGCATCACGTGCTCGGCCCGCTCCTTCTCGCTTCGCTTGAGCTCATCGGCCAGACGCTGATCCTCTTCGTCGGTCCGTCCGCGGGGGCGGGTCCCCGCGATCGGATGCGTCACGGCATGGCGTCCTTCGACGCGCACCAGCATCTCGGGGGACGAACCGACGACGGCACGGTCGCCCATTCGGATGTAGAACATGTACGGAGACGGGTTGACGTGCCGGAGGGCCCGATACACGGTGAAGGCATCGGCGTCGAGCGCCGCCTCGAAGCGCTGTGACAACACGACCTGATAGACGTCACCGGCAGCGATGTGCTCTTTCGCCTGCCTGACGATGTCCTCGAAACGATCCTGCGTGAAGTTCGACTCGAGGACGACGGGGCGCTCGTGCGTCGTGCGCGCCAGTGACAAGGCGCGTTCGAGCTCTCCCTCCAGGAACTCGATCTTCGCGCACGCGAACTGGTAGAGCGCCTGCAGGTCCTCGTCGCCGGAGATGCGCGCGTTGGCGATGAGCAGAATGCGGTGCTGCACGTGGTCGAAGGCCAGCACCGTGTCGAACACCATGAAGCCGGCCTCGTCGGTCTCACCCGGATGCCCGGAACGGGCGACGGCGGGTTCGAACCACGCGGCTGCCTCGTACGACAGGCAGCCGACCGCTCCACCCGTGAAGCGTGGCAGCCCCGGCACGAACGGTGACTGGAACTCGGCCATCAGGTCCCGCAGCGTCTCGATGAACGGCTTGTCGGAGACGTGCGTCGTGCCGGCCCGCTCGATGCGTGTCTCCCCGTTGGCCTTGCCGCGCAGGATCAGGAAGGGGTCCTTCCCGAGAAACGAGTACCGCCCGACGTGTTCCCCGCCCTCGACGCTTTCGAGCAGGAAGGCGTAGTCGGAATGCTCGGCAATCTTCAAGAAGGCCGAGACCGGCGTCAGCAGGTCGGCCACGATCTCCTTGCAGACGGGAACGAACGTGCCGCGCCTGGCGAGATCGACGAACTCTTCAAACGTTGTGAGCTTCATGCGTGGGGGTCCCGTGCTCCGTGTTCATCTCACGCAGGCGCGCTTCGGCGGCGGCCCGCATCACTGTTCCGGCCGGGCGCACGCCCGTCCACCATTCGAACTGCAGCTGCGCCTGGGCGACGAGCATCTCGAGGCCGCCCAGAACGCCGCACCCGGCGGCCGCCGCGTCACGGAGCAGTCGCGTCGACTGCGGGTTGTAGACGAGGTCGTAGACCAGCCCTCCCCCAAGAAGACCGGACGGCAGGGGCGACTCGTCGACTCGGGGATACGTGCCGACGGGCGTGGCGTTGACGAGCAGGTCCCAGCTGCCGGACACCGGCGGCCAGGGGCCGACCTCCGCGCCGCACGCCTCGGCAACGTCTTGGGCCTGACAGGGGCGTCGCGTGTGAACCCGGACGCGGGCACCGGCCGCCACCAGCGCCGCGGCCGCGCCGCGAGCGGCGCCGCCGCCTCCGAGGATCGACGCGCGTCTCCCGTCAAGCCGCAGGCGTCCGGCCAGCGGCGCGACGAAACCGGCGATATCGGTATTGCAGCCGGCCCATCCGCGCTCACTCCTTCGCAGCGTGTTTATCGACTGGACCCTCAGGCCCGCCGGATCGACGTCGTCCGCAGCGACGCACGCCTGCTGCTTGAACGGCGCCGTGATGCTGGCCCCCTGAACTCCGAACGCGTCGGCGAACGCAATGAAGTCGTCGATGTCCGCCGCCTCGAGCGGCAAGTACACGGCGTCGATGCCGGCCTCGCGGAACGCTGCATTGTGCATGGCGGGCGACACGGAATGGCCGATGGGCCGGCCGACGACACCGTAGAGGGTCG
>CAZNOC010000410.1:0-3316 GCA_964574545.1 uncultured Bifidobacteriaceae bacterium | reverse complement strand
GAGATCGAGTGCGCCGTGCTGGGCAACGACGAGCCGCGGACCTCCGTTCCAGGCGAGGTGATTCCCTCGCGCGAGTTCTACGACTACGAAGCGAAGTATCTCGACGCGGCGTCACGAACGGTGATTCCCGCTGAGTTGTCCGCAGAACAGGTCGCGGAGGTGCAGCGGCTGTCCCTCGAGGCCTTCCAGGCGATCGGCGCGGAAGGCCTCTCGAGGGTCGACTTCCTGCTCGCCCGCGACACGGGCACGCTTTTCCTGAACGAGATCAACACGATGCCCGGCTTCACGACGATCAGCATGTACGCGAAGCTCTGGGAGGCCAGCGGCGTGAGCTATCCCGCGCTCGTCGATCGATTGATCGCGCTCGCCCTCGAGCGTCACGACGCCAAGCGGCACCTGCGCACGAGCGTGCTGTGAGGCAGTGGGCGGCGACGGCGGCCGCGGGCCTGCTGGCGGCCGCGACCCTCGTCGCGGCCCAGGCATCGCGGGCCAGTCCGCTGACCGGGGGCGATGCCCTGGCGCGCGTGTACGATGCCGCGCTCGACGCCGACTTCGCGGAAGCCGGTCGCCGCCTGGACGCCGCGTGCCCACCCGCGCCGGAGCCCGCGTGCCTTCTGCTGGACGCCCTCGCCACGTGGTGGCGGATCCAACTCGACCCGGACGATCCGCAGCACGACAGCGCGTTCGAGGGCCGGGTCGAGGCCGCCATCGCGGCCGCGACCCGCGAGACGGTGGACGCCCCTTCCAGCGCCGAGGCATGGTTCTATCTCGGCGCAGGCCATGGCGCGCGGGCGCAGTGGCACGCGCTGCGGGGGAACCGACTCGCGGCCGCCAGCGAAGGCCGCGTGATCAAGCGGGCCCTCGAGCGTGCGCTGGCCCTCGACCCCCAGCTCGACGACGCCCGTTTCGGCCTGGGGTTGTACCAGTACTACGCCGGCACCGCGCCGCGGCTGTTGCGGATGCTGCGGTGGCTCCTGCTCCTGCCCGGCGGCGATCGCGAGGCAGGGCTCCAGCGGATCGAACGCGCCCACGCGGCCGGCGGCCTCGTGTCGTCGGAGGCCGCGTACCAGCTGCACCTCATCTACCTGTGGTACGAAGGGCGGAGCGAGGAGGCACGCGCCCTGGTGGACGGGCTCTCGACACGCTATCCGCGGAGCCCCCTGTTCCCGCAACTGCGGGCCTCGATTGACGACGTGTACTTGAACGACCCGGCTGAGAGCCGTCGGGGATGGGAGGCGCTGCTGGCCGCGGCCGAGTCGGCACGCCTCAATGCGCCGCACGTGGCGGAAGCGCGCGCGCACCTGGCCCTGGCCTCGCACCTCGACCGGCTCGACGAGACCGACCGCGCGCTGGAGCATCTCGACACGGCGATCGCCCTTCCGCGGCTGCCATACGGCGCGCTTGCGCAGGCCTTCCTGCAGCGCGGCCGCGCGCACGATCGGTTCGGCGATCGAGAGCGGGCGGACGCCGACTACGCACGCGCGGTGTCGGCCGCCCCCGCGGGGGATCCAGCCGGGATCCTGGACGCCTCCGCCCGCGCCCCGCGCGACGCGCCGGCGCCCGCGCGTGCCCGCGCGTATCGACTGGCCCTCGAAGGGTGGCGCGCGCTCGATCGTGGCGACGTGCCACTCGCCTGGGAGCGACTCGACGCGGCCTGGCATACCCATCCGCACGATCCGGTGACGCGGTACCGTCGCGCGCGCGTGCTGCTCGCGCGCGGTGACGCCGCAGAGGCGTTCGTGGAGTTCGACCACGTGCTCACGATGCGTCCGCTGGCCCCGCCGTTCACGCGCATCGCCGCATTCCTGGATGCCGCGGCGCTCGCCGAGCACTTCGATCAGCCGGCACGCGCGCGCGCGCTCTACGAACAGGCGTCACGGGTGGACGGCGCGGATCGCCGGCTGCGCGATCGCGCCGCGCGCGATGCCGCGCGGCTCTCGGCCGCCGCACGCTGATCGCGCGCCCCTACAGTTCTTCGCGGCCTCGCCGACAACACGGATCAGCGCGCGCGATGCGATCGCGATCGCGAGGGTTCGCGCGCGGCGGGGATGACGACACGACGGGCAGACGCCAGGCCGGGTTGACAGAAGAGCCCCGTTTGCAGTGGGCCTCTGGCACGCGAAACGGTGCGTGCTTTTGACAAGCGCCGGCAATTTGTGCTTGACATCGTGGTCTTCTCATCCATAATCTACATCTGGTATGAGGGAAGACGGCTCAAGCCACGGGTTGTGACCAACCTCGTGGCTGCCCACAGGCAGAGCCCAACCCTTTCAGGAGGACCAATGGCGAAGAAGGCGAAGAAGGCGGCCAAGAAGGCGGCCAAGAAGACGACGAAGGCTGCCAAGAAGACCGCAAAGAAGAAGCGGTAGTTCGGCCGTCAGGCCAGGGGCGGTCCCTCGACGGGCTGCCCCACCTTTTCTTCGAATCGTGCACGCCGAACGCCGGTGTGCGTCAAGGCGGGAACGGACCGGCACCAGCGAGCCGAGTGCCAGGCGGCAGAGGCGAGGCGGTGGCGCGGCAACTCGTTCCGCATAACCCAACCTGAAGGGGGGGATCAGTCGATGGCAAAGAAAGCTGCAAAGAAGAAGGCGGCCAAGAAGACCGCGAAGAAGGCTGCCAAGAAGACCGCCAAGAAGAAGCGGTAACGACCTCGCACCTCGGTGTGAGTTTCAAGGGGGGCAACGGCTTGTGCCCCCCTTCTTGTGTACGCCGCCCGGCGCGCTCCGAACCTACGGCGCGCCGACCCACGCCGTCCCGTCCCAGACCCTCACCTCCCGAATGACGTCCCACGGTTCGAGCGCATCCACGACGTCCATGCCGGAGACGACGTGCCCGAAGACGGTATAGCGCGCGTCGAGATGCGGCTGGGGCGAGTGGGTGATGAAGAACTGGCTGCCGCCGGTATCCTTCCAGTCGAGCGCCATGCCCACGGTGCCGCGCAGGTACGGCCGCTCGTTCAGCTCGTCGCGGATCGTATAGCCCGGCCCGCCTTCACCATCGCCGCGCGGATCGCCATCCTGCACCACGAAGTCCGGCACCACGCGGTGAAGGCCGACACCGCCAAAGAATCCGCGTCCCGCGAGCGCGATGAAATTGGCCACCGTCCACGGGGCGTCGAGCACGGCCAGCTCGATCTGGATCGTGCCTTTGTCCGTCTCGATGTACGCCTGCGGGGAGTAGGGGGGCGAGACCATGCCCGCCAGCAGCGCGGGATCCGGAGGGGTCCGCCACGGCGCGGGACGCATGGCCGAGACGTCCGCGTCCGGCTCGCGTTCGCGGAGCAGATCGGCGGCACGCACCCGCATTGCCCAGTCGC
>CAZNOC010000409.1:0-3330 GCA_964574545.1 uncultured Bifidobacteriaceae bacterium | reverse complement strand
ACGCGGTGGCCAGGGCGAGGTCGGTCTCGGGTGCTCCGACCGGGATGAGGGTCGGGGCCGCCACGAGATCGGCGGTGGCCTCGGCGAAAGCGTCGAGCCGGCTGCGGTCCACGAACGCGGCGCGGGCGCGTGTGTACTCGAAGAAGTACCGGATCTGATCGCCGGGGAGATCCGGGTTGACCATCACCACGACCGAGCCGTGGCGGAGGATGCCGAAGAGGGCCCCGACGAAGTCGGGCGTATCGGGAAGCGCGATGACCACCCGCTCCTCCGGGCGGACGCCTCGCGCGGCGAGCAGATGCGCCATGGCCGACGACAGCGCCACCACGTCCTGGTAGGTCAGCGACCCGGCGTCGGTTCTGATGGCGATCCGTCCGCCACGACCCTCGGTGACGCGCCGGTCGAGGAAGAGCTCCGCGATGTTGAGGTGGTCGGTCATCCCCTGCATCGCGGCAGGATACTTCTGAATTCAGAATTCGGAATTCAGAAATGGTAGTCTCGTTTCCCGATGCCTGTACACTTGGCCGCGACCCTGACGTGGCCCGAGGTTCGAGCGCTCGACCCGGCACGCACCGTGGCGGTGCTTCCGACTGGCGCCATCGAAGCGCACGGTCCCCACCTGCCGCTGGCAACCGACGTGGTGATCGCGGAGGCGATGGCGCGCGAAGGCGCTGCGCGGCTGTCGTCCCACGGCCTGCACGTGCTGCTGCTCCCGGCGGTGCCCTATGCGCCGGCGCCCTTCGCGGCCGCGTTCGCCGGAACCCTGGATCCGCCCGCGGCGTTCGTCACGCTCCTCGTCACCGGCGTCGCGCGCAGCCTGGCCTCACACGGCGTGCGCACGCTGGCGATCGCCAACGCGCATCACGATCCCGCTCAGGTCGAGGCCCTTCGCGCGGCCGCCGAGCACATCGGTCGTGACGCCGCGCAGATCGTGTTTCCAGACCTGACACGGCGAAGGTGGGCGGAACGTCTCACGCAGGAGTTTCGCAGCGGGGCGTGTCACGCCGGACGCTACGAGGGCGCCGTGATGCTGGCGGAGCGACCGGAGTGGGTGAGACAGCCCATCCTCGCACGCCTGGCGCCAAACCCGCGCTCGCTGGTGGAGGCCATTCGCGAGGGGAAGCGGACGTTCGACGAGGCGGGCGGGAGCGAGGCATACTTCGGATTCCCGGCCGACGCGACCGCCGAGGAAGGCCGGGAAATCGTCGCCACGCTCGGGGCGATTCTGGCTGATGCCGTACTGGAGACTCTGCCGCGATGAGTGACGCATTCCTGAGCGGCCGCACGGCGCTTGTGACCGGCGGAGGCCGGGGCGCCGGGGCGGCGATCGCCGAGGCGCTGGCGCGCGCCGGCGCATCGGTGGTGGTGGCAGCGCGGACGGGCTCCGAGGTCGAAGCGGTTGCCGCACGACTCAGCGCGGCCGGGGCACACGCATGGGCGTTCGCGTGCGACGTGGGCGACACGGCCAGCATCGAACGACTGGCGGCGTCCGTGGACGCTCACGCCGGGCCGGTGGACATCCTCGTCAACAACGCGGGCATCGCCCTCGCCGCGCCACTGGCCAGGACGACGCTCGACGACTGGGACCGTGTCATGCGAGTCAACGCGACGGGCACCTTCCTGTGTACCCGCACCTGGGTCCCTGGCATGACCGCGCGTGGGTGGGGCCGTGTCGTCAACATCGCCTCGATTGCCGGGCTGGCGGGCGATCGCTACATCTCTGCGTACGCCGCCTCCAAGCACGCCGTCGTCGGCTTCACGCGCGCCGTGGCCGCGGAGGTCGCGGCGAAAGGCGTCACCGTCAACGCCGTGTGCCCCACCTACCTTGAAACGGACATGACGGACGCGTCGCTGCAGGCGATCGTCGAGGCGACGGGGCGAAGCCGGGCGGAGGCCCTTCAGTCGATCGTCGCGCGGTCGCCGCAGAAGCGTCTGGTGACTCCCGCAGAAGTGGCTGCGGCGGTGCTGTACCTCTGCGGCGAGGCCGCGCGCGGTGTGACGGGGACCTCGCTCGTGATCGACGGAGGGGAGCTTCGCCGATGAGCCCGCCGAGAAAGCCGTCGGGTCCGCGGGTCGTGAAGGCCCGCCTGGGATCGAGGAGCCCCGTTTCGGGGACGCTGCGGCGAGTGCGAGGGAGCGCCGGTCAACGTCCGGTACCGCTCAACCCGCAGTCGCTGGGAGCCCCGAGGGGGTTCACTCATGGCTGGCTGGCCCCGTCGAACGCGCGCATGCTCTTTGTGGCAGGGCAGACGGCGGTGGACGCCCGCGGGCGCATCGTGGACGCCGCCTTCGCGTCGCAGTTCGATGCCGCCCTGGCACGCGTGCTGACCGTCGTCGAGGCTGCGGGCGGCGGCCCCGAGCACGTGATGCGGATGACCGTGTACGTGACCGATCTCGACGCGTACCAGCGCGCGCGGGACGCCATCGGGGAGCGGTGGCGCGCGCGGATGGGCCGTCACTACCCGGCAATGGCCCTCGTTGAAGTCTCGCGGCTCGTGGACGAAGGCGCCGCGGTGGAGATTGAGGCGACCGCGGCAGTGCCGCCGGCGTTGCAGGAGACGCGCGAGTGACGCCATCGACGCCGTTTCTCACCCATCACGACGTCGCGTCCGGCGTCGTCACGATTACGCTCGACCGCCCGGAGCGGCTCAATGCGCTGACGTTCGAGGTCTACGAGGAGCTCGGGCGGACGTTCAGGCGACTCGACACGGAGCCGGACGTGCGCGCCATCGTGCTGACTGGCAACGGCACCGCGTTCTGCTCGGGTGGCGACGTCCACGACATCATCGGCGTGCTCGTGGACAGGGACTACCGAGGACTGCTCGAGTTCACGCGCATGACATGCGAGCTCGTCCTCGCCATCCGGCAGTGCCGGCGGCCCGTCGTGGTCGCGCTCAACGGCACGGTGGCCGGCGCCGGGGCGGTGATCGCGACGGCGTGCGACATGCGCATCGCGGCGCCCTCCGCGAAGATCGCGTTCCTCTTCACGCGCGTGGGATTGTCAGGGGCGGACATGGGAGCGGCGTGGCTGTTGCCACGGCTGGTCGGGCTGGGCCGCGCGACGGAACTGCTGATGACCGGCGACTTCATCACGGCCGAAGAGGCGCATCGCATCGGGCTCTACAACAGGATTGTTCCCGCCGAAGCTCTCCTCGACACTGCCCTCACCGTGGCCGGCACGCTGGCGCGTGGCCCGTCGTTCGCGCTCGAGATCACCAAGGACGCGCTCAACCGGGAAGCGCACATGGATCTGGCGGCGGCTCTGGAAGCCGAGGCGCAGATCCAGGCGTCGCTGATGCTCCATCCCGACTTCCGGGAGGCCTTCGAGGC
>CAZNOC010000408.1:0-3332 GCA_964574545.1 uncultured Bifidobacteriaceae bacterium | reverse complement strand
AGCAGAGCTGGCGTGGAGCACGTCGGCAGTCACACAAGCCTTGTCGAGTCGCGTCTCAATCAACCCACTCTCGACAGGGTCGAGTCGCGCCTTGCTCGTACGTACCGCTGCAACTGTGGGAATGCCGGGCCAAGACGCAGGGACTCGAGCAGCGGGTCGCGTTCGAACCATGTCAGACACGGAAACCCGGTGTCGGCAGCGGTGCGAAGCCATCGCACGGCCTGGTCGGTCTCGCCGAGCTGAGCATACGCCGCGCCGAGGCTGTACGCGACGTGATGATCGCGATAGTGGCCAGCCAGGACGCGGTCCACATGAAGGCGGGCTGCGCGGGATTGCCCCTGCGCGGCCAGGACGCCTGCCAGGGCCGCTCCTGATCGCGTCGCCGTCGACGCCGACGTGTGGCTTGCAAGTGATTCGAGCATCGTCTGCGCACGCTCGACGTTCCCCGAGTAGTAGTAGGCGAGCGCCAGGTAGGTATCGCCGATCGGCCGGCTGCTCAGGCGGCTGACTTCTTCAAGGTGGATGCGGGCCGACACGAAGTTTCCGCTGAACAACGCGACGAGTGCCTGGATGCGAACGGGCTCGACGACGTCGGTCCCATTGAGGCTGCGGCCTTTCTCCATTTCGATGAGCGCCTCTTCCATGTAACCGAGGTGATAGTAGGCAGCGGCCATGAAGAAGCGCGCCTGATCGAGGTTCGGGTTCAGCACGAGTGCCCGCCTGCTGGCCTCCACGGTTGCCTTCCAGTCGAACTCGCGCTTGCGCGCGACCGCGGCCCTGGCGAGGTGTGCCTCCGCCAGGTCGGGATCGAGATCCAGCGCGGCGCGGACGTGGGCATCGGCGTGGCTCCCCCAGCGCTCGGCTTCGCTCGCGGGGGCGAAGCGCAGATACATGTCTGCGCAGGCCATGGCGAGCCCCGCGCGCGCGAGCGCGTACTTCGGATCGCGCTGCAATGCGCCCTCGAACGCCCGGACGGCCTCGAGTGTCCCGTCCAGCGTTTGCTTGACGAGCGCCGCCCTGCCGCGAAGGTAGTCATGATGAGCCGCGGCATCGCTCGTGTACCGTCGCCGAAGCCGCTCCTGATCCGTGGCGGCAAGTCGAAGGTTGAGCGCGGCAACCACCCGTTCAGCGATGACATCCTCGACACTGAACAGCTCCCCTGCGTGCGCCCGGAACGTCTGGGACCAGACCGTGGCTCCGCTGGTGTCGGTGAGCCACGCAAGAACCGTGAGGTTGGCTCCGCTTCTGCTGATCTCCCCGCCGAGCACGAGCGTGGTGTCGCGCGCGCTTTGCGCGCCCTCGAAGCCTGGCGGCTGGGCGCGCGACGGATCCGAGCCCATGGTCATGGGCTGGATGGACACCTGCGATTGCCCCCCCAGCCGCAGCGAGATGGCGTTGGCAAGGCCAATCCCGAGCTCCGCATCAGCCTCCGGAACGGAAAAGGGCAGCACAACGAGAGTGGAAGCCCTCGGTGTCGAACGTCCGCCGGACCACGCGAGGTATGACGCAGTCATGACCGTCGCGAGGACGACTGCGAAGCCAACGGCCGACACCCATGCGCGGCCCGAGCCGAATGAAGAGCCGCTCGAGGCAGCCGCAAGTCCGGGGGTCGAGTCGACCGACAACTGGGCAGCGCTCGACGACGGCACCGCTGAGACGATCGGCTCCGCAATGGAAACGGGCGGCCTGAGCCCGATCTCCTCGACCGGGGCGATGAACCTGTACCCGCGGCGAGGCAGGGTCTGGATGTAGCGCGGGGAGTCAGCCGTATCACCCAGCGCTGCACGGAGTTCCTTCACGCAGTGATTGACGCCTTGCTCGAAGTCGATGAACGTGTCGCGGCCCCAGAGTGCCTGGTGGATGTCGTCGCGTAACAGCAGATCGCCCGGGCGAGCGAGGAGGAGAGTCAGCAGCTTGAGCGATTGAGGACGGACTCTGACGGGCCGGCTGTTCTTGCGGAGCTCCAGCGTGCTGGCATCGAAGTCGAACACGCCGAAGCGATAGCGTGGACGTTCGTCGGGAGTGACTGACTCTCGCATCGGAGTTGCCGGTCCTCCCCAGGCATTCTGGGCGGCCCATCATAACACCAGGGCCTCCAGCGGGTCTTCACCTGACGACAGAAACGTCTGCCGGCACAACACTTACCCGACCATGTCGATTGCATCCCAATTCCACCGGGCATCCATGGACCGTCTGGCGACTCCCGACCACAATCCCGATCCGAAGGGAGCTCGACTATGACCACAGTGCCACGCGTTCGTCCCCCGGGTCCGGCCCGGGATCTTCGTCCTGCCCTCGCGCTTCTCGTCGCGCTTGTCATCGTGTCGATGGCCGGCGTCTCGGCGCATGTCGTGAGAGGTGTCATCAACCCCGCCCTCGCCACAGCGTTCGTGTCCAGCCCCGCCGCGGGCCCGGATGCACCCATCAAGGTCCTGTGGGCCACCCACGACACCGGTCATCGGGTGATCTGCTTCTACGCAGCCAATACGTCGATGCCTCGTGTCGACGACGACAAATGGCCGCGCATCACGGCGGTAGGGTTTGAGCTGCCCGGGGCACCCTCAGGCTTCTCGCTCCTGGAACCACTCGGTGATGAATGGCGGCTGGTGGAGGGTACGCAGGCGGACATCCCGGGCCATGGAACGGTCGCGCTCGACTTCGCCATTGTCGCCAACGTGAACCCGGCTGGACTCCCTCGCAAGGGGCCCAGGAATCCGTTGGGTATTGAGCCGGGTCAGCGGCAGGCACGCGGCAGCGGCACACGATTCTGCGTGAGCGGCCCGTTCCCGGACAGCCTGCCGGATCCCGACAATCCAACAACCGAGGTCGCGACAACTATCGAACACCTCATCAACGGCGTGGTCGTCGGGTTCCATCGGGTCCAGCCCCACGGTCCTTCGACGGATGTCGGAGTATGGGAAGATCCGCGGCGATCGATCCCGCTGTACCCTGACTGATCTCCGTTCGCGGAGTGAGTGACGCGCGAGGAGTGGGGCGACCCGCTCTTCCGAGACCGGCCGTCCGCGCCGACCCCCGGCGCGACGGCCGGTGCACAGGCACTCCGGTTGAGGTGTGACGGCTGCACGTGCACGGACGGGCCCTACGACGTCACAGCCTGAATCACCTTCTCGGGTGGCGGGAGCTTCGACGGATCGAGGAACAGCACTTCCAGCGCTGACCCGATCTCGGGAAACTGAAAGTAGGCGAAGTCGAACACGTCGCCGGCGCTCCCCTCCTGGATAGGCTCCCGGACCCGTCCGGCAGGAGTATCGAGCCGTCTCAACCCGCCAGCCCCAGGCAGAGCCTCGACGCCCTCACCGCCTTGTCGTGAT
>CAZNOC010000407.1:1320-3365 GCA_964574545.1 uncultured Bifidobacteriaceae bacterium | reverse complement strand
CTCTCGGCTTTCGGCTCTCCCCATGAATCCGTCCACCTCGGGTAAGCTGAGGATCGCATGATACGCCCTCAGCGAACGCTCGGCGCCCTGGTCCTCGTGGCGGCGATCGCCGCCCCGCTTTCTGCCCAACCGGCACCGGCCCCGGCCGCGCCGACCGAAGCCGCCAGCTACATCGTGTTTCTGGGAGCCAATCCGGTGGGCCGCGAGGATGTCACCGTCGCGCAGCTCCCTGACGGCTGGGCGATTCGAGGAACCAGCCGTCAGGGCGTTCCGATCGACGTCGTGACAGACCGGGCTTCCGTCGAGTACGACGCCGAATGGCGGCCCACCCGTCTCTCGATGGAGGGCTCCATTCGGGGCACGGCCGTCCGGCTGGAAACCACGTTTGCCGGCGGGAGGGCGACAAACGCGATCACGACCGGGGAGAGCACGACCGAGAAGGTGGACGAGGTGAGCGCGGACACGCTCGTGCTGCCCAACACCTTCTTCGGGGCCTACGCCGCGCTCTCGCGCCGTCTCGTCGGCGCCACAGTCGGCACGGAACTGCGGGGCTACATCGCGCCGCAGGCGGAGCTGCCGATGCGCGTGACCGCACTGACGCCCGAACGCATCGAGACCCCCCAGCGCGCGATCAACGCCACGCGCTATTCGCTGGTGATCGACAACCCCGCCGGGGAGCTGGCCGTGAGCGTGTGGGCCGACGAGGATGGCCGCCTGCTCCGGCTGAGCGTGCCCTCACAGGGCCTCGAGCTGGCACGCGAGGACATCGCCTCGGCGGCGACCCGCACGGCGTCCTTCTCGATCGACGGCGATGAGGCCATCCGCATTCCAGGCAATGGGTTCAACCTGGCCGGCACCCTCACGCGACCACCGGGACCAGTGCGGCCCCTGCCTGCCGTGATCCTCGTCGGCGGCTCGGGGCCTACCGATCGCGATGGGTTCGTGGCCGGCATCCCCATCCTGGGGCAGATGGCACGGGCCCTCGTCGACGCCGGCTTCGTGGTGGTGCGCTACGACAAGCGCGGCGTCGGACAAAGCGGCGGGCGCGCGGACTCCGCCACGCTGGCCGACTACGCGGAAGACGTGCGCGCCATCGTCCAGTACCTCGACCGGCAGCGGCGTCGTGACGTCGATCGGCGCCGCATCGCCGTCGTCGGGCACAGCGAGGGCGCGTGGGTGTCGATGCTGGCGGCCGCGCGGGATCGCCGCATCGCGGCGCTCGCGCTCGTCGCGGCTCCGTCGTTCACGGGCGCCGAGCTCGTACTGGAACAGCAGGCGCACCTGCTGGCGCAGGCCAAGACACCGGACGCCGACGTGCAGGCGAAGGTGGCGCTGCAGAAACAGATCCACGCGGCGGTCCTCGAAGGCGGAAGCTGGGAGGGCGTGCCCGACGAGCTGCGCGACCAGGCGGACAACGCATGGTTCCAGAGCCTGCTGGCGTTCGACCCCGCGCGGGTGATGCGCGACGTCCGCCAGCCCATCTTCATCCTGCAGGGGCAGCTTGATACGCAGGTGAAGCCCTACCACGCCGAGAGGCTGGCGGAGCTCGCCCGTGCGCGACGCCGCGACGGCGGCGTGGACGTCCTGCTCGTGCCGGGCGTGAACCACCTGCTCGTGCCGGCGGCCACGGGCGAGGTGAGTGAGTACGCCACGCTGGCCGGCCGCGACGTGGCAAACGCCGTCACCTCACCGCTGGGCTTGTGGCTGACCAAGACGCTCGCAGGCGCGCGGTAACGAAGGTTCACGGTCGCTCGGAGGGCACGGCAGGGCGCAGCGATGCGGACGTGCCCTCATCAGCTCCTTGGCGGCCCGGCGACAGCGCCGCGGACGCGGTTTCGACTAGAATCCCGAAGCGTTCTCTCGAGGAGGTTTGCGATGCGTGGTGTGATGATGGCGGTGTGGCGCGTCGCGGGTGTACGCGGCCTGTTGCTGTTGATGGCGACGGCGCTCGTCGCGGGGTGCTCATCCCCGCCGGAGGAGGCACCGCTCGCCACCGACGTCATGGTGTTCGAGGGCGCTCGCATCCTCACCGGCGACGGCACGGT
>CAZNOC010000407.1:0-1220 GCA_964574545.1 uncultured Bifidobacteriaceae bacterium | reverse complement strand
ATGCTGAAGGAGCGTCCGCATGTGGTGCTGGTGCCCAACCTGCCCGGACGCGGGGTTGCCGAGGACATGTCCTGGATCGCCGACACGGTGCCCGCGGCGGACATCGCGCGGATGCACGAGGCGCAGGCGAAGTTGCCGCCCACGGCGGGTGATTCGTTCAACCTCCAGGCGCGCAACCTCGTGAAGATGAGGGACGGCGGCGTGCGCATCGCGTTCGGCACCGACACGAACGGCGGGTGGCAGGCGCACCAGGAGATGGCGGACATGGTGGCGGCCGGGATGACGCCCGGGGAGGTGATCGTGGCAGCGACCCGCAATGCGGCCGCGCTGCTGCAGATCGAGGAGCTTGGGACACTCGCCGCTGGCAAGAGCGCCGACTTCATCGTACTGGACGCGAACCCCCTCGACGACATCACCAACACGCGCCGCATCGCGTCGGTGTATCTGCGGGGCGCGGAAGTCGATCGCGCCGCGCTGCGTGCGAAGTGGACGGCGGGGACTGAGTAGGCAGAGGACTCGGCTCTGACTACTTCGCAGGGGCGAGCGACAGCCTCACCGCAGAGGTCTTGAGGTCCACTCCCCAGTGTACCTCCAGCAAGTCCACGCCCAGGATGCCGAGCCGTCGTCCGACTCCCAGGTCCTGATAGAAGGTTCTGGAAGTTGCAGGCATGCTGCGATCAGGTCGCCGCATACGGGCCGGACGACGCTCGCATCCCATCGGTTCCGGCGTTACTTCCGCGGCTTGCGCCGTGTTCGCGCTCCCCTGGTGAGCGCCTTCGCAAAACCAGGATCCGCTGCGCGAAGCACAGTCGCCACGGACTTGCCTTCAAGTTCCTTCACCAGCCCGATGCCCAGGTCCGCGATCGGCTTCAAGTCGCGCGACTTGCGGCCGACGATGGCACCGAAGCGTAGAAGCGCGTCGAGCGTCCCCTGGTCCAGGCGCGTGGCCAGCAGGTCCTGGTTCGAGGGCGCCGCCAGCAGCGGTTCCAGCGCGCGGCTCGCCGCCTTGAACGCCTCCTCATCGTCGGCCAGGAGCTTGCCCAGGCGAGCCGCCTCGGTGCTGACGACCGACTCGACGATCGACGCCAGACCGCGCGAGCTGCGCATCTGCTCCTGGAGATAGCGGAGCTGGCGTTCCTTGCGCTTGCTCACCTGGAGGGTCCGCTCGTCGAGCTGGTCCCTGGCGACTGACGCCCGAATCAGCGCCCGCACCACGCACG